>UQFC01000060.1 GCA_900540335.1 uncultured Clostridium sp. | reverse complement strand
CTGTCTCGATCTGAGTCTTCCACTCGCTCCAGTTAAACTCTGGGAAATCTTTTTCAATCTGCGGCAGGCACAGCCGGTCCATTCCCGCCAGCGAACACGGTTTGGATGCGTCTGGCTGCGTCAAATCACCTTCCGATAAATGCTTTGCCACATACCGAAGCACCTGTATCTCCGGCGTACTCGCCAGCTGCCGCATTTTCCTCTTTATTTTGCGGTAAATCCACCAGACAAGCGCTGCCGCAATCAAAATGCCAATGATCCACCCTATCGTTTCTGTCCGCACCGCTGCCTCTCTTTCTATGTTACTGCACACACACAGGACCAGTAACTTTTCTTTATCTCTATTCACACGCATGGCATACCACAAACTGATTTTGCCGCTCCCCCTTATTCCAGAACGGCAAACTCCGTGCATGATACTTAAACCTGATACTCCTTATTCCGCCTTGCTCGCAGCCTTGTCGCTCATCGCCTTTGAATTTACCATGATCCGCAGATGGGACCCTTCGCCGCATTTGCCCTTCTCATCGTTTACTTCAATATCAAACCACATTTTCCGGCGCTCAATGCTGCGGAGTTTTGCAGTCGCTGTTACCTTCATTCCCACCGGCGTCGGCGCCAGATGGCGGCAGTGAATCTCCGCTCCGACCGTCGTCTGTCCTTCCTCCAGATACGATTTCGCCAGTTCCAGCGCTGCCGCCTCCATCAGGGCCACCATATTCGGAGTAGACAAAATTTGGGAACCTGCGCTTCCGATTCGCTTTGCCGTCATCTCATCCGTTACTTCCCAGGTCAGGCTGTATTCCTGTAATTTTTCTGCCATTTTCGCTTCCTCCATATTATAAAATAATTTTGTCGCGGCTATTTAAAATGCCGTTTCGTGAATGATTCTATTATAGCAGAAGATGTGAAAATCGGATAGCGCCATCTTACTTCACAGCTAATCAAACAGTTAAAATTCCGAAAATTCTTGTAAAACAAAAAAAGGAACCATCTTTCGATGATTCCTCAGAGGCGACAACCAGATTTGAACTGGTGATCAGGGTGTTGCAGACCCACGCCTTACCGCTTGGCTATGTCGCCATATTTTATTTTATGCATTGAAACAATCCTGTTTCAATAAAATGACCCCAACGAGATTCGAACTCGTGTTACCGCCGTGAAAGGGCGATGTCTTAACCGCTTGACCATGGGGCCGGATAATCTGGTCTCCATGGACCCAAACTCCCCGAGTAGGACTTGAACCTACGACAGCGCGGTTAACAGCCGCGTGCTCTACCGACTGAGCTATCGAGGATTAGCTGTCTCTCAACGAGCAACAAGGGTATTATATGATATATCTATGTATTTGTCAACACTTTTTTCAAAAAGTTTTTTAATTTTTTTTCAAGGCTTTTGGCATACCTTTCAGAGCATTCTTTCCCGGCTTTCCTGCAGCAGAAAACCGGGAAAATATCCTGTCCGGCTGCTCCTTGTTATTCCCTGCAGCCTTCTATTACAAAATGAAAATCAATATCCTTTTCCCCGCTGATTTCATAAGCCCGGTGTACAGGAGCTCCCCAGCTGTCATCTCCTCCAACACCTCTCTGCGCTCCCAGCACTGTAACAATCGTATTATGGGATACGGGAAGCTCTTCTTCGTGGAGAGCCTGCTCCAGCTCCAGCGCCGTATAGGGAAGCACGTTCATATCCAGCGGCCTTCCCGCTGCAGTAAATTTCAGTCCGTTTCCCTGTGAGTCCAGAACTTTCATCCACCTTACCCCGCTTCTGTTTCCGCATTCCTGGGGAATCAGATACGAAGCCATATTTCCCTCCGGTGTTCCGTAGAAAATTCCCAGCCGAACCCCGTGTTTCCGATCCGGATAGCTTTCCTCCGGACCATATCCGTAATAGGAAAACCTGTCTGCATCCGGCAGAAGGCGGAATCTCATTCCAAACAGCGGCAGCTGGGGAAGGCCCGTTTTTCCGCAAAAATGAACGGATGTCTGGATTTTTCCATCTGCTCCTACAGTATAGGTTACTCTTGTTTCTGTTTCCGGATGAACCAGAACTCCATAGCGATAGGTTACTGTAACCTGATTTTCAGATTCCTCTATCTGAATCCGGGTATTGTCATACCGGCAGAACTGATCTGCCGCCATCCACGCAGCGCTGTCTGCCGCAAAATGATTTCCTCTGTCATTGTCCGTAGAAGCTCTCCAGTATGTAGGCATAGGCGCTCTTGCAATCCATTCCTTTTCTCCGTATCTGAGAGAAACGATTCCCCCTTCTGTTCTGGAAAACAGGACAGAAAATCCTCTGCCCTTCACACCCAGGTTCACATCTCCGTGAATCACCGTAAGAGGCTCCTCTTTTGCCGTCAGCGGGATTTCCTCTGACTTTATGCTCAGTTCCTCCCTGCCGGCTTTTCCAGGGCAGGAAACCAGTCCGGACGCCTCTGACTCCAGAGTCTCCCCGAAATCTGTTTCAAAGCCTTTTTCCGCCCATAAAGTATCTTCTTTTAAGAGGGCGGAAACCTGATAGACATATTCATCCTGAACAGCCCTGTCCCCGGTCAGACTGCGGGAAACAGCCTGAAGATTCCGAAATTCCTCCGGCAAATCTACCGGAACCCGTTTCTCCTCCCCTTCTTTTACCACTGCATCAAAACGTGTTTCGTACACCTGGTTTCCATTTTTCAAAATCCGGTACACAAATTCCCGGTCTGAGGTGTCTGTAAACAGATTTTCATTTTTCACAAGAACCTGTCCCGCTTCCGGTGTCAGCTTCAGGTTCTGATACAGGGCCTTTGCTTCAGCCGCCTTGGGAGATGGCGTTCTGTTTCCGTATACAATACCGTTTCCGCAGAAATTATAATCCGTTGGACGATCGGTAAAATCTCCGCCATAACCCAACACCTCTTTTTCTCCGTCTTTTTTTACCAGCGCCTGGTCAATGTAATCCCAGATAAATCCGCCCTGATACATGGGATAGCGTTCTGCCAGTCTGGTATACTCCTCCATACCGCCTAAGGAATTTCCCATGGCATGCATATATTCACAGAGAATAAACGGCTTTTTGGGGTTCTGCTTCAGATATTCCTCTACTTCCTGAGGCTTTGCATACATCCGGCTTTCCATATCACTGATTTCATCAAACTCCCTGTTCCAGAAGACCCCCTCATAATGAACCAGACGGGAGCTGTCCCGTTCTTTAAAATACCGGGACATAGCCAGAATATCCTCCCCGGCATAAGATTCGTTTCCACAGGACCAGACAAGAACAGACGGGTGGTTTTTATCTCTCTCCAGCATCGATCTGGCACGATCGACTACGCAGGCTTTCCACTGGGGAAGACTTCCCGGCACATTCCAGGACGGCTCACAGACTCCCATTTTCTGCCAGGAGCCGTGACTCTCCAGATTTGCCTCATCAATCAGATAAATCCCATACTCATCGCACAGCTCATACCACCGGCTCTGGTTGGGATAATGGCAGGTCCGCACAGCATTTAAATTGTGCTGCTTCAAAAAACGGATATCCCAGAGCATTTCCTTCTCTGTGATCGACCGTCCCAGACGGACATCAAATTCATGACGGTTAATTCCCTTCCATACCAGACGTTTTCCGTTCAGACACATGATCTGATCCTTCATTTCAAAAGTACGAAAGCCGATTTTCTGCGGCACAATCTCCGTCAGACGTCCCTCTCCGTCCCTGATTTCAATGTACAGCATATAACAATACGGATCTTCACTGCTCCAGGCATGAACCCGGGAAACAGAGGACTCAAAAACTACCCTGCCATTTTCATCCGGAACACATGCTTCCGACGCCCAGATCTGTTTTCCCGCTCTGTCTTTTAAAGACGCAGCCACGCGGCAGCCAGAAAACTGTTTTTCGCTGTTTTTTTCTGCCAGAGACAGCTCTGCTTTCAGCCGTCCGTCCTGATAATCATGCTCCAGCCCGGCATTTACAAACAAATCCTGAAGATGAACATCTGGAATCCCATAGAGATACACATCCCGGAAAATTCCTGAAAAACGGAAAAAATCCTGATCCTCAATCCAGCTTGCGCTGCTTCTCTTATAAACCTCAACTGCCAGACGGTTTCCCTGTTCCCGGATCCAGGGAGTCACATCAAACTCAGATGGAGTAAAGCTGTCCTCACCATATCCGACAAAGACTCCGTTCAGCCATACATACATGGCAGTTTCTGCTCCCTGGAAAGAAAGAATCACCCGCTTTCCGGAAAGGGGCTTCTCCAGATCAAATTCCCGGACATAGCTTCCCACCGGATTGTAATCCCAGTCTATTTCGGGCGGACGCAATTCCGAATGTCCGTCCCACGGATACATGGTATTAATATACTGGCATTTATCATATCCCTGAAGCTGAATATGTCCCGGAACCTGGATTTCATGAAAATCAGAATCATCAAAATCTTCCTGATAGAATTCCGCCTTTCTGAGGGATGGATTTTCTGCATAGGAAAACTTCCAGGTTCCATTTAAGCACTGGCGAAGAGGCATCCGTCCCCCGGCCTTCTCTCCTGTCTCCATGGTTTCTTCACTTTCATAAAACCGGTGATCCGAATGTGCCGGCAGACGGTTTACGGCAAATACCTCCGGATTTTCCAGCCACGACAGCTGCGGTACCCTGCTGTTCATCATTTAACCTCACTTTTCTCTTTCTGCTGATCAGTCTTCATATTCAGAGCCTTATCTCTTCCGCTTTCACCTGAATCGGAAACATTGTACGGCTCTTGCCTGATTATACCTGTTTTTTTCTCATGAATCCATTGTCTTATTTGATTGAAATATGTAATTTTTACTTTTCCCCTGAATATCATCAGTATTTTCTGAAATCCCAGAGGAACCATAAGGCCAGCCAGCAGATAAATTATAATCCACTGTGCTTCTCCCCCCGGCCGGTAGCAGTAATAAATATCGCTTTTATAACGTGCATAATCAAAATCGCCAAACATTCCCATATATTTTGCACCAAATGCAAAGCACGTTGTCAGAAGAAAAAACACCATCATGTGATGCATCATAATGGAAAAGGTATTTCTTCCAAAAAACTCAAGAAAACGGCTGCTGCGAAATGCCGGAGCAAGTATTTTGCTGACACGGAGCCAGAAAGCAATTCCAAGAAACCCGGTAATATAAGGAAGAAGACAGCCGGAAAAATCCCTGCAGGTACTGACTGAATAAATCAAGGGTTTTCCGCTGAGCCACAGAACCACTGCTGCTCCCAGAATTACAGAAAAATAGAGCCCGTTTCCCAAACGGTCTTTTGCTTCCAGTTCTCTGCGATATAAAACTCCTGCGCTGTAAAAAGGAAGCAGAAACAGCATTTTTTCCGCAGTCAGAAAAAATCCTTCATTTCCTGCAGCTCTGGACATAATAATCCCGCAAATTCCTCCTGCAAAAGTCAGCCAAAAAAGGCTCCAGACAGATTTCCCTTTGTTTTTGCAGAATTTCCAGGAACTCAAGGCTCTGTAGACAAGCTCTACCAGAAAAAGGGACGGAACAAACCAGGCCGCATGATTTAAAATAAACTGATACCCCAAACGAAAAGGTTCCAGAAACATGGTGTTAAACGTCACAGGTTCTCCAAAGAGGAAACCGTTTCTCCGGAGAAATGCAGCGAGAAGTCCGTAAACCAGATTCCAGAAATAATAAGGAATCATCAGCCGTACAAATTTTCGTTCAGCAAATCCCCAAAGACTTTCTCCCTCGTCCATACGGAAAAAATATCCGGATATGAAAACAAACAATGGCATATGAAATGCGTAATAAGGAATCAGACCGCCGATATCAAAAAAGCTGTGATTCAGATGTCCGTCTACCACAAAAATAATCCCCAGTACAGAAAGAAGGCAGAAAGGTATGTTTGTTTCTCTTTTCATTTTTCAATTTTCCTCATTTGTTGTGCAATTCTCAGGATACTCTTTTCTATGATGTGAAAAAGAAGCCCGCTCGCGAGCTTCTCCGCCTGCGGCGGGTCGCTTCTGCGACAAAATTCTCTACCGCCGCATGGCGATCCTCGCGGAGCGTTTTTATTTCATAGGACGCAATTTCCTATGAAATGAAAAAACGGCAGAGAAAAAATCTCTGCCGTCGTCCGAATACGTTTAATCCAGATCCTCTTCGCCTACCAGCTCATCAAACTCCTGATCATCCAGAAGCTCGTCAAATGCGTCTGCTACGATCTCATACTCGTCATCATCCATGATGTTGTCCAGGCTGGGATTTCCATCTGCATCCTCTGTATAACGATACAGATATACTTCACCCTCTTCAGCCTCAGCGCCTTCCATCGGAAGCAGAGCAATGTAATCTCTGTCGCCTGCCTCAAAAATCGTCAGCACCACACACTCCAGTTCACTTCCGTCATCCAGGGTCAGTGTGACAGTCATCTCTTCCTGTTCCAGTTCTTCATTGGGATTCTGTGCCATGTAAGTTGTCCCTCTCTTTCTCGTCTGGCTTGCCGCCATAGTCTCACAGTTACACTTTATCAAACTTTCCCTGTGAAATCAAGATTTTTTCAGATAATTCCGAAACAGCTGCATAATTCCCACCAGAACCTGCTTATGCTCTGAGGGAAGCGGTTCCCATTCTGCTACCGGAAAGTCCGTCAATCCGTCCTGCTCGCGGGTTTCCTCAATCATGGCAAAAAATTCAGAAAGCTGCAGTCCGAAAGCCCGGCATATTTTATCCAGACTGCTGATGCTGATTACGCTGCGTTTATTTAACATCGTAGTCAGAGTAGACTGCTTGATTCCGCTCATTTTGGAAAGCCTGTACCGGGTCATTCCTCTCAGTTCCATCAGTTCTTCTATTTTTATGAGAATCCGCTCGTTATCCATGTTCCTTCTCCTTATCCTTCGTATGTCCCATCTGCGCAAGCCTGATATGTATCTGTTGTCTTTCAGGTGCTGCAGCAATGACAGCACCCGTCTTAATCTTATTGGATTTTATATCCAGAACATAGATTTAATATTTTGATATTATATGACGTATAATTGACATATTTTTCCATTTTTCCCGGAAATTATTTCCTGCAGAAAAGAAAAAAAGCGCAGGCATACCGGTCTTTACCGCCATGCCTGACGCTTTTTAATACTCAATTCCCATTCGTGCCCCGATTCCCTTTTCGAAAGGATGCTTTTCTGCATGGATTTCAGAAATATAATCTGCCATTTTTTTCATGCAGTCCGAAGGATTTCTCCCGGTCAGAACAACCTCCATCCCCTCCGGCCTGGTTTTTAAAAATTCCGCCACTCTCTCTTCCTTTACCAGTCCGGTATTGCAGGCAGCCATTATTTCATCAAAAATAACCAGATCAAATTTCTCCGTTACCGCCCTAAAGCAGGCCTTCTCCAGCATCTGTCCGTACCATTCCGAGGCCTCCCGCTTTTCCTCCTCCGTCATACGAAAGGTAAATCCAAAGGTTTTTTCGCAGGGAACCACCTCTATCCCCGGAATTTCCCGCAAAACTGAAACCTCGCCGGAGTCCTCCGTTTTCAGGAACCGGACGATCAGTACTCTCATTCCCCGTCCGGCAGCCCGAACCGCCAGCCCTACTGCCGCAGTCGTCTTTCCCTTGCCGTCTCCGCAGTATATGTGTACATATCCTTTTTGCTGTTTCACTGCTTTCCTCCGTTTTTTCCGCGGTCCGCTCTTCCCGGTACCGCACTGGAGCTCTCCCGATATTCATCAATAAAGCGGGATCGTTCCTGGGGACGCCCGTACCGCTCTCTGGCGTAGTACACGTGAAGTCTGTCCCTGGCTCTTGTCATAGCCACATAAAACATCCGCCTCTCCTCCTCCAGATCTGCCTCCAGAACAGCCTTATGATGAGGAGTCACGCCTTCGTTGGCATCTAAAATATAGACAATGGGAAATTCCAGCCCCTTGGAGCTGTGCATGGTCATCAGAGACACGCAGTCTGTATTCTGGCTGTCCCTGTTGGTCAGCTGCTGTCTGAGCTGTTCCCCGTATTCCCGCATATGCTCCTGCCAGGCATCCATGGTTTTGTAGGAGGAGGCGCTTTCCTGAAGCTGATCCGCAATCTGCAGCAGATCCTCCGCCTTCATTCTCCTGTTTTCCGCATACTCCCTGAGATAATCATCATAGCCTACCGCCTTGCGGATATAATTCACCGCTGCCACAGGGGCCATTCTGCCGATCATCTTCAAGTCATACTCCAGCTGCTCAATCCGCTCCACCATCCAGCCTCTGTCCTGATACCAGGATTTCAGGCTGTCCCAGGAAATAATCTGTCCCTCCAGGGCTTCCCGGCTGACAAATCTTTTCGGACGGTTGATGATCCGCAGCACATCTGCTCTTTTCGCCTGTCTGTGCTTTGCCAGTTCATCACCTGCTATGCGGATATAAGCCAGCATATCCTGGGTTATCCAGTGCTCATACAGGTTCGGAAGCGAATCCTTCATCCGGAAGGGAAGATTCCATTCCATCATCCGCTCCATCAAAAGCCGCGGTTCCATGCTGGTCCGGTAAAGCACCGCAATATCTGACAAATGATATCCCATCCGCACATAATCCTGAATTTCCTCCACAATGGTTCTGGTTTCTGCATGAGCATCCGGAAATCCCATAACAGCCACAGGACGGCCTGCTCCCCGAAATGCCTGAATTTCCTTTTCAAACCGCATTTTATTGTGGCGGATCAGACGGCCTGCCGCATCCACAATCGAAGAGGAGGACCGGTAATTAATCCCCAAAAGCGTTCTCTTTGCTGTTGGATAATCTTTTTCAAACCCCAGCATAATCTCCGGTTTTGCGCCCCGGAACCGGTAAATGGACTGATCATCATCTCCCACAATGAACAGATTGTTTTCCGGAGCTGCCAGCATTTTTACAATTTCATACTGAACCCGGTTAATATCCTGAAATTCGTCAATCAAAATAAACCGGTATCTGCGCTGCCATGCTGCCAGAATATCCTTTCTCTGGTCAAACAGCTGATAGCACATCACCAGCATATCGTCAAAATCAAGAAGCCCTCTGGACTCCAGCCCACGGTTGTAGCCCTCGTAAAGCTTTTTAAATATTTCTTCTGAACAGTTTTTGGAATAATAATGCTCCAGACTCATCATCTCGCCTTTGACCATGCTGATTTCCGATAAAATGGAGCTGATAAATTCACCCTCGTCCTCCACGTCAATCCGGTATCTGTCCACCAGTTCCCGCATCAGCTGGATCCGCTGTTCCTCCCGGACAATATTGGAGGCGTCATAACGGTAGGCATGTTTCAGAATGCTGAAAAATACCGCGTGAAAGGTACCAAAGCTGACGGGGAGACTCCGTCCCTCCATCAGCTTCTGAAAACGCTGCCTCATCTCTGAGGCAGCAGCCTTTGTAAATGTAATAACCAGGATACTTGCCGGATCCACCCCGTAGCCCTCCACAAGGCATCTGACCCGATGGGTGATTACTGTGGTTTTTCCGGATCCCGGACCTGCAAGAACCATCATGGGCCCGTTCAGGTGACGGATGGCCTGCAGCTGTGATTTATGAAATGCCATGAAGCTTCTGTCTCTCCTCTACTGGCTTAAAAGCTCAATTCCCCGGCGGATTCTGGCCAGAGATTCCTCCTTGCCCAGTACCTCCATAATTTCTGTTGCACCGGCCGGAGTCATCTGCTTTCCTGATACGGCAGTACGGATCGGCCACATTACAAAACCGGTCTTAAATCCGTTATCCGATACATACTGAGCCAGAGATGCATAAAGAGCATCGTTGGTAAAGTCCTCCTGAGCCTCCAGAATCGGAAGGACATCCTTTAATACCTGAAGGGAATTTTCCCCGTTGGTTTTCATTTTCTTATGGGTGTACATTGCCACATCATATTCCGGAAGCTCCTGGAAAAAGTCAATGTGATCCGCAATGTCCGGGAAGATCTCAATTCTTGTCTTTACCATGGCTGCAATCTTTTTCAGATCCAGATCCTTTTTGATTACCTGACGGATATACGGCTCAGCCATCTCGTAGAAACGGTCAAAATCCATAGCCTTTAAATACTCGCCGTTCATCCATTTTAATTTAACAATATCAAATACAGCCGGAGACTTGCTGATATTGTGGTAGTCAAATGCCTTAACCAGCTCATCCAGAGAGAAGATCTCCTGATTGTCTACCGGAGACCAGCCCAGCAGAGCCACATAGTTTACAACAGCCTCTGCTACAAAGCCCTGCTCAATCAGATCCTCAAAGGAAGAGTGGCCGCTTCTTTTTGACAGCTTTTTGTGGAACTCATCTGTAATCAGCGGGCAGTGTACATAAACCGGAACCTCCCAGCCAAATGCGTCGTAAAGACGGTTGTACTTGGGAGAGGAGGATAAATACTCATTGCCCCGGACTACATGGGTGATTCCCATCAGGTGATCGTCCACCACGTTTGCAAAATTGTAGGTGGGATAACCGTCGGATTTAATCAGAACCATATCATCCAGCTCAGAGTTGTCTACTGTGATATCGCCGTAAATCTCGTCATTAAAGGTAGTGGTTCCCTCAGTCGGGTTGTTCTGGCGGATTACATAAGGCATTCCTGCTGCCAGATTAGCCTCTACCTCTTCCTTGGACAGATGCAGGCAGTGCTTATCATAGGTCATGATCTCTTCACCGTTGACTGTGGTCTTCAGAGAATCCAGACGATCCTGGGTACAGAAGCAATAATATGCCTCTCCTTTTTCAACCAGCTTTTTGGCATATTCCAGATAAATTCCCGCTTTCTGCCGCTCACTCTGAATGTAGGGGCCGCAGCCGCCGTCCTTATCCGGACCTTCATCATGAATCAGGCCTGTCTCGGCCAGTGTTCTGTAAATAATCTCCGTAGCGCCTTCTACATAGCGCTCCTGATCCGTATCCTCAATACGCAGCAGAAAATCTCCGCCTTCATGCTTGGCAATCAGATAAGCGTAAAGCGCTGTTCTCAGATTGCCCACATGCATCCGGCCGGTGGGGCTGGGTGCGTATCTTGTTCTAATCTTTGTCATGTTCAAACACTCCTTATTTTCTTCTTATGGGCAGTTCCGGCTTGTTCGCCGGACTTCTGCCCCTTTTTGTACGTCCTCAGACATCACAGTCACAGCCGTCCGGCCACACATCCTCCTGTCCGGAGCTTTGCATGGCTGAACTGTTACACATTATATACCACTGTCACTTAAAAAGAAAGACGGTAATTGCCATTTCCTGTTCCATATACGGAAGAGGAGAACAGAACTCTTGCTGCTTCTACCAGATATGCGGTGTCCTTGCTTCCTGCAGTCTCAAAGCAGGAATGCATAGCAAGCTGAGGCAGACCGATATCTACTGTATTGAACGCTACCTGGTTGCCGGAAATATTGCCCAGAGTAGAGCCGCCCAGCATGTCAGACCGGTTATGGAAGGTCTGGAAAGGAACCTCTGCCTGCTGGCAGACTGCCTTGAAGAGAGCGCCGGAAACTGCATCTGTGGTGTACTTCTGGTTTGCGCTGTATTTGATAACAATACCCTCATTTAAATACGGACGGTTGGTGGGATCTGCCTTATCTGCCTGGTTGGGATGAATTCCGTGGGCATTGTCTGCAGAAACCATAAAGCTGGAAGCAACTGCAGTCAGGAATTCCTCCTCTGTCCGTCCCATTGCGCTGTTGATCCGGTGAAGCACATCCTTTAAGAAGGTAGAAGCTGCTCCCTGCTTGGTGCCGCTGCCTACTTCTTCATTGTCCATTACGCAGTGAACAGCCACGCTGTCCTTTGGCTCTGCTGCCAGAAATCCCTTTAAGGATGAAAATGCACACTGGAGATCATCTAAATGCGGGCTTGCAATATACTCGCCGTTTAAGCCAAAGGTTGTTCCCTTATCCCGGTTGTACAGGAAAAGATCCGTATCCAGAATATCTTCCTTCTCAACGCCTGCCTCTGCAGCAATCATAGCAAGGAAGCTTCCCTTCTCCTGTCCGCCGCCGCAGAACAGAGGAAGCATATCCTTCTGCGCATTAAACTCATATCCATCGTTGACGCTCCGGTTCATGTGAATGGCAAGATTGGGGATAATCAGCAGATCACGGTCTACCTTCACCAGTCTCGTCTCCACTCCGTCAGCCGTTTTTACTACAATCCGTCCTGCCACGGAAAGAGGACGATCCAGCCATGGAGAACAAATCATGCCGCCGTATTTTTCTACGTTCAGCTTTACATAATGCTTCTCTACCTCGATCTCTGCATTTGCCTTTACCTTAAATACAGGAGAGTCGCTGTGGCTTGCCATTACCTGAAAGCCGGTAAAATCCTTTTTAGGAATCCGGAATGCAATCAAAGCAGAATCATTGCGGGTTACATAATAGCCTTTTCCCGGCTCCAGCTGCCACTTTTCACCTTCCAGAAGACAGCTGCAGCCTGCCTCCTCCAGCATTGCCTTCATATTGGCAACTGCATGGAAGCTGCTGGGGCTGTTGTCCAGAAACTCCATCAGCTCCTGATTTGTTTTTTCAAAATTAAATTCTTTCATTCTGACTACCTCTTTTCTATCCTTTCCTTTCGGTATCTTGTAATTGCTCAGAAAGACCCAAGGGCCTTCTCCAGGGCTTTTCTCAGTGTCTCCGCGCTTCCGTCACGGTGGCAGAAGCCATCCATTCCGCAGCTTCGGGCTCCCTCAATATTCAGCGGCTGATCATCAATAAAATAACACTCCTCCGGCTTCAGCCCGAACCGCTCAAACAGGTGAAGATACATCTCCTTCTGGGGCTTCATGCATTTTACCTCTGCAGAAAACAGCACTCCGTCGAAACACTCAATGGCCGGAATCACCTGACGGTAACAGTCCAGAAGACGGATGGATGCATTGGAACAAAGGTAAATCCCGTATCCCTTTTCCTTGTATTCTCTCACCACATCGCCTGCTCCTTCTATGGGCCACATACAGTATCTGTGCCAGTTTTCCATGCAAAGGGCCGCCGGCCGGCGAAGCCGCTCAGGAAGCCGGGAACACATCTGTGCCAGCGCCTGCTCCTCCGGAATCACCCCCATGTCCAGCTGCACCCATTCGGGAGACACGAACACAGCCGTATGCACCTGCTGCCGGTCAGACGGATCCTCCAGGAAATGCTCGCAGACCCGCATCCCGTCATATCCCACCAGAACCTTTCCCATATCAAAAACAATGTTCTTTATCATCTTGTTCCTCCTGCCCTATCGCCTCTGCATCCAAATCCAAAAGCCTGCTAAGATTGTAGCATATTTAAATAGAAAAAGAAACCCACAGAAAAAAGGAAACTGCGTTGACTTCTCAACATTCGTACATTATAATACACATATTCGTTAATCAACATTTTTATTTATTTCGTTTATATTCAAATAAAGGAGTATTATGCAGGAAAGCAAACAGGATCGCCGCATCCGCCGGACACGCAGACTTTTGAAGGAAAGTCTCATTCAGCTGATGCAGGAAAAAGAATTTATGAATATTTCTGTACGGGAGGTAACGGAAAGGGCCGATTTAAACAGAGGAACCTTTTATCTCCACTATCAGGACACCCGCCACCTTCTGCAGGATATTGAAAATGAAACTCTGCTGGAATTTCAGCAGATGCTGGATCAGTACCGGGAAGCGCCGCAGAAGCGCTCTCTTATGCCCATGCTGAATCCTCTGATTGACTACGTCAGTGAAAATGCCGGCATCTGCCGGATTCTTTTTGAAAACAGCGCAGCCATCGATTTTCTCAGCCGTCTTCGGGAGGGAATCCACGAAAACGGCCAGGAAATCATTCAGGAGCTCTTTCCTGATACCGAAGGCGCCGTTGTCGATTATTTTTTTGAATTTATCACCTGCGGGCTCATAGGACTGATGAAGCAGTGGCTGGACTCCGGCCAGGCTCTTCCCAAGGAACAGCTGGCTGAAATCGCTGACCAGGCTGTTCTTGGCACCGCTCTTCAGCTTTTAAAAAAGGACGGTCCGGCCATTGGCTGAGGACAGGCTTTCTCTCTACCGGAAGCCGTTCAGCAAATTCCAGAATGAGGGCAGAAACCGGCGCAGCAGTTTTCCTGCCCAATAGCTGATGGTCAGTACCAGAACCGGCATAACCAGAAACAGCGCAAACGGCTCCCATTTTACAGGTTCCCAGAGCCGGGCCGCTGTTTTGTTGATCAGGCGCACAAGAGCAAAATGAGTGGCATAGAGGAAAAAGCTGTACTTCATAAAATCCCTCGGCTCCGGAAGCTTTTCCCCCGGCACCATCAGCCAGAGACCGGCCACTGCCAGCAGACGGCACAGAACAAAGCCCGGAATCACAGCCCGGGACAGCCCCCAGAAATAGGCCCAGCCGGAGAACACCATAAGCCCAGCGCCTGCAAGGGCTCTGTACGGACTCCAGGACGCCTCCGGACTCCAGAGCTTTTTGTTTTTCACCATGGCCAGGGAAGCGGCTGTTCCATAATAAATCAGCGCATCCACATTGACTGCCGGAAGCCGGATATCCTTCCATGCCATCCACCACAGCACTGCCATGAGCCCGATCCTTGTCTGCCATCTTTTCAAAAGCGGATAAAGAACCGGAGCCAGAAGCGTCAGGGCAATCAGCTGGTAAAGATACCAGAATACATAATTATAAGTGTAATTGATCACAGCATCTATGGCAGCTCCCAAATGAAAGGGAATGGTTCCCTTCCCCATCACATCTCTCACCCAGGGAAGACGGCTCCCTGTCACATATCCGATATAATACAGAAAATTCCAAAGAATAAAAGGCACAAGAAGACTGCGGATTCTGCGGTTCCATTTGTCCCACAGCAGCTCCCAGTGAAATCCCCGGTAAAACAGATACCCGGAAATCATAAAAAATCCCGGTACGGCAATCTGCCCCAGAGAATCTCCTATCAGGTACTCTGCCCAATACACGTCTGCCGCATCTTCTGACCACTCCAGAAACAGCTCTGCATTATAAGAATGAATCCAAACCACAAGAAGGCTGAATAAAAAAATGAACCAAACCACCTTTTTCCGGAACTCTGATTCTGTCACCGCGTCCGCCCCCTTCCCATGAACTGTTACTTTTTATTACTTCTATTATAACTGTTCATGAGCGTCCTGTGTATTCTTTTCTGCAAATAAATCCATACTTCCTGAACGGAAGCCCTCCAAATCAAGAGTCACATAAGAAAAGCCCAGTTCCTTCAACCGGCTAATCACCTGCTCCCGCTTCATCACCGCCTGCTCCAGACATTCCGGATCCAGCTCTATGCGGGCTACATTTTTGTGAAGCCGAAGGCGGACATTGCCGGAAAACATTTCCCGCAAAAAAGCCTCTCCCTCTCCAATCCGGGCGAGAATATCATAGTTTAATTCCATTCCGTAGGGAATCCTGGTAGCCATACAGGGGGTAGAAGGCCTGGATGCCACGGAAATTCCGTACATGGAAGCCAGAGCCTTTACCTCTGCCTTTGTTATATGAAGCTCTGCCAGAGGACTGATAATCCCCAGCTCGCCAAGAGCCTGAATTCCCGGCCGGTACACATGCAGGTCATCTTCATTGGTTCCGTCCAGAATGCAGGTGATTTTCCTCTCCTCTGCAAATTCCTTCAGGCAGGAAAACAGCCTTCTCTTACACAAGTAACATCTGTTTTCCGGATTCATCCGGATGTCCGCCTGCTCCAGCTCATCAATCTGAATCACCTGATGAATCCCGCCCAGCTCCTTTGCCACCTGACCTGCAATTTCCAGATCACAGGCCGGGTGAAGGCGGCTGTCAAAGGTTACGGCATACACCTTTTTTCCGGTTTCTTCCGCAGCATCTACTGCCGCCTTCAAAAGCAGGCTGGAATCCACTCCTCCGGAAAAGGCCAGACAGATATCTCCTGCAGCCAGCTCCCTCATTCTCGCTTCCAGGCGGGCCTTCTGGTCTGATATTTGATTCTGCAGTAATGTTTCTTCTCGTTGGCTCTTCATTGATTCTGCCCCTTTCCCGTATGTGTTTTCCGGCTATGCTTCATTCCTGCCTTTCTGCCTTTCTGCCTCCTGCTCTGCCTCCCCGTATACCCTCCGGTAACTCTGTCCCGTTTCCCGGCATACTGCTTTTACACTTTCATATTCCGGATAGCAGAAGGTATTCCCCTTATGGCTGCAAAGCTTTACCTCCACCGGTCCGAACTTTGTGTCCACTGTGGTTTTTCTCCGCTCCAGAACGGTACGCTCAACCGGACTGCGGCGGATTCCTATGGTTGTCGTATTGGCAAAAATAATATCCTCCATCTGTTCCCGTTTCTGATTGTCACACAGAACAGACAGCATATAGGCCGGACGGTTCTTCTTCATATAAATCGGTGTGTACCATACATCTGCAGCCCCTGCCTCAAACAGAAGCTCCATTACAAAGCCCAGCATCTCCCCTGTGCAGTCGTCCAGATTCGTCTCCAGCACCCACATGGAGGACGTTTTTTCTGCAGATTCCTCTTTGGCTGCCTCCTCTTCTTCCAAAAGCATGGCCCGCAGAACATTTGCCTGACGAAATTCCTTATTGCCTGCTCCCATTCCTGTTTTGCGGATTCTGCAGCCGGAAGGAAGCTTCTTTCCTGTTGACAGGGCTGCCGCAATGGCTGCTCCCGTGGGTGTTACCATTTCCCCGTCATTTTCTGTAAATCGAAATTCCAGATCGTATGCCGATGCAATATTGGCCGTAGCCGGTACCGG
>UQFC01000059.1 GCA_900540335.1 uncultured Clostridium sp. | reverse complement strand
TTTTCAGCGTCATCTTCTGCGGCTTCGCGAAAGCAGTTTCCTGATTTGCCATGTCCAGAGTTTTTCCCGGATAACTGCTCAGATCCTTTACATGGTCTTTTTCTGCCTCCAGGCGTTTTAACACCGCAGAGAAGATTTCCGCATCATAGTAATTGATCCGCAGGCGGTCTGCCAGGGTAAATCCGATCTCATTGCCGCCACAGGCATAGGTACGGCTGATGCAGATGATCCGGTGATTATCTTTTCCGAAACGTGCTTTAAACTGCAATGCATTTAAGCCCGCTGCCTTCGCATCCAGGATATCCCCGCTTGCGAAACTGGTAGGCAGTGCTACTACTTCCATTAAAATACGGTTATACTCCGTCATGATCATGGACCGGGTTTCTTTATCTTCAATGGTGCGTGCCATGTTACTGATCAGCGCCAGCTCACTGCGCAGCTGATGCCCCTGCTTTCTTGAACTCATCAGCTCTACCATATCACGAACGCAGCCCTCTCTGTCACGGCTGAATACCCGTCCCAGGGAGGATCCCAGCTGGGCATAAACCTCTGCATCCAAATCGTAAATGCGCTCCGCCAGTTCCCGAAGCATTTCCTGTGTATATTCCATTTTCCCGCTCCTTTCCTATAAGAAAAATACCAGCATGTCCAGCAGGAATACAGGTACCAAAAAGATCAGTGACCAGAGAATGTAGCCAAAAAAGGACGGCATGCGGATACCATTCTCATCTGAAATGGATTTTACCATAAAGTTAGGAGCATTTCCGATATAGGTGTTTGCTCCCATAAATACCGCACCGCAGGAAATCGCTTCCAGCATAGCCACCGGCACCTGTCCAAGGGTTGTCGCAATTCCGCTGGTAAAGCCCAGAGAGCCGGCTGTTGTTAAAAACACCAGATACGTTGGCGTATTATCCAGGAAACTGGACAGGGCTCCTGTTACCCAGAACATCTGGTAAGGCTCCGTAATTCCCAGCTGCGCACCTTTTGCCTTCAGAATCATCAGAGCCGGCTGCATGGTAATAAAAATACCGATGAACAAAACAGCCACCTCTTCAATTGCGCCCCAGGTAAAATGGTTTTTTCTCCGGATCTCTGAATTTGTTGTCTTAAAGGACAGCCATGCGGCCAAAAGAATCATCACAATCTCAATCAGCGCCGGATAGGACAGCTTTACCTCTCCGTACAGCCGGATTCCCAGCACCTGTCCTGCCTCATCCTGAAATGCTGCCATTCCCGGCAAAACTCCGCTTAAAATAACAGCTGCCACAATCATAACCAGAAAAATAAGATTGTGGAGTCCCAGAATCTTTACCTCTGTTCCCGGCTTGCTGATATCCGGCTTGCAGCCCTCCGCAATGTCCTTTCGGTAAGCCCGCCGATCCAGCCAGTAAAAAACAAACAGAAGCACTGCAACATTCAATACCATAATCGGCAGCAGATGCAGGCTCCAGAAGAAGGGAACCCCTCTCATAAATCCCATTAACAGCGGCGGATCTCCAATCGGTGACAGAGAGCCTCCGATATTGGAAATCAGAAAAATGAAAAAGATCATAATATGACTTTTCCGTCTTCTCCAGTAATTCATTTTTATTACAGGGCGGACCATCAGCATACTTGCTCCGGTTGTCCCGATCCAGCTGGAAAGACTGGTTCCCAGCAAAAGAAGTCCCACATTGATTCTGGGGGAACCGGCCAGATCCCCTTCCATTGCAATGTTTCCGGACACACAGAACAGTCCGAACAGCAGTACAATAAAGGTCAGATAATCACCCACCAGACATTCCAGCACCGTTTCCAGCGCCATCCCGGATCCATACATGACTGCAAAGGGAATTATAAACAAAAGAGACCAGAATGCAACTGCATGAATCTGGTGCTTTTCCCACCACTCCGCTCTGACCAGCGGAAGAACTGCAATACACAGCAAAAGTCCTGCAAAGGGAATGCACAGAGCCAGAGGAACCATCCCTGCAGCTTCACCTCCTGCTTCTGCTGCCAGAACCTGCAACGGCGTTCCGGCGCAAAATACGGCTGCGCTTCCCAGAAGCAAAAGAATTTTCTTTACAAATGTCTTCATCATCCTGTCTTCCTTCTACCACTTATTTACAGCAGCCGGAAACAGCTTTCTTTTCTGCTGTCCCCGGCTGCTGCACATTTCACGAAAACGCATTATAGCACTTTGTAAAAAAAAATCAACAAATGATATTTTTATAACAGGTATTTCTTAAAAAAGAACAGGAAGCATATCCGTTTCTGCAAAAATGGATATGCTCCCTGTTCTTTTTCTCTTGTGCTTCTTGTACCGCAGTTCGTCCATATATCTTCCCATGGAAAACTGCCGGCTTCTTTTTTATTTGTCTTCTGCCATATTGACTCCGGCAATCTTCACATTTACATCCAGAACGGTAAGACCTGTCATATTTTCAATGGCAGATTTTACTCTCTCCTGCACTTTTTCGCTTACTCCCGGAATATTATAGCCGTACTTGATATTCAGAGACAGATCCACAGATACATGCTCTTCTGTCACATCAACCTTCACACCCTTTGACAGAATCTTCATGCCCAGCTTTCCAACCAGTTCATTGGTAATATTTCCGGCCATGGAATCTACTCCGTCTACCTCTGTTGCAGCCAGCCCTGCAATAATCGCAACAACCTCATCTGCAATCCGTACTTCTCCGATTGTATCATTTTCATATACCTTATGGGTATTTCTTGTTTCCTGTTCTGCCACGGTAATCCCTCCTGTATCATTCAGATTCACTGCTGCTTACAGTATAACAAATCCCGCCCGATTTGCAAAGGGGTATTTCCCGTCAGTCTTCCAGATTCAACAGAGTAATGACAATATTTTCTGCTCCCACCTCTGTCTTCCGCTTCACGATGTCCTCGATCTGGGCTCTCTGCTGATCCGTAATGCTGGCCGCATTGATCACAACATCAACTTTTCCATTGGTCAGACTGACCACCGGATCCAGAAATCCCTTTGCCTGAAGAAGTGTCTCTGCCGCATTTTCCTTTTCGGCAACAGCCGTCATGGCAATCATATTCTGGATGGCATCCTGCTTGGCTGCCTCCTCTATATTGGTGTTATTAATAATGCTGTTCAGCGTTTCTCTGTTTTTTGCCCGAATCTGCTCTCTGTTCAGCTGCACGCCGGCTATGTAGTCTGATACGGTCAGACCGCTGGTCAAAACTGCTTCTCCGGGATTCTCCATCCCTGCTTCCTCATCCCAGCTGTCTATTTCCGCAAGCTGTGTTCCCGTCTGTTCTGCCTGATTTGCCGGTTCTGCCTGGTCAGCTGAAGCCGCCGGATTTCCAGCATCTGACGAAGCCGGCAGCTGGGTTCCTGTCTGTGTGCTGTTTTCACCAGACTGCGGCTGCGCCTCCTCTATTTCTCCGGAGAACTGATAGCTGGCCGCCTGGTTTTCTGCCAGAATATCCTCGTCTGAAATCTCCAGTGCTCCCGCCGGCAGGATTCCTCCCTCTGCTCCTGCCTCCAGCTCCTGCTTGCCCGCATAATTTAAATATCCTGCTGCTGCAATCATAATCGCCAGAGTCGTAATTATGATCTGATTTCTTCGAAACAGCTTTTTCATATTCACATCCTTCAGATGCTTTTCTGCCTTCTTGAATTTCATACCCTGCACTCCTTTATTCCACCCGCATTCATACTTTATCCTATGCGTTATCCTGAAATTTATGCACCTACGGAGTCCTTTTTAATACCTTGATCTTATGTGCAGGAAGCCCGAACAACGCCTCCATGGCAGAAACAATCTCTGCTTTTACAGAAGGTGTTCCGCCTCCCTCAGCGCTGATAATGATGCCTGAAATCTCCGGATACAGTTCTTTCTCCACAATAGGCCGGTTCTGACTGTTTCCAGAAACAAGAACCGTGGTGATTTCCTGTTCTCTGTTTTCCAGTTTTCTGGTTCCGCCGCTGCTGTCCTTCTCCTCTGTCAAAGAGCTGGATCCATTTTCATCTACATGAATAATCTTTTCCGAGGAAGCTTTCAGCACAATCATCACCTCCAGCTCCCCCACCCCTTCCACATTTTTCAGTATGGAACGGACTCTCTGCTCCAGCACCTGTTCATAGGTGGCCGCTCCGCTCCTTTCTGAAGCAGCCTCCCATAAAGTATCCGATCGTTCTTCCTTTTCTGTACCGTCCCAATCAGAACCTTCCCCGGTTCCGGCATTTTTCTGATTTCCTCCGTCATCCGCTTCCGCCCTTCCCCTGTCCGTACGCTCTGTCCGCTCCAGCACACTCCCTCTCCCATTTTCTGATAAAGTTTTCCTCTGTCCTGCAGGAAAAGCCAGAATACATAAAATCACACCGGCTGCCACTAAAAACAGCCATGGTTCACGCCCCCGGGGCCACTTGAATTTCCACATTGCCTTCCTCCAGATGATAATAAACTTCCAGCTTCTCTTTCAGCTGTTTCAGCTTCTGTCCTGTTTCCCCCAGAATTTTTTCAGACAGTACCTGTTCCGTTTTCTCCCCGTCCTGATGTGTTCCCGTCTCTGCCTTGCCTTCAGGCCCTGCTGCGCTCACTTCTACCGGTGTTACAGGCCTTACAGGTTCCACAGTTTCTGTCACCTTACTTTTTTCCTGCTCTTCCGCCGTGGAACTTCCTGCCTGCCCGGATTTTTCCGCATGCTTCTCCTGTTTCACAGTCAGGCGGATGGTGCGGATGGTGCCAAAGTCCGGACTGTCCTCCCTGTCCTCTATCCTCACACTGCATTCTGCCGCCTGGATTCCCATTTCCCCGGCTGCCTGAATCACATCCTCCTCGACAGCCGCCTCATACTGCCGGATCACACCGGAAAGACGCTGTTTTTCCATTCCAAGCATATTCCTCCTCAAATCCTCTGTCTGCTCCTGAAAAAGAAAGCTTTCGTAATATCCGGCAATGGTATCCTCCAGATGCATCCCCTCTGTCAGCGGCTGCAGAACAATAAAAACCAGAATCATTCCAGAAAACAGGCGCAGGTACTTTCCATACTGTTTTCCGGGAAGAAGACGCTCAGCTACTGACAGAAAAAGGAAAAATCCAGTCAGATTCTGAATCCACTGATATAATTCCTTCATTTCCTCCTCCCTCTCTTTTCCTGTTTTTCTGCGGTTCTGCCCTTCTTTATTCCAATTTTTCTCCTATGCCAGATATGCGGCATTGGTTCCCACACAGATCAAAGCAATGGTAATGACAAATAAAACCAGTCCCAAAACTGCCGCGTGAAGAAGCATTTTCTGCCCCTCTGCCACACCGCTGATACATCCCACCAGACGTTTATCAGCTACCGGTTCCAGAACGGCCGCCACAATCCGGTACACCATGAAAAAAAACCACAGCTTTACTAAGGGTGCAAGGCTGAGAAGCACCAGAATCACCACTGCTGCCGCCCCCATGGTATTCTTAATCAGAACTCCGGAGCCCAAAACCAGCTTCGTCACAGCTCCTGCTCCCGCACCTATGCCGGGAATCGCCTGCAGGATCTTTTCCATCCCCGATGTTTTTACCGCATCTGCATAAGGAAGCACCATTCCCTGTACCAGATGAAAACCGGCAACCAGACCCAACAGCCAGCGGAGTCCCCAGAAAATTCCTGTTTTTAAAAGCTCCGTCATTTTAGAAAGCATGTCTTCTTTCATCACATTCCCTGCCAGAACAAGCATCACATAAATCTGAATCAGGGGAAGAACCAGACGTACATACATTCCCTGCACCATGCTGATCAAAAACAAAACCAGCTCATACCAGGCAACGGAGGCTGCTGCAGCTCCTGCCCATACTACAGCTGCAAAATAAGACGGCATCAGTGCTTTCATGAACAGGATCTGTTTTTCCAGCACCTGAACTGCTGTGTCTGCACTTTCCAGAAAAAAAGCTGCCATCACAGTAAATGTCATCAGGTAAATCACAAAAAATCCCGCTTCTGACATCTGCCCTCCGGAAAAAATTTCTGAAAATCCTGAAAAAACCGCGCCCAGAAGTCCCAGTGTCAAAAGCTGCACTGCCATGGCTCCGCCATTTTCCATTTCGCCCAGAAAGCTCTCCCTCAGACCGTCCAGAATCAGCCGCCCTGCGTCCTTTCCCCGTCCTTCCATAAGAGCCCGTGCCAGCTCTGAAAAAGAAATCGCCTTTCCGCTCCCGGCTGCCTCCTTCTTCAGAAACTCATCCAGCTCACTCCAGTCCGGTTCCTCCGCTTCCATCTCCCGCGGAAACGTCTCCCCGCTCCGCTCTTCTAAAAGAGCTCCGCCGCTTTGCCCCCATACATTCCCTCTCCAGGTTCCCGCCAGAACTGCAGCTGCTGCCAAAACCAGAATCAGCCTCTTTCCTCCCCTCATCCCAGAAATCCCTGCAAAGTTTCCATAAGGGCAAGAACCACAGGCATGCTGACTGCAAGAATTGACAGCTTCCCGAAAATCTCAATCTGTGTACCTACAGCTCCGTATCCGGCATCCCGGCATATGCCGGAGGAAAACTCGACAATATAAGTAATGCCTGTCATTTTCACCAGCGTATTCAAAAATACCGGCCTGATCTTTACATACTCCTGCAGACGCCGCATTCCCTCCACAATGCTTTCCAGACGGGCCGCTCCATAAAAAAACATAAAACAGCCTGCCGCCATTACCAGATAAATTCCGTATTCGCTTTTTGTTCCCTTCAGCTGAACTGCCAGAAGAACAGATGTAATTCCAACAATTCCGATTGTTACTACTGTCATATGGATTCCCCTACAATGCAAACAGATTTTTAATGGTTTCAAACAGCTCATAAATATAAGGCACCATCCAGAACAGTACCAGAATCAGCCCTGCCAGACTGGTTAAAAAGGCCTGCTCCTCTCTTCCGCTGTGCTTCAGGACCTGGCAGATCACAGAAACAAGGATTCCTACTGCAGCAATTTTAAAAATCAGATTAACCCCCATGGTCCTCTCCTTTTCCTCAGATCATCAGTATCGTCAGAAACAGACCGCTCATAATTCCCAGACTGGAATACAGGCGGCACCGTTCCTGCCTGTGCTCTCTCAGCAGCTGAATCTGCACGTCCAGCTGCTCCAGATACAGAAGCAGATTTCTCTCCTGCATATCCCGATCCAGGTATCCCAGGTGCTTTCCCAGATCAGCCAGATACTGCCTGTCCTGTTTTGTCAGAGCCGTACCTGACAGCTTTCCGATTTCTTCCTCCCAGATCTGACAGAAGGTTTCTCCTCCCTGCTGTTCAATTTTTCCGGCTGCCCCGGTAAATAATCCGGACAATTCCTTCTCAAAACGTTTTCCAACAGCTTCCAGCGCCTCAGAAAGAGGGGCGTTGGCATAAAGAATCTGTCCCTTCAGCATATAAATCATCTGCCTCAGCTGCAAAAGCTGCTCCAGCCGCCGTCTGTATTCTCCCGCCATCCAGAACCCGAACCCGGAAGCGCCGGATACAATACACACTGCTCCTGCTGCCTGCATCCATATCTGCATCTCTGATCATATCTCCCTTCTCGTTTCCCTGCTGTCCTTTCCATACAGCACCTTCCCCCTGCTGTCACAAATACATTCCAGATGTCCCGCCCTTCCCCGGCTTCCCAGAAGAATATAACGGTCAAACCAGCCTTCCTCTACCATTTTTCCAAGAACCGGTTTCATCCTTACATCTTCCAGGGATGTTCCGTGAACAGTTGCCATCACCCTGCACCCGCAGTTCATCACATACTCCAACGCCTCCAGATCCTCTCTGCTTCCAATCTCGTCTACAGCAACCACCTGAGGAGACATACTGCGAATCAGCATCATCATTCCCAGAGCCTTCGGACAGCAGTCCAGGATATCCGTGCGGCTTCCCAGATCATTCTGGGGAACCCCCTGAAAACAGGCGCCGATCTCAGAACGCTCATCTACCACGCCAACGGTCATCGGCGGTATCCACACCTCACTTCCTCCGGAGCCTGCGATTTTCCATCCATCTGATACCTGTCGGATCAGATCCCGCAGCAGCGTTGTTTTCCCGCATCTGGGCGGCGATACAATGAGCACATTTTCCAGCTGTCCGTTCTGATAAATGCAGGGCATAACCGGATCTGCACATCCTTTGATCTGATGGGACAGGCGCACATTCATACAGGAAATAAATTTCATACTTCGTATTCCATTTCCCTCTGCAATGGTTTTTCCCGCTACACCGACGCGGTGTCCCCCCTGAATCGTCAGATATCCCTGGCGGATTTCCTCTTCAAAGGCATACAAAGAATAGCTGCTGACATACTCCAGGGTTTCCTTTAAATCTGCCCGGGTTACCTCATAAGCCTGTTTCCTGCATTCCGCTGCCGCCTCTGTTTTTTTTCCTTCTGTTGTAAGATAATACTCCTGATTGCTGCAGATGATAAGAAGCGGGGACTGAACCCGAAGCCGGATTTCCTGTACCTGTCCAAAATCCACTTCTGCCTGCTTTAGAATGTTTCTGATATCTTTAGAAAATATACGAATAATGTCTTCCCGCTGTTCCAAAATCACCCCTCCCCATACAGTAATATCTCAGATAAAAAAGAAGCTCGCTTGCGAGCTTCTCCGCCTGCGGCGGGTCGCTTCTGCGACAAAATTCTCTTCCAACCCATGGCGATCCTCGCGGAGCGTTTTTATGTCATAGGACGCAAGTTCCTATGACATAAAAACTTTCTTTGATATTAAATATATGACGGGACGGGTGATTTATTCTTGTACTTTCTTGAAACGCCAGAACCTTATGACGGCTGAAGGGCGCCGGAACCGTCAAAATGATAAAGAACTCCTTCGATGGTCTGTTCTCCGGTCACCATGGCACCTGAGGGCTGACAGTAATACTTCACACCGTTTTCCTCAATCCAGCCTGTTTTCATATAGCCCTCCGCATCAAAATAATACCAGATTTCCGTTCCCGGCTCCTTCCACCAGCCACCGGCCGGATAACTTCCGTCAGAATTGCGGTACCACCAGCGACCATCCTCTGTGGGAATCCACTGGGCAGTGTACACTACGCTGATCTTGTCTGTCCCCGTCGTCTCCGCAGAACTGCTGCCGGAAACTCCCGGTCCGGAATGATCGGTATCGATCTCACCGCCGCTTTTCAGGATCTCTGCATAATCCGCGCTGATGTAACAGGTATCGGACTCCTCAGACCAGTATCCATCCCGGTAATTTCTGGAACGTTCCTTTGCGAGAGCACGGACCTTAAAGGTATAATCGCCTTCTGCCGTCATTTTTTTCTTAAAATTATAATAGTCCTTTTTCGTCCTGATTGAGGAGGTTTTCTGCTCATTGCGGTACAGATAAACCTCGTATTCGTAGGCATTCTCTACCGCATCCCACCGGGCTATGGTATCACCCTCCTCATCCCAGTAGGTATTCTCAACCGTATCCAGGCGCTCCGCTGCCGCCCAGACGCTCATAACCGAAGCCGCTGACAGAACCGCTGCTGACACTGCCACAGCTATTTTTTTCCAGATTCCGTTCTTCTTCATGGTAAAACCTCCTTCAAGAACCATTGGTTCTGCATTATCATTTATAAGTATTATACAAAAATGCCTGCAAAACCGCAATGGCTCTACCCTCCCGGAAATCTTTCATTTTTATTAAATTTGCAGATGCTTCTTCAATTTCCTGCGCAAAAAAAGAGAGAACAGACCGTTTTGCAGGCGGACCGTTCTCCCTTTTCGCTGGCATGGGGATTACAGATACCGGTATGGAGGTCCGGTATTCTGTATGCCGTTTTCAATCAGATAGTCAACACTCCCAGAACCAGGCCGGCAATCAGACATACAATGCTGACGCCCCAGATCCAGAAGAAGCAGGTCTTAATGTGATCCTTGATTTCCACTCCTGCAAGGCCGATTCCCAGGAAGGTTGCCGGAACAACCGGACTGATAAAGGTAGCGCAGTTGCGGCATACCACCATGGTGATTGCTGTATGGGCCGGATCCACACCAAACTGGTTTCCGACTCCAATCAGCACCGGAAGCAGTCCATAGAAATAGGAGTCTGTACAGAACATCAGAGTAAGCGGTACGGAAAGCACACCAATAATCAGAGGCAGGTACCGTCCCATTGACTGAGGCATCAGAGATGCCAGCATGGTTGCCATGTGATTCATAATCTGGCTGTCCTCAAGCACACCCAGGAATACGCCTGCTGCCAGAATGGTAGAGGCCATGGTCAGCGCCGGACCTGCATGAGACTTGATTATTTTTCCCTGAAGCTTTGCCCCGGGATAATTTACAAGAAGAGCAACCACACATCCCACCATAAAGGTATAGTAGGAGGGAACCTTTAAAAATACAAGAGCGACGATAATTGCCAGAGTCCAGATCAGGTTAAATACAAACAGCTTCGGTCTTGCCAGTCCGTTGTCAGCACCTGCCTGTGCTGCCTCCTCAGTCTCCTCATAACCTTCGATTACCAGGGAGCTGTTTTCTCCTGCGCCCCGTCTTTTCTCCACGGTTCCCCAGAATACAGCAGTAAACAGGGCAATTACAATCCCCACAAGCTGCATGGGCAGAAGCTTCATCCAAAGTACATTGGCATCAATCCCGAGAACAGATGCAGACCGCATGGTAGGTCCGCCCCAGGGAAGAAGATTCATAACGCCCATAGCTGTTACACAGATTAACAGCAGCGTAGTCGGACGCATTTTCAGCTTTTTATAAACAGGAAGCATAGCCGGAATGGTAATCAGAAAGGTCGAAGCGCCGCCTCCGTCCAGATGTCCAATCATGGCAATAATACAGGTCATCAGAGCAACACCTACTACGTTGTTTCCCACCCGCTTCATCAGCGCATTGATAATGCGGTCAAACATTCCCACATCTGTCATAATTCCGAAAAACAGCACGGAAAAAATAAACAAAGCGGCCGTAGAGTGTACGCCCTTTACACCCTCGGTAATAAATTCTCCCATCTCGCTGATGGAATAGGTTCCTGTCAGAACCAGAATCAGAGCGGTAACCGTTGATACGCCAATAAACGCAATGGCAGGTACGGTAATATTCCGCAGCAGCAGCACGATGATCATGACGATCGTTGCAAAACCAAGCATGGCGAGCATCGTTTCATTCATGTCATTTTCCCCCTTTTCAATTACATCGAAATTTTTCCCTATTCTGTCCTCCTGGTATTTCAGAAGCTCCTCAGCCTCCTCCATGCTCATACAGCCCTTCAGGGTTACTGAAATCCGTTCTGCATCCCGTTCTAAAAGCCCAAGCACCTTGGGATTGTCATCCGCTGCCAGAATCGAAAGTTCCGGTCTGTCTGAAGCCCTTTCCTCCCGTTTTTCTCTGTTCTCTTCCGGTCCGGTTTCCCCGGGTTCCTGCTCCTTCTGCTGGCTGACCGGCAGGTATACAGACATCACGGTTCCCTCTCCCGGAGTGCTTTCCACCTCCACAAAGCCCTTGTGTGAAGCAACAATCTGTTCCACCAGAGCCAGGCCGAGTCCCGTTCCCTTTCCGCCCTTTTTTGTTGTAAAAAACGGATCAAACATCCGTGCCTTTACTTCACTGCTCATCCCGCAGCCGTTATCCTGAAATTCCAGACAGAGATATTTTTCCCAGTTTCCCGGATCATGACCTGCCGGAATCTGCCCCGGCTCCACGGTTCTTGCCGATACATGGAGGGTACCCGGATTGTGACCGATGGCATGGACACTGTTTACACAGATATTTAAAATCACCTGGTTCAGCTGGGTTTCATTGCACAGCACACACTCTCCATTCAGGCAGATATCCTGCTCCAGATGTACATGGGACGGACAGACAGAGCGAACCATTTTCATGGCGCGGGTAATCAGCCGATCCGCCTTTTCAATTTTAAATACGGTTTCCATGTTTTTCCTGCTGAGAGAAGAAATCTGACGCACAATATCCTTTGCCTTTTCTGCTGCTTCACAAATCTCCATGGCATATTCCTGCTGCTCAGAATCCTCCGGAAGCTCCATCATCAGCAGATCGGCATACCCCATAATCGGCGTCAGCAGATTGTTGAATTCGTGGGCAATTCCCCCTGTCATGGTTCCCATAATCTGAAGGCGCTGCTGGTGGGCAATGGTTTCCTCACTGCGGTGCATATCCTCCAGAATCCTGTTCAGCTCTGTCAGATAAGCAATCTGCCTGGTATCCTGTTTTCTCTGCCGGGCCATTCGGAGCATAGACATGGTCATCACTGCCAGAATGGAAAAAATAAAGAGACAGAAACAAAAAAGCTTCAGAACGCCGGATGCAATGGGCTGATAAATATCATCATAATCAATCACCTCACTGACAATCAGAAAATCATCTCCTATCCAGGCAGGCGCATAGGCGCAGATTTTTCTCACCCTGGGATACCCGTCTTTCGTCCACCAGTAAGAATAGTATTCCTCTGTTCCCTCCATTCCCTGCTTCTGGTGATCTATCATCCGGGACAGGCTTTCCAGATTCAGTTCCGGATACATGGCCATACGCCCCTCGATTACATTGATCCCCCACTGCTGCTGCTCCGGATGCATCAGAATTATCCCGGAGGAATCCTTCACAATCACATACCCGCTTGTTCCAATCCGGAGATTTTCTATCATTGCCTGATAATATTCCTCCAGTCGAATTACCATGGAAAGGCTTTTTCCGTTCTCCAGAGCTTCCCGGAGAACCAGATACATTTTTCCGTCATTTAACTCAGCCAGCATTAAATTCTTTGTTTCGTCAATTCTGCTGTCAGAATATACTTTCTCAATTCTGCTTCCCCTGGTACTGTACAAAAGCTGATCCGCTTCCTCCAGACAAACATCATACACAAAACGGCTGTGAGAGTCCACATAATCTTCAAGAAGCTCCTGATTCTCCTCTCTCTGAGCAGAGCTGAGCCGGTGAAGCCCATCCAGATCCGCAATACATTCGGAAATAAAAAGTCTCAGATTATCCCGAAGGCTTTTTACATTCAGAACCATCTGCTCCTTCTGCTGATTGATAATGGAATCCCGATATTCCTTCCAGATCCTGCTGAAATCTGTGTATATATCAATTTTTCATGATATACCTTGTGCAAGGGGGAACAAAAGAAACGTATGAAAGATCGGGTACTGATTGTGGATGATGATCCGTTTATTGTAAAACTTCTGGAAAAGGTTATGAGCAGCAATGAGCTGGAGACTGTTTCCGCAGGCAGCGGACAGGAGGCCCTGGACATTCTTGCAGCCCAGTCCTTTGATGTGATTTTAATGGATGTGATGCTGGGTGATATGGAGGGTTTTGATGTAATCAAGCAGCTGAGAAACCGTGGAATCAAAACTCCTGTGATGATTGTCAGCGGAAGAAATGAAGACTATGACTCTCTTTACGGACTGTCTGTCGGCGCTGATGATTATATTACCAAGCCTTTTCGCCCCCTGGTTCTGGGAGCCAAGGTCAAGGCCCTGATCCGACGCAACAAGGACAGCATTCTTGACCACGCTTCCGCTCTGGAATGCGGACCGTTTTCTTATCAGTATACAACCATGCGCTTTTTTAAGAATGGAAAAGAACTTGATTTTTCCTCCCGGGAATCCGCTCTTTTTCTGCTGTTTCTTCAGAACCCGGGACAGATTTTTACGAAAGATATGATTTATGAAGCTGTCTGGGGCAATTCTGTGGCCGTCGATGACAATGCCATCATGGTTTATATCAACCGCCTTCGGAGCAAGATCGAAGACGATCGCCAGAAGCCCGCTCACATTCTTACGGTTCGGGGACTGGGATACCGCTTTGTCCCCTGAAACCGTCTCTCATTGTTATTTGTGATAAGGTTCTCCGCTGATAATCCGGTAGCTGCGGTAAATCTGCTCCAGCAAAATCACCCGCATCAGCTGATGGGGAAACGTCATGGGAGAAAAACTCAGATGATAATCCGCCCGTTTCAGAACCTCGTCAGAAAGCCCGAGAGAACCTCCGATAATCAAAACAATCTGGCTCTGACCATCTACTCCCAGCCTGTTCAGTTTACCCGCCAGCTGTTCCGAGCTCAGCATGATTCCCTGCACAGCCAGGGCAATCACATAAGCCCCGTCCTTAATCTGCGCCAGAATTCTGCTTCCCTCTTTTTCCTTAATCTGCCGTTCCTGAGCCTCACTGGCTCCATCCGGCGTTTTTTCATCTGCCACCTGAATGATTTCCAGCCGGCAATAACGGCTCAGCCGTTTGCTGTATTCTGCAATGGCATCTGTATAAAATTTTTCTTTGATCTTTCCAACTGCAATCACTGTAATCTTCACTTTATCTGTCTCTCCCGTATTTTCCCGGCTTCCGTTTTCGTTTTCTTCCGGATTTGACTACCCGGACCGGACGTCCTTCTCTTTTTTGTTCTATTCCATAAATAATTTCCAGAAAACGGCTGACCTCATCCCATGCTTCCCGGCTTTCCGGAATCAGACGCATAGCCATCTGGAATACATGAAACATTCCGTCATACACTGACAGCCTCACCTTTCTGCGGGCTCTCTTCAGCTTTTCTGCCACAGTCAGGGTATCCGAAAGCAGAACCTCCTCGCTTCCCACCTGCAAAAGCACCGGCGGGAAACCCTCATAAGTTCCGAAGGCAGGGGAAATATAGGGATTCTCCGGATCTGCATCTCCAATATAAGGACTGTTGTAAAGCATATTTTCCCTGGTTCCCCCAAACTGGGGATCCCGATCAAAATTATAGGTATGGGACTCGCCGCTGCATGTCAGATCCGTCCACGGAGACATTAAAATCATTCCTCCCGGCATGGGAAGCCCGTGATCCCGAAGGTACAAAACAAGGGCCAGAGCCAGACCGCCTCCTGCCGAATCACCGGCTACAATAATCTTCTCTGCCGCATAATGGCGCTCCTCCAAAAGCCAGCCATATGCAGCCACTGCATCTCCCAAAGCCGCCGGAAAGGGAAAACGGGGCGCAACCCGGTAATCCACCGTCAGCACATCGCCTCCCAGACTCCGTCTGGAATACTGCATGGCAAAATCCCGATAGGTATTTTTCATGGGGCCAATATACCCGCCTCCATGAAGCTGCAGAATTACTCTGCCTGTAAAAACACCGGAGGGCCGAAGATATTCCATCTTACAGTCCCCCAGTTCAATAATCTCATAATCATAATCTGCCGGACAGATCCAGGCAGGCTCCACCGGATTTGCCCGGTATTCTCCTGTCTGGAACTTATGTCCCATGGCCGAGTCCATCATGTTCTTCATCATGTCCCGTACCACCTTGCCCCGCAAACTGACTTTCTCTTTTCTCATCCGTTCACCTGCTGCCTGTCAACTTATTCTGTCTATCTTTTTCTGCAGTTTCTGTGAGACTGCATCTTCTGCGCAGTTTTTCCTTCTGCCGATTTTTACTGCGGCCCTGCACAGCCTCCTCTGTCTGCATCTGAGACTGCCGCATTTTATTTATACATGAAATCTGCGCTTTAACTCGTCCTCCCAGCTTCTCCGTCCGCTTGCATACTCAAAAATGCCTCTGGCTGCTGTTCCGCCGGTATGCCCAACCTTTCGGGCCAGACGGGCAGCCTTTTCCTCTCCGCCCTTCTGAAGAATCAGAATCTTGCGGATACGCGGGTACATATCCCGCTTTCTTGCTGCGCACAGTTCATTGCCCTCCAGGCGCACAGAAATACCGTCCTGCTTCAGTTTTTTGAAAAACTGCTTCTGAAGACGGCTGTCTGCAAAAACAGACGTAAATGTAACAACCACTTCATCTCCCCAGGCACAGACTGCACATTTCACCGGCTGCTTTCTGGAAACACCGATCATCATGTGGAACCGTTTAATATCCTCTCTGTACTGCGGGTCCATGGATATGGGACCAATATTGGAAAGCGTCATGGTATACGCCCGATCCTTCATTCCAAAAATCATCCGGAGAACCGGCGCTTTAATAAACAGAGGAATGGCCCTTAAATACCACTTTTTCTCATTTGATACATTGTAAGAAATATTCTGCTCCAGCTTCTCCTTATCAATTTTCCAATCCATCTGCCGGCTGATTCTTCCAAGAAGGGTATCAAAATCCATGTGAGGATCTGAGAAAAGCTGTCCGATCATCGTGACTGCAAAAAAATTCGCCATAGTCTCAGAGCCAAAAAATGCTCTCAGATTAATGGGAAGGTTTAAAACCACAGGAAGCCTTGCAGCTCCTCCCTGGAGATATTCCTGCCAGATTGACCAGATCAGAACAGCTGCCAGGTACTTTGTCACACTGACCCTGTGGCTTTTGCATACCTTCTTCAGCTGTGCCAGATTCACATAGCCGTGAAGCACCTGGCCGGTTCCCAGAGGCAGATAAGCCCCCTCCAGACGATAAGCAGGGCGCGAGCTGTAGCTTTTATGCTCCATTTCCCTGTAATTTTCCAGATAGCTGTCCTCTGTGTGAAAACGAAGCTGTGACTCATCCCGGTCATCCTCCGGGGTCCATTCATCAGAAACCTCTCCCCGTTTCAGATTCAGATACTGGGCCGTCAGACTTTTCAGGAAATTCGCAGCTCCCAGACCGTCTGTCAGTGCATGAAATACCTCCAGATTGATCCGGTTCTCATAATAAGAAACCCGGAAAAGAAAACGCTGGCTTCCATGAGGATCCAGATACCGGCAGGGATAGGTATTCTCCCGCTGTACCTTCGGAATTCTGGTATTTTCCTCGAAATAAAACCAGAACAGGCCCCGGCGCAGCTTCACCCGAAAATTCCTGATATGAGGCAGAATATCCTCCAGC
>UQFC01000058.1 GCA_900540335.1 uncultured Clostridium sp. | reverse complement strand
CGACCAGCATCCGGCCGTTTAACGGTGTTTCCTTCATCAATTACATCTCCCTTCTTCAAAAAACAGGTTCCAGCAGCACATAAATTACTCCGCCTCCGCAGCTTCCTTCCTCTTCCGACTCCTCTCCTGCCATATTTACATAGCACATCATTGTCTGCTCCGAGCCGGACTGCAAAAGTCCGAGAGCGCGTTTCATCATAACGGCCTCTGCGCAGCCGCCTCCTATGGTTCCAATACAGCGGCCATCCGGCAGTACCAGCATTTTCGTTCCCGCCTCGCGAGGCGTAGAGCCCTTTTTCCGGACAATGGCTGCCATCACACCAGCCGTTCCCTCTTCTCCGGATTTCAAAAGGGCATGAAGCATATCTCTGGAATATCCGTTTTTCCGTATGCCGCGGTTTTTCACCTGAATAATCTCAGCCATAATCGCAACCCCTACCTCTGCCGGAGTTTCTGCGCTGATATCCAGACCAATCGGCGTATGAACACGCCCAATCACCTGAGGATCTGCCCCCTGCTCCAGCACACTGCTCTTCACAATCTGAACCCGCTTCCTGTTTCCAAGCATTCCAATATACGCATGTGGCTTTGCCGCAATTTTCTCCAGACAAATCTGATCATAGGTGTGTCCCCTGGTTACCAGAACGAAATAGGTACTGCTGCTGCCCTCGATCTGATCCAGACCGGCTGCAAAGGATTCGCAAATCACCTGATTGGCCCCGGCCCGTCTTGCATTGTCTGCAAAAACAGGACGATCCTCCAGAACAGTCACCTGAAATCCCAGCATTCGCCCAATCTCAATCACCGGAATAGAAACATGACCCCCGCCGCAGATAACCAGATGATTTTCCTGCCCCAGCCAGTCGCAGAAAACCTGTGTTCCTGCTGCCTCAGCTATGCCGTCTCTGCACCGGTTCCGGGCCGCCATCCAAATCTCTTCCGCATGCTCTTCCAGATATCCGTTTTTTTCTGTATCAAATATCAGCTGCCCCTCTGAAAAAAGAGCCTTTTCTCCAAAATGCAGACCGTCCAGAACTGTCACTGCCAGATTCTGTTTCTCCGGATTACACCGGGAAACTGCTTCATAAAAGCTTCGCATCCCCGATTCCCCTTTCTTCCCTTCTCACTTGTTTCCCTCTGCCTATCCTTATCCGGGCAGCTGGGCAAAAAACAGTTCATACAAATCGTCTTCCCCTTTTAAAACCGGAGAATTCTCTCCGCCTCCATTGGTGCTGCGCTTCATGGCCGCATAAAGCTCCTCCCCCGCCTGAAGCAGATCCATTTCATAAATCTCCTCCCCCTGCTCCCTGCAGATTCTGCAGAAATCCGAGAGGGGATTCTGGCTTTTTCTCGTGTCCCAAAACTGTTTTCTCAGCTGCTCATCCTCAGCCGCCTTTTTCTGAAGTAATTCCAAAGAAGCTGCAACGTCCATATTTTTTACTCCTTTATTTTCTTCTCACATCATGTTTCTTTTGAAAAACCTTTCCTGTCTTATCTGCCGCAAAACCGGCTCCGATAGCAAAAGCCGTAGGAATCAGCCATCCAAAGCCGTATGCGCTGCCAGGAATTCCATGAAGCAGTCCGGTCACTCCCGGAATCACAACATGATTCTCATCCAGCATAAAAAGCAGGCTGAACAGACCGCACACAAACGCTGACCAGGGATAAATCCGGGGACAGTCTTCGATTCTGTGGTGAATACAGGAAAGAAAAATCAGCAGGATTGCCAGGGGATAAATGGCATTAAGCACCGGCTTGGAAATTCTCAAAATCGCCCCCAGTCCTGCGTTTGATATCATCATAGACAGGGCTGCAAACACATACACCCAGACACGATAGGACAGCTTCGGAAAAATCCTGTGAAAATAATTTCCGCAGCATACAAGAAGTCCCACGCAGGTATTAAAACAGGCAATCATAAAAATACAGGCCAGTATCACCGCTCCTGCTTTTCCAAACAGAAAATCCACCATTCCAGTCAAAGTCTCTGTTCCGTCGGCTGCCCCGGCAAACCGGGTTCCGGAAACCATTCCCACATAGGAAAGCATTCCGTAAACTGTCAAAAGCACTGCTCCGGCAATCCATCCGGCATGAATGGTTTCCTTCATCACTGCCTTTTCCTCCGAAACCCCCATGACACGAATATTCATTGCAATAATAATTCCAAAATTCAGCGCCGCCAGGGTGTCCATGGTCTGATAGCCGTCCAAAAACCCGGAAACCGCGGCCGCCGATCCGTAAACGCCGCCAGGTGCTGCCGCCGGTCCTGCCGGATACAGGACAGATGCCCCAAAAACAATCACAATCAGGGTCAGAAGGATCGGTGTCAGACATTTTCCCAGACATTCTGTCAGTTTTTCCGGATGCATCGCTACCTGAGCTGCCAGCAGAAAAAACACCAGAGAATATGCAAGCTGTACCAGTTTCAGGGTTTGCGGCTGATTCCAGAAAGGCATCACTGCAATCGAAAAAGAGGTGCTTGCCGTCCTTGGAATGGCAAGACACGGCCCGATGGCCAGATATAAAACCAGAATGTAAAAAAAGGAAAATCCCGGATGCACCCTGGATGCCAGCGCCTCCAACCCTCCGGATTTCGTAACCGCTGCTACCCCCAATATCGGAAGGAACACAGCGCTCACTGCAAACCCTGCAAATGCCTGCCAGGTATGAGTTCCTGCCTGCGCCCCTAAAAATGGCGGAAAAATCAGATTTCCCGCCCCAAAAAACATGGAAAAAAGCGTAATTCCTGCCAGAATCCTCTTTCTCCCTGTTAATGTATTCCGTTTCACTTCATTCATTTTGTGTATCCTTTGCTATTATACTTTATTTCTCCGGCCCTTACAAGCTTCCCGGACTCCCGCTTTTTCCGTCTGTCTCAGGACAGCACCACCCGCAGAAGATTTTCCAGACTGCAGCAGGATTTTTCCCGGAAGCATTGTTCCAGACGGCTTAGATTTACATCTGAATGCTCGATTTCCTTGGAATATTTCCATGCAGACTCTGTCAGATGCAAAAACAGTTCATTTCCATCTGCATCCCCGGACACTCCCCTTGTTATCTCACAGATCAGAAGAGTGCTGACCACAGCCAGCTTTATCTTTCCATAGGCATTTTCATCATACACGACTCCGCAGAAATAGGTAAATACAAAATAGACCATCAGCTGCTCCATCCAGATCTCCCAGGAATCCTCATCCTGAAGCCCGCTCTGCCCTTCTACTCCGGATTTTTCCCCTGCTGCCGTCTGTGCAGTTTCCTCGCCAGACGCCATTCGTTCTGCTTTCTTCTCAGCCCCTATCTGTGCAGTTTCCTCGCCACACGCCATTTGTTCTGCTTCCAGAGCCAGTCCCTGCTCCGCTCTTTTTACATACCGGGGCCAGTCCGCTTTCAAAAGCTCCAGCTCCCCGAAAATTTCAAAAAGCTCCCGCACCAGTCTGCTCCTGCTTTTTCTGTCCGCCCGGTACGGCTTTACCCGCTCCTCCATTCTCTGGAAGGCGCCTTCTCTCCCATATCGTTCCAGAAGCTGATCCACCAAAAACAGCTGCCCGCTTCGGATCCTCCTTTGAAGATCATGCCCCAGCGACAGCACCATGGCAATTCGCAGAGACACCGGCTCCCGTCTGTCCTGAAGAAGCCGGATCATCAGGTCTCTGGCATCTGTCAGCTTCGTATACAGGAAAAAATCAAAATCCTCATATTCCTCTTCTCCCGCTTTTTCTGCAGTCAGAAACCGTACCGGTTCCCTGCATCCCAGAATCAGCCGTGCTGCCTCCGGACAGGACAAAGACAGAGAAATCTCCCTGCTGCCCTCAAACTCCTCTATATGGCGCGGATAATTCCGGCAGGTTCTGCACAGCATTTCTTTTCCTGCCTCCTGATAAATATCACACAGATTTTCATCATTCAAAAAAGCACACCGTCCTTCATACTGCTGAAAGCAGGATTCCTTCCAGTCAATGGAATTATGCAGCCGGTTCCCAAAAGCTCCCTCTGCCTTTCTGTATTTCTCCCTGGTCCTGTCATCAATCACAATCTGCCATCCGGCGCAGCAGGTGTCGGGACATTCCCCTGCAATACACTGAAATTTTTTATAATAATGAGGTATGGTATATAACATACAGTATTCCGCCTTCCAAAATTTCTTTCTCATTTTCTGCTGTCCATTATAACAGCCATTTTCTCCGCCTGCAAGATTACCGCCTCTGTTTTCATCCTGTGACAAAAAATGGAAGTATAAACCCTCCCTTTTTCGTAAATCATTTTCTATGTATCATGCGCCACAGAAAATTCATAAGCGGAGGTTAGAACATGGCAGGATATAAGGTTGAAATCTGCGGAGTCAATACGGCAAAGCTGCCGCTTCTTACGAACGAGGAAAAGGATGCCCTGTTTCAGCGGATCCTGGAAGGAGATTCCGAAGCCAGAGAGGAATACATCCGGGGAAATCTGCGGCTGGTACTCAGTGTCATCCAGCGTTTTTCCAGCAGCAGCGAAAATATAGATGACCTTTTCCAGATTGGATGTATCGGCCTGATCAAAGCCATTGATAATTTTGATATTACCCAGAATGTACGTTTTTCCACTTATGCCGTCCCCATGATTATGGGAGAAGTGCGCCGCTATCTCCGGGACAATAATTCGATCCGCGTCAGCCGTTCTCTGCGGGATACGGCCTATAAAGCCCTGTATGCCAAAGAAAAACTAACACGGAATGCCTCCAGAGAACCTACTCTCATGGAAATTGCCGAGGAAATCGGGGTCAGCAAAGAAGACATTACCTATGCGTTAGATGCCATTCAAAGCCCGGTCAGTCTGTATGAACCCATTTACACAGACGGCGGAGATCCCCTTTATGTCATGGATCAAATCAGCGACAAGAAAAATCTGGAGGAAAACTGGGTGGAGGAAATCTCCCTCCGGGAAGCCATGAACCGCCTGCCCCAGCGGGAACGCCACATTATTGATCTTCGTTTTTTTGAAGGAAAAACACAGACGGAGGTAGCGGAAGAAATCCATATCAGCCAGGCCCAGGTATCCCGACTGGAAAAAAATGCATTGAAAAATATGAAGAATTATCTGAGCTGATTTCCTGCAGTCTGTCTTTGCAGTCACATACAGCGTTCCGAAAATGCGCCGGAACGCTGTAATTTTACATCTTGTATTCTTTCAGAAAACAGGTTAGAATCTTCTGTATTGCCCTTTTCTTGACAGAAAACCGGCTTTTTTTATTTTATGAAACGCAATGTTTCTAGTCTATTATTTACAGGAGGTTATTGCTTATGACATTTTATCAGGAGCTGCAGCTGAATGCCGCCGGTTCTAAAGCCTTGATCCGGATTACAGAAGAAAAGAAAGAACGAATCCGTCATGTGCTCATTTACAATTTCAAGGTATATCTGGTGGTTGCCTTCTGCTTTGCCGCTGTCACCCTCTTCAGCCTGATTTTTGGAAATGAAAACAGCATTGCCGGTGTATCCGTTCTTCTTGCCCTGCTGGTTCTGCGTCAGGCCGATTTCGGAATTCAAACGCCCCATGGCCTGTTGTGCATCATGGGAATCTTTTCCATCCTGATGACAGGGCCTCATCTGTCTAATCTGGTATCGCCGTTTCCCGGTTTTATCATTAATTTTATCTGTATCCTGACTCTCATGTTTTTAGGCTGTCACAATGTAATTATGTCCAATCACTCTACCTTTGTGCTGTCCTACCTGATTCTTCAGGGCTATGATGTAAACGGGCATTCCCTGGCTATGCGGACAGCCGGCCTGTTTTGCGGCATGATCCTTTGTATGGCTGTATTTTACATAAAACAAAAAAACCGGCCTCACAAGCGGAAATTTGAGGATCTCTTTCATGAATTTGATCCCCGTTCCCTGCGAAACCGGTGGTATTTTAAGCTGACTGTATGCGTATCCACAGCCATGCTCCTTGCCTCTCTCCTCGGAATTCCCCGTGTAATGTGGGTAGGCATTGCCTGTATGTCCGTTTGCCTTCCCTTTCAAAAAGATCTGGAAGTACGCGCAAAAGCAAGAGGAATTTATAATATTGCAGGATGCCTGATTTTTCTGGTCATTTACACCGTACTCCCTGAGAGTCTCCATCCTATGATCGGAATTATCGGCGGAATAGGTGTAGGATATTCTGCAAAATATCCCTGGCAGACAGTATTTAATACTTTCGGCGCTCTTTCTGTCGCCTCCGGCGCCTTTGGCGTCATCGGCGCTGTCATTCTGCGCATCGTCACCAATGCGGCTTCCGCCGTTTATACAGCTGTTCTGGGGCTTCTGTTTGACCAGACTGCCAATCGCCTGTTCCAGGCCAGATAAACAGCCCGAACCGGCTCTCACACCTGCCTTCGCAAGATACCAGAAAATGACCTGGCCTGAACAGTTACGATTCTGCTATCTCAGCGGGAAATGACAGAACACCTTTCTCTCCCCAATCTCCGTACACCCCGGTGTCTCCCGGCTGCAGATTTCCTTTGCATAGGGACATCGGGTGTGGAAACGGCAGCCGGACGGCGGATTCACCGGAGAGGGAATCTCTCCGGACAGCAGTTCCTTTTTTTCTGTCCGCAGCCGCGGATCTGCCTTTGGAATCGCATTCAGCAAAAATCTTGTATAGGGATGAAGCGGCTTATGATACAATTCCTCCGTCGGCCCTAATTCACATATCGTTCCCAAAAACATTACACAGACCCGATCTGCAATAAAATTCACAACACTTAAATCATGGGAAATAAACAGATAGGTCAGCTGGTACTCCTCCTGCAGATCCTTTAAAAGGTTCAGCACCTGGGACTGGATCGAAACATCCAGGGCCGACACCGGCTCATCACAGATAATCAGTCTGGGATTTAAGGCAATCGCCCGGGCAATGCCAATACGCTGCCTTTGTCCGCCGGAAAACTGATGGGGATAACGGTTATAGAATTCGTCCGGAATTCCAACCTCCTTCATCAGCTCTCTGACCCGTTTTTCCAGCTGCTTCTTATCCTTCATTCCATAAGTAATCAGCGGCTCTCCAATAATCTCGTGAACCCTCATCCGCGGATTCAAAGACGCATAGGGATCCTGAAAAATAATCTGCATCTGACGCCGGAGAGCTGCAAATTCCCTTGGCTTCATCGAGGTGATTTCCTGTCCGTCAAAATAAATTTCTCCTGATGTCGCTTCCAGAAGACGAATCAGGGTCCGGCCCAGCGTACTTTTTCCGCATCCGGACTCTCCCACCAGAGCCAGTGTTTCTCCTTCATAAATATCCAGATTCACATCAGAAACCGCGTGAACCAGCTGCGGATTTTTCTTCGTTCCTCCAATGGGAAATTCCTTTACAAGATGTCTTGCTTCCAGAAGGACTTTTTTATTTTCCATCGAACTGTACCTCGCTTTCGTACTTAAAGCAGCGAACTCCATGTCCTTCCCGCGTCTGATAAAGACACGGCTTCTCGACAAAGCACCGCCCGGAAGCCTCGCCGCACCTGGTACAGAAATTACATCCTGCCGGCAGATGCAGAAGATTTGGCACTACACCTTCAATGGTATACAGCCGGTCTGCCTTTTCATCCAGACGGGGGATGGATTTTAAAAGTCCGGCCGTATAGGGGTGCTCTGTATGCTCAAACAGCTCAAAGGTTTCCGCCTGCTCCATCACCTTTCCTGCGTACATAACATATACATAGTCACAGATTTCCGCCACAACCCCCATATTGTGGGTGATCAGAATAATCGAGGTTCCCTGTTCTCTGCAAAGCTTTTTCATCAGCTGCAGAATCTGGGCCTCAATCGTCACATCAAGAGCTGTTGTCGGCTCATCTGCAATCATCACCTTCGGCCGGCAGACCATAGCCATTCCAATCATCACCCTCTGGCGCAGACCGCCGGAAAGCTGATGGGGATAGCTGTTGTACCGCTTCTCCGGTTCCGGAATTCCCACTGCCTGGAATATTTCCAGCACCCGCTTCTTTGCCTCTTCCTTTGACACCTTCTGATGCTGAAGAATAGCCTCTCTTACCTGACGTCCCACAGGATAAACCGGGTTCAGGGAGGTCATAGGCTCCTGAAAAATCATGGAAATCTCGTTTCCCCTCACCTTCGCCAGCTCCCTGGGGCTTAAATGGGTAATATCCCGTCCGTCCAGAGTAATACTTCCTTCAACCACGCGCCCCGGATACCGCAAAAGTCCCATAACCGACATGGCTGTCATACTTTTTCCGCATCCGGATTCGCCTACAATTCCAATAATCTTTCCCGGCGGAACCTGAATGGTTACGCCGTCCACTGCCGGAACCTCTCCCTTTGCCGTAAAGAAATGGGATTTCAGATTCCGGATATCCAGTACGATTGATTCACTCATTCTGATTCCCTCCTTACTGCTCTTTCAAATAGGGATCCAGCACATCCCGCAGACCGTCTCCCAGAAAGTTAAATGCAAGCACTACAATCATAATTGCCACACTGGGCGCAATACACAGCCATGGCTCAGAAAACAGATATTTTTTCCCGCGCACTGCCATCAGGCCCCAGCTGGCGCTGGGCGGCTGAGCGCCCACACCCAGAAAGCTCAAAGACGCCTCAGACAGAATTGCAGAGGGAATATTCAGAGTAAACAAAACAATAAGTGACGGAAGGCAGTTGGGCAGAATATGGCGGAACATAATGGTCCACCGGCTGACACCAATCGATCTGGCCGCTTCCACATACTCCTTCTCCTTCAGGGACAAGGTCTGGGAGCGGACCACTCTGGCTGTACTTGCCCAGTTAATCAGACTCAGGGCAATAAAAATATTAATCAGGCCTCCGCCCATGGTATACATGACCACCATAGCCAGCAAAAGAGACGGAAAGGCCAGCATAACGTCTGCCAGACGCATAATTACAAAGTCCACCTTTCCTCCATATACGCCTGCACAAAGCCCCAGAACCGTGCCGATAGCCATGGAAATCAGCGTAGGCACAAGGCCGATAGTAAGGGATATCCGCGCCCCGAAAATAATCCGGCTCAGTACGTCCCGTCCCAGCTCGTCTGTTCCCAGCCAGTGGGCCATACTTGGCGTCTGAAGGCGATCCGTCAGACTCTGGGCCAGATGATCATAGGGAGCCACAAAAGGCGCAAATACTGCCGCCAGAATAATCAAAAGAATCAGAACTGCCGATGCCGCTGCCAGCTTGTTCTGGCGAATCAGGGTCTTCACCTGATCCTTCCAGGTTTCGGCCTCTCCGATTTCACTCATGGGATCACTGCCGCCGGAAACTGGCGCAGCCCCCTCTTTCCATAAATGCTTCACCGTCATCTCAGAACCGGTTTCTCCAGAATTCCTCATGTTACGCCCCCTCCCGGATTCTCGGATCCAATACATTATAAAGCAGATCTGCTATCAGATTGCCCACAATAATCAGAACCGTAGTAAATACAACCGTTCCCTGAAGAAGCGGCATGTCTCTTGTTTCAATGGCATTGACTGCCAGGCGTCCGATTCCAGGAACGCCGAATACACTCTCTGTCAGCACTGCGCCGGACAGCATACTGGAAATCTGCAGCGCCATCATGGTTACAACCGGCAGCATGGCATTTTTCAGCGCGTGGAAAATAATCACCGCATATTCCCTCAGTCCCTTTGCCCGGGCCGTTCGGATAAAATCCTCCTGCATAATCTCCACCAGATTGGATCGGGTCATGCGGGCAATGCTTCCTGCTGAATTCCACCCCAGCACAATCGCCGGAAGAATCATGGCGCGGAAGGACTCAAATCCGGACACAGGAAACCATTTTAATTTAAATGCAAACACATACTGAAGCACCAGTGCCGTCATAAACACAGGCATGGAAACCCCCATCAGAGCGCAGCCCATGAAAAGCCGGTCCAGAAGACGGTTCTGGCGAATTGCCGCCACAATCCCGGCCACTATACCAATCACCCAGGATACTGCTGCTGCAAGAAGGGACAGCTTTACCGTGTTGGGAAAAGCTTCAAGAATAATCTGAGTCACATTCCGGTTCAGCCGGTAGGATGTGCCAAAATCTCCCCGCAGCGCATTGGCTATGTATTTCAGAAACTGGATATAATACGGCTGATCCAGCCCCATCTCTTTGCTGATTTTCTCAATCACTGCCGGATTTACATGCTCTCCCATCATAGTGGTTACCGGATTTCCCGGTACAATGCGAAGCATAACAAAAATAGCCAGCACCACCCCTATCAGTACCGGTATGGATATCAGAATACGTTTTACTACTTTTTTTAACACTGGGCTTCCCCCTTCTTTTGCTTAAAAAATGCCGCAAAATCGATTGCTCCATTCTGCGGCATTCGTTTCACTTCATACTTGCGGTTTCTCTCTTATTCGCTTAAAGAAACCTCATAATAAATCTTATCGCTGACTCCGCTCCAGAGCGGTTTAAAATTCTGAACCCGCTTGCTGACAGCAAACAGATGAAGTCTGGAGTACATGGGAACCCATGCGGCATCCTCGTGAATCAGCTTCTCCTCCAAAGCCTGGTACTCTGCCAGACGCTCATCCTCATTTACCATGGCGCGGGCTGCGGCCACACGTTCCATCACTGCTGTATCGGGATAATTAATGGAGCGAATCTTTGTCTTCTCCTCATTTCCGAAGAAGGTATAAATAAAGTTGTCCGGGTCATTGTAATCAGCTGTCCAGGTAGACATAAATGATGCCAGTTCCCCGGCCTTTCTGGTTTCCAGCCAGGTAGACTCGTCGTAATTGCGGATCTCTGCCTGAATTCCCACTGCTGCCAGCTGCTCCTTAATAATCTCCAGAGACATGGTCATGGTATCTGATGCAGAGCTGTCTGCTGCCAGCTCCATGGTAAACCCGTCACCGTATCCGGCCTCTGCCAGAAGCGCCTTAGCCCCTTCCGGATCATAAGCAATCTGAGTCTGATCCTCCTGGAAGCCAATCAGTCCGTGAGGGAAGATTCCATGCTCTGTCTGTCCCCGTCCGCCGTAAAGGGCATCCAGAATCGCCTGTCTGTCAATGGCCATCTGAACAGCCTTGCGCACACGAACGTCCTGGAAGGGTTCTATATTAAAGTTAAAGGTCAAATATGTGATGCCGACTCTCGGACCGGATACGATCTGATCCGGATAGGAAGCCTCAAAACGATCCACTGCATCTGTTACATAATCCAGATCCAGCAGATCCAGTTCTCCGCTTTCAAACATCATGGTCTGCGTCTCTGTATCCGGAATAATCCGAATCACAACGCCCGGCAGCTTGGAGGCGCCTCTCCAGTAATTCTCATTTCTGGTCAGCACCAGACGGTCATTCAGAGTCCAGGAAGTAAACTGGAATGCTCCGGTTCCTACCGTTACAGACGGATCCATACCAAACTGGTCGCCGGCTGCCTCTGTGGCCTCACTGTCATAGATAGAAGCTCCCGGAGTGGAAAGACAGGCCAGAAAAGCTGCAAAGGGTTCTTTTAAGGTAATCTTCAGTGTATAATCATCTGTCGCCTCAACACCTTCCAGTGTTTCTGCTTTTCCCTCCAGCACCTCTGCGGCGCCCAGAATCTGATCCACGGATTCTGTATTTACCGTTCCCTTTTCTGTCAGCATGCGGTTAAAGGTATAAACCACATCCTCTGCTGTAAAATCATTGCCATTGTGGAACTTTACTCCCTGACGGAGATGGAAGGTATACTCGGTTCCATCCGGAGAAATCTCCCAGGATTCTGCCAGACTTGGCTGAATGCTGGAGGTTCCGTCCTCCGCCACCTGAATCTCAACCAGGCGATCATAAATATTCCACGGAATTTCATAATCCTTAGACGTCTTCTGTACATCAGCGGTCTGAATATCTGCATTCAGTACGGATACCAGATATCCGGAGGTATCCACATCAGCGCCGGTGTTTCCTCCGGCTGTTCCCTCTGCAGATGCACTGCCTGCAGAAGCGTTTTCCTCAGGCGCGCTGCTGTTCTGTCCGCCGCAGCCGGTCAGCAGCAGACCGAGAGCTAAAGTTGCCGCAGTGATCAAACGGATGCTTTTTTTCATAATGCTCCTCCTCTTCCATTCTGAAAAACAGTTTCTCCCTTTTCTCAGGACTCTCCAAAACAAATTTTCCTGTCTGAAAACACGCTGAGTAAACAAGATAGAAAAAGGTGCATTCCCTCAGCGGGGATGCACCTTCGCATACGGAATCTGTTTTTCAAAATTCTGCTTTAATGGTTTCCATCATACCATACCGCTATCAGTTTTTCAACTGTTTTTCTGGCCGGAAGCAGACAGAATCAGGGTTCTTCCAATGCCTCCAGCCATTCCAGACAGCAAGAGTGCCAGGCTTCCCATGCCTCTTCCCTCTCCGCCTTCATCTGCTGCAGCTTCTCCCGTTCCTTTGCTTCCCCCGCAGCAGGCGCCGGCCCGTCTGTCTCGCCGTCTGTCCCTTCTTCTGACACCATATCCGCCCAATACGCCCGGGACTGCATAAGCCTCTGCTCAAGCTCCGTACACCGGGCGTCAAGCATTCCATACCGCTCCTTCGCCGGTTCCAGACGTTCCATCACCAGACCCAGCTTCCATTCCAGGTACAGCTCCTCTGTGGGAAACTCGCGAAGCCTGTGGCGTTCCGCCTTCGGAACAGCACGCATTCCGGCAATCAGCGCCGCATCCTCTGCCTTCATCTGACCGGCCACCCCTGTGCCGTTGCCCTCTGCCTGACTTTTTTCCAGCCTTTCCAGATAATGTTCATATCCAAAGGGATAATAAAAGGCTCCCTCTTCCTCAAAAATCAGAACCGACTCCGCTACCTGACTGATAAAATACCGATCATGAGAAACAAAAAGAATGGTCCCCTGGTAAGCCTGAAAAGCCGATTCCAGAACCTCCTTTGCCTGTACATCCATATGGTTCGTCGGTTCGTCCAGGATAAGAAGATTGGGTCGTCCCTGAAGAAGCTCTGCCAGAACCAGACGGGCCCGTTCTCCCCCGGACAGGCTGTTTACCTTCCGGGCGGCCTCCCGTCCGCCAAAAAGATATGCCCCCAGAGTACTGCGCACCTCTTTTTCTGTCATGGAAGGGAACAGATCATGGAAATGCTCCAGCACGGTCTTTTCCGATTCAATTTCCGCTGAATGCTGATCAAAATACCCGATCATCACCTGATTTCCCAGAGAAAGCCGTCCCTCCTTCGGCTCCAGAAGCCCTGCAGCCGTTTTTAAAAAGGTACTCTTCCCCACACCATTTGCTCCGAGAATTCCTATTTTCTGTCCCCGGCGCACCCTGAGAGAAAGCTCCAGAAGCGGCTTTTCATATCCTATTTTCAGATGCTCCGCCTCCAGCACCCATTTGCTTCCGGGAAACAGCGGCTCCAACGGCCCCGGAAACAGGCATACATCTTCCTCCCGCGGTTTTTCCACCTTCTGCATCCGCTCAATCTGCTTTTTCTTCGCTCTGGCAAAAGCCGCCTTTGCCGGTTTATTTTTAAACCGCCGGATAACCTCCTCCAGCCGCCTGATTTCCTCCTGCTGCCGTTCATATGCTTTTCTCTGCAGTTCCAGTCTCTTGCGCTTCTCCGCCCGATACCGGGTATAATTTCCCGGATACCGCGTCAGCTGACCTGCCTCCACCTCATACACCACATCTGCCGTCTGATCCAGGAAAAAACGATCATGGGACACCATAACAACTGCATGGCTGTATTCTTTTAAATACTGCTCCAGCCACCGGATAGACGTAATATCCAGATGATTGGTCGGCTCGTCAAGAAGAAGAATATCCGGCTTCTGCAGCAGCAGACGAATCAGGGCAATTTTTGTCTGCTGACCTCCGGAAAATTCCTTCAGACTTTTTCTTTTTTCCTCTCTGGAAAATCCAAAGCCCGTAAACAGACGGTCATACTCCAGCTCATACTCAAAACGCTCCCGGTCAAAGCCCTCCCTTGCCGGACATCCCTGCAGGATTTCCTCTTCCACCGTCCGTTCCCCGTCTTCAAATGCCTTCTGCCTCAGCATTCCTATTGTCAGACGCCTTGAACTTACAATTCCCGGCCCCTGCCTTCTGTCATCCCGGTCCAGCTCCAGCTCGCCTGCAATCAGCCGGAGCAGCGTTGTTTTCCCTGTTCCGTTGCGCCCTACCAGAGCCACCTTTTCCTTTCCCCTGATTTCAAAATTAAAATGCGACAGTACCGGAGTACCTCCGGCCGAGATACTACCGTCTGTAATCTGATATAACATAATCCATTCCTTTTTTCTGTCTGACAGTTTCCTGCCTTATTCTCCTGCAATACTATCGTAACCGCCCGGCCATCCAGACCTCCCCATGCCCTTATCTGCTGTAAGCGGGCAGGCCGATGCGTGGCTGTCATATACAGTCAAATGGTAGTCAAAATATGCCTCTTTGTCAATGGATCAAAAATTATAAAAATTTTTTCAAATAATGCTTGACAAATTTGCAGTTATCATTTAATATATAACATGTTGCAGCGATAACAAAGCAGCAGCCAATCAAATATGTGTGCGTAGCTCAGCTGGATAGAGCACTTGGCTACGGACCAAGGTGTCGGGAGTTCGAATCTTCTCGGCCGCATATCTTAAAGCTTTCCAATTTATTGGGAAGCTTTTTTTTCGTATAAATAAGGCAGATAAGACGAGAGAGTCGATCTTTAATTTTATAGTTAATATGCGAGCCATCAAAATGTAAATAAGGATGCAACATATCAACGAATTCTCAAGCAGACCATTGGAGCACATCAGCACTTAACGAGGAAAGTGACAATTCGTAGAATTGATACTTTGCGAGTTTAGTGTCTGCTATGTGCGGAAGTGAGCGAGAGCGGGTCTGCGGAGAATTACGTTGTATGTTGCATCCTTAAAATATATTAAATGGCTCGCAATTCAAAATAAAAAAGACGATCGAACCTCGACCGTCTTATAAGCTGGGCTACCAGGATTCGAACCTGGAAAATGCTGGAGTCAGAGTCCAGTGCCTTACCATTTGGCGATAGCCCATCATTATGAAGTTTGGAGACTCTTTTGTGTCTCACAAGATGGTATTATATTACATGTCTTTTGAAATTGCAAGCCTTTTTTGAAAAAAATTTACAAAAAGTTGAAACATACTACAATTCCGCCTACTTGTCAGGAATTGGATAAATAATTGTTTGACAAACGGAAACAAATACTATATGATTGCTTACGTTGAACGCTAGGAGAAAACAAAGATTTTTGTAAATCGATTGCGTAGTGAACAACCATTTGAAAGGAAGTAAGTATGAGCAGCGTAATATATGTGGTTCCGTGGGCCATTTGTGATACAGAAAGCATATATGTGAAGAAAGTCAAGGGCGACGATGTACAGGTGCCAGAGAAGGGCAGTGAGTTTAATTCATGGTGCATCCGAAACGTGATTGCAAGTCCGGATCGCAGAACAAAGGATACGTATGCGATTGTGGATGTATTCAATGGCTATAAGGAAAAGATGAATGAGAAGGGCATGTCTGTGTTCTCACTTACCAATTCACAGGATGTATTGGAAAATCTGGGCTTCCAGAAAGCGGATGATACAGAGGCATCATTTATAAAGAATAAAGTTTTGAAGTTGAATAAGGACAAGAAAAAATAGACCACGCATGTTTGTGGTCTATTTTTTAGAAAGTAGGAGAAAATGATAGAAATTGGAAAATGGAATGATCTGAAAGTCATTCGTTCGAAAGACTTTGGTATATACCTTGGTGAAGAGGACAGCTCGACGGCAGAGACGGTGCTGCTTCCGAGAAAACAGGTGCCGGAGGGTGTGAAAGCCGGCGCATCCCTGCGCGTCTTTATTTATCGTGATTCACAGGACCGAATCATTGCAACAACGAATACACCATTGATTACAGTCGGTGAGGTAAAGAAGCTGCAGGTGAAGAGCGTGACAAGCTTAGGTGCATTTATGGACTGGGGGCTGGAACGTGACGTGCTGCTTCCATTTAAAGAACAGACGGCGAAGGTGGAGGCTGGAAAGTCCTATCTGGTGCGGATGTATGTGGATAAATCCGGACGTCTGGCAGTGTCAATGAAGATAGGAAAAGAATTGCAGCCAATCGAAGGCTACGAAGAAGGACAGGATTTCGTTGGAACCGTGTATGAGTTCAAGAAGGATTTTGGCGCATTTGTGGCAATTGACGACAAATATCCGGGACTCATCTATACAAGTGAATTGTATGCGCCAGTGCGGGTCGGCGATGAAGTACATGGCAGAATCGTAAAGATCCGTCCGGATGGAAAGGCAGATCTCGCGTTGCGGAAGTTTGCGTATGCGCAGATGGAAGAGGACAGTGAGATGGTATATGCCGTTATAAAGAGTTATAAGGGCGTTTTGCCGTTTACAGATAAGGCAGATAAGGATATAATCAAGAAGGAGTTCGGACTCAGTAAAAACGCGTTTAAGCGCGCCTGTGGACGTCTCTTAAAAGAGGGAAAGATCCGCATTACGGAGAAGACAATCGAACTCGTTGATTAGATAACATTTATAGGAGGCGCATATGTGCGAAGCACATATTTAGGATGCGTCCGGCGACCTGCCGCCGAACGAATGTGAGGAGGCAATACCGCGAAAGGAGGAAATGCATGTACAGATTTTTGATGATAGAGGATGATTTACAGATCTGCGAGGTTGTGCAGGATTTTTTTGCACGTGAAAGTAAGGGAACGATTCAGGTGGAAACCGCACAGGATGGAGAGCAGGGATTGGAAAAATTCTATGAAAACGAATTTGATCTTGTGCTGCTTGACATTATGCTGCCGGGGATGAATGGATTGGAGTTATGTCGTTATATGCGCAGACGGAGTGTTGTGCCGA
>UQFC01000057.1 GCA_900540335.1 uncultured Clostridium sp. | reverse complement strand
TTGCATGTGTTAGGCACGCCGCCAGCGTTCATCCTGAGCCAGGATCAAACTCTCAATAAAAGCTTCGCAGAAGCTGCTGCTGACCGACTCGCGGTCGGGCAGACACCTCTGTCCGTTTGTCCCGATTCAAAATTAACTACTAGCAAATTTTAAACCGTTCTACTGTTGTTTTGGTTTGTTTTTGTTCTGAATACTCTTATTCAAAGATGTCCAACCAGGACTCTTTTTTATTAGAATTTTCAGGGTTTTAAACACTGTTCAATTTTTCATTTTCAAGGTTCATTTCGCTGTTGCTTTTGTTCTCAGCAGCAACTCGTTTATCTTATCACAGTTGCTTGCGTTTGTCAACAACTTTTTTTATTTTTTTCAAACTCTTTTAAAGTTTGTTGCCGCCGTTTTCAGCGGCGAGTTATATAATACCAAATACTTCTACAAATGTCAACAGATTTTTTCAACTTTTTTATTTTCATGAAAACCGTCGTTTTTCCCTGTTTCCTTTCTTTTTTTTAAAAGCGTTTGTAATATTTCTGTCTCTGTTCATCCGGATTCCGTAAGGAAGCTTCAGATATTTGTAAATTGCCTTTTCCTATCCTCTCCCTTATAATATGTCATACAGACCCCTCGGGGGGCAAAAAGGAGGAACATTTATTATGATGAAAAAACAACTGACTGCATTTTTTATGGCTGCTGCTTTATCTGTTTCCGCTCTTACCGGCTGTTCCGGCAGCGGCACTTCCGGCAATCCTGCCGGACAGGAAACCACAGCTCCTGAAGCGGTAAAAGATATCTCCCTGGATGATCTTTTAAGTGATATAAAAAATGCTTACGGTGAAAATTATATTCCCAATACAGAGATGGATGGACAGATGCTGGAGGATGTGATCGGACTTTCTCCCGAGCTTTACGAGTCTTATGTGGCAGAGGCTCCCATGATCAGCACCTTTGTTGAAACCTTTATCGGAGTAAAGGCAAAAGACGGAAAAGGCGATGAGACAGAGGCGGCCCTGACTGCATACCGGGATCGTCTGGTGGGCGATACCATGCAGTATCCCATGAACATTGCCAAGATTCAGGCCTCTCAGGTTGTGCGTCACGGCGATTATGTTTTCTTTGTTATGCTGGGCGCTCCCAGTGACGCTGCCATGGAAGAGGGCGATGAAGCTGCGTTAAAGTCCGCTTCTGAAAACAATCAGATTGCCATTGATATTATCGATGGATATTTCAAGTAAGCCATGGTATTCAGCAGTCTTTTATTTCTGTTCCGTTTTCTTCCGCTGTTTCTGGCGCTGTATTTTGCAGTGCCGAAAGCTTTCAGGAACGGAATTCTGTTTATTGGAAGTTTAATTTTTTATGGCTGGGGAGAGCCGGTATACATCTCTCTCCTGCTGTTTTCCACCCTGGTTGACTTTATTCACGGCAAGCTGGTGGGACATTTTAAAGAGAAGGGAAACTTAAAAGGCGCCCGCCTGGCGGTCGCATCTTCTGCTGTTATCAACCTTTCTCTTCTTTTTGTTTTTAAATATACGGACTTTGTTATCCGCTCCTTCAACGAACTGACCGGAAGCAGCTTCCCTCTTCTGGGACTGGCTCTGCCTATCGGTATTTCTTTTTATACCTTCCAGACCATGTCCTATACCATTGATGTTTACCGGGGAGAAGCTCCTGTTCAGAACAGCCTGATTTCCTTTGGAGCTTATGTTTCCATGTTTCCCCAGTTAATTGCCGGCCCCATTGTCCGGTACCAGGACATTGCCGCAGAATTAAACTGCAGAAAGGAAAACCTGGAACAGTTTTCTCTGGGAATCCGTTATTTTATTATCGGTCTGGGAAAAAAGGTACTTCTTGCCAACCAGGCCGGAGCCCTCTGGACGGAGATCAATGGTATTTTGCCCGGAGAGCGCAGCATTCTTATGGTGTGGCTGGGGATTCTGGCCTTTTCGTTTCAGATTTATTTTGATTTTTCCGGTTATTCCGATATGGCCGTGGGCATGGGACATATGCTGGGCTTCCGGTTCCCGGAAAACTTCAGCTATCCGTATATTTCCAAAAGCATTACGGAGTTCTGGAGACGGTGGCACATTTCCCTGGGAACCTGGTTTAAGGAATATGTATACATTCCCCTGGGCGGCAACCGGAAAGGCAGTCTGCTCCAGGTTCGCAACATTCTGATTGTATGGCTTCTGACAGGAATCTGGCACGGCGCCAGTCTGAATTTTCTAATGTGGGGAGTATATTTCGGAATTTTGCTTCTTTTTGAAAAATTTATTTTAAAGAATATTTTGAAAAAACTTCCTTCCTGGATTCAGCACACCTATGCCTGTCTCCTTGTAATCTTTGGCTGGGTGCTGTTTGCATTTGAAGATCTTCATGCCGGACTGGCTTATCTGCTTCAGATGCTGGGAAGAGGCGGTCTGCCCTTCTCCAATGACAGAACCGTATTTCTTCTGCTGGGAAGCCTGTCCCTGCTTGTATTGTCCGCATTCGGCTCTACGCCGCTTCCGGCCAGACTGGCAGACCGGTTCTGCAAAAAAGGCCGCACCATTCTGGAACCTCTGTTTTTAGGAGCCGTTCTGTTTCTGTCCATTGCTTATCTGGTGGATGCAACCTATAACCCGTTTTTGTATTTCCGATTTTAACCGGAACCTGGAAAGGAGCTTATATGAAAAAGAAAATAAAATACCCGGCCGTTTTGACGGGACTTTTCTGCGCCTTTCTGGGCTGCGGAGCTTTTGCCTCGGTTTTCATGCCGAAAAAAAGCTTTTCAGAAACAGAAAACCGTTATCTGGCCCAGAAGCCCTCTCTTACCTGGCAGGGCCTGAAGAGCGGAGCCTTTGGCAGGGAATATGAAACCTATCTCAGTGATCAGTTTCCCTTCCGCGATCAGTGGATTGGCGTAAAAACCACAGCAGAACAGCTGCAGCAGAAAAAAGAAATTAACGGAGTCTGGCTTGGAAAGGATCATTATCTCATAGAAACCTTTTATCAGGAGGATCTGGATCCGGAGCTTTCCGGAAAAAACCTGGATCGCCTTTGTCAGTTTGTCAGCGCTCAGGAGGCTCTGGCAGGCAAAGACCATGTGCGGGTCATGCTGGTTCCTTCTTCTGCCGAGATCATGACGGACAAGCTGCCGCCCTTTGCCTCCCCCTTCTCACAGGCCGCTGTCACTGAACGGCTGACCCAAGGAGGAATTGGAGAGATGCTGGTTCCTGTCCGTCAGGCACTGTCTGACGCCAGAGAACATCAGGCTCCCTATTACCGCACGGATCACCACTGGACCTCCTTCGGCGCCTTTGCCGGCTATCAGGCCTGGGCCAAATCCCTGGGACTTGATTCCTTTGAACTGTCTGATTTTCAGCCGGAAACTGTTTCTGACAATTTTTTCGGAACCATTCATTCCAAGCTGAATATTCCGGTTCAGCCGGATTCCATTGTTCTTTACCGGCCAAAAAAAGAACCGGACTGGAGCGTCTGTTATGACGGCTCTGACAGTCCGGTTTCCACACTTTACTCTATGGATGCATTAAATACCCGCGATCAGTACCGGGTATTCTTAGACGGCAATCACGGCTGGACAAAAATCAAAAATCACAGCCGGACAGATGGAAGCAGGCTCCTGATTATCAAGGATTCCTACGCCCACTGCTTTGCCCCCTTTGCAGCTCTTCATTTTGAAGAGACACACATGATTGATCTGCGCTACTACAATGGAAAAATCAGCAATTTCATAGAAGAACAGGGCATTACCGATATTCTTGTTCTTTACCAGATTCCAGGTTTTCTGAAAGACCGCAATGTCAGCAAGCTGACCTGGTAAGCCCTGACGGCTTTATCTGTTTTTTCCGCAGCATTTCTTATATTTCTTTCCGCTTCCGCAGGGGCAGGGATCGTTGGGATAAATCTTTCTTCCCGCCGTTTCCTTTTCCGCTTTGGCGCTTCCCGCCAGAGCGGAGCCGATTGGCCCTACAGGCATTCTTCCGCCATTTCCCAAAGCAGACTGATCTCCCTGAACCTCAACCGGCGTATGGCCTCTGAGAATCAGCTTGCGGGTATTGTTGGCAGCATTGGCTTCCAGAGAAACAAATCTGTGATATGACTCTTCTGACGGAAATTCAAATCCGGAATTCTTCATCCAGTCCAGAGTTGCAGCCAAAGGCTCTCCCATGCAGGCATGATCCCACAAAACAGACAATACGGTTTCCCGGATTTCTTCTCCGGCGCCGAAGGTCTCCACCAGATATTCCCCCAGCTTTCTGTACCAGATATCTCTGGACGGATATCCATGGCGGGCATAATCCTCCGCCTCTTTTGCCTCCGGAATATAAAAGCTCTTTCCGCTCTGGCTGTTTTCAATTTCCTGATACACATTATTCAGCAGCGCTTCTCTGGCAATTACCTTACCCTCATGAAGCTGGCAGCTTTTGTATCTCTTCGGAAGGCTTTCAAAAATTCTCCGGAATTCTGCAGAATCCGCCTCCAGCCCGCTGTATTTTTTATACATCCGGTGAACAATCTCTTCCGGCGCAGATGCATAAAACAGTTCTGTAATCCGCACACACACCCACATCCAGTACTGTTCTCTTCTCTGGAGCCGGTATTCCGGTGTATTCATTGCGGAAAATACCGCGCTGACATCAGCGGCTATCTCTGCCTGTTCATCCTCGTAGGCAATCAGATAATCCAGCTCATAGATTGGAAGCAACAGTTCCAGTTCTTTCTTATCCGGCCGGAAGCATCCTCTGTTCAGCGCCCGCTCCATCGCCTCAATGGATTCCTCCGGAACAGTCATCAGACGCTCCTTCATCACCTCAGGACGCAGCAGCTCTTCTGACAGCTTCTGGGCCAGCTCAGCCTCTGCCATCATCCGGTATCCCGGCAGGAAAATTTCTTCTGCAATATGTTCCATATCCTCTCTGTCATAGGCATTCAGATAATCCCGAAGCAGCGGACCTCTGTACACTTCCTCCTGAACAGGACTTTCCTCCCGGATAACGTCTTCTTTCTGCTCCGTTTCCTCTTCCTGTCTCTTCTCCCCGTCTGCCATGAAAAATCTCTGTTGCAGTTTCCGGTTCATTTCTTCCGGATCCATCCACGTCCATGTTTCCGGATCCTCTTTCTGCTTCAAAACAGCAGGAAAACAGGGCTCCTCTTCCAGAAGCTTTTCAATCTCACATCGAAATTCCGGCTTTGTCTCCCGGCGGAAAGTAAACCAGGCTTCTGTTTCCATCATAGGATCAATGCCGGTCTTCAAAGCATCCCTGTATTCAAACGGGGACCTGGCATCCGACGAAGCGTCTCCCTGCCATTCTCTGATCTGGACCTTTTTCTGGAAAAACTCAAACTCGTACCTGGCATTTTCCTCCGTCTCTGTCACAACCTCCAGAATCGGAGCCAGCTGAGAAAAGGTAATCCCCGCCGGCACCCGGCACCGCTTCCACACCAGGGGCTTCGAATTTTTTATGGCAATTTTTAACTGATAAGCTTTCATTAACAGGCCTCCGTCTTTTTTCTATACATAAAATGATTCCACGAAAGCAATAGTTTAGGACGGTCAAGAAAACGGCCGTCCTGAACTGTTGCCCTTTAGATTTTAATATGTATCTGAGAAAATCACAAGAGGAATTTATACAATATCCAGATAAACCTTGTGTGACGGTGCCGGGAATTCCCGATCAATCCACTCCAGCTCCTCCTGTGACAGCAAAATCCTGTCTGCCCCTGCATTATCCAGGGTATGCTCTTTTTTTCCGCTTCTGGGAATTGCAATCGTGCTTCCGTCACGAATCGCAAAGGCCAGAAGAATCTGAGAAATGCTTGCTCCATGAGCTTTTGCCACCTTCTTCAAAACCGGAGATTCATAAAGCCCTCTGCGCAGATCCCCGCCCTGAGCCAGGGGGCAGTAAGCCATCAAAGGAATCTGATGCTGCCGCATCCAGGGAAGAAGATCATATTCAATGCCTCTGGAGGCCACATGATAAAGGACCTGATTTACTGCGCAGTTTTTTCCTCCGGGTACAGACCACAGCTCCTCCATATCTTCTGTGTCAAAATTGGAAACGCCCCAGCGCCGGATCTTTCCCTCTTTTTTCAGCTGCTCCATACATGCCACTGTCTCCTCCAGAGGAATTCCTCCTCTCCAGTGAAGCAGGTACAAATCAAGATAATCCGTTCCCATGCGCTCCAGGCTTGCCATACAGCTTTTAAATATATTTTTCCGTCCTGCATTGTGAGGATAGACCTTGGAAACCAGAAACAGACTGCTTCTGTCCATTTCCTTTATGGTCTTTCCAATCAAAAGCTCCGCCTTTCCGCTTCCATACATTTCTGCTGTGTCAATCAGTGTCATGCCTGCGCTGACGCCTGCTGTCAGCGCTTCCTGCTCCCGTAGCCCTGCTGCCTTGTGTTCCCCCAGAAACCAGGTTCCCTGGCCCAGAGCCGGAACCTGCGTCCCGTCAGGCAGAACTGCATAATGTTCCATCGCATTCTCCACTTCTTTCTCTATGATTTTACTTTAAAACTCCTGATATCTTCATTCCGGTGCGCACCATACGGAAGGTTCTGTCCGCGGCCTCTGCATACAGCTCCTCCGCCCGGGCGAGAGCCTCCTCCAGATCCATCGCTCCGTTTATGGTTGACATTATGCTTTCCACACCAAAGTCATACATTTTTTCAGCGCCGTCTCCGATTCCGCCAACAATCGCTACGGCCGGAATTCCCTTTGCCCTGCATCTTAATCCGACTCCGCTGGGAACCTTTCCGAAAGCTGACTGCCAGTCCATACGGCCTTCTCCCGTCACTACCAGATCCGTTCCTTCCAGAAGGCTGTCAAAGTCCATCAAATCCAGCACTGTTTCAATTCCTGATTTCAGATTTGCATGAAGATATCCGCAGAGGGCTGCCCCCAGACCTCCTGCTGCTCCGGCTCCGGCCATCTGCTCCACATCCATCCCGTTTCTTCTCATAACACCGGCATACTGCTTCATGCCCGCCTCCAGCCGTTCAAGAATATCCGGAGTTCCTCCCTTTTGCTTTCCAAAGGTATAGGTTGCTCCGTCCGGCCCTGTAAGCGGATTGTTTACATCACACATAACCGTAATTTCCGCTTCCGCGGCCGCCGGATGAAGACCGCTCATATCAATCCTGTCCACCTTTTCCAGATCCTGTCCGCGGCCTTCCAGTTCCCGGCCTTCCGAATCCAGAAAACGGACTCCCAGCGCCCTCATGGCGCCCATACCGCCGTCATTGGTGGCACTTCCGCCAATCGCTACGGCAATCTTTCTGTATCCCTGCTCTAACGCATCACGAATCAGCTCTCCTGTTCCATAAGTCGTTGTCTCCAGAGGATTCCTTTTTTCTGCCGGAACCATGGGAAGACCGGACGCGGCAGCCATTTCAATCACCGCTCTGTCACCGTGGAACACACCGTAAGAAGCGGTTGTTTCCTCCATCAGAGGACCGTGAACCTTTACCTGGCGGTACTCGCCTCCGGTTACCGTAATCACCGCCTCAACCGTTCCCTCTCCTCCGTCTGCAATAGGCACTCCCACCGTCTCACAGCCCGGAAATATTTTCTCTGCCGATGCTTTCAAGAGACGGATAATCTGCTGGGATGACAGGGTTCCTTTAAATGAATCTGATGCAAATAATAATTTCATAGCCCCTCCTGAACCGTTAATTTATTCTGTAAAAATGCATAAACCGGCCAGATTGTGGGGGGATGGCCGGTTTATGGTATCAATATATGGCAGTAAATTTTTCTTGTTTTTGTCCGTTCCGATTACAGCAGTCCTGCTTTTGTCATCTCTGCTTTGATCTTGTCCAGAACCGGTCCTTCCGGTGTTGCAAGGTTCGGAGTGTAGGGAAGACCGATATTGCGTCCCCGCAGGTTGGCCATATCCTTGGCCGCTACCGGAAAGCTTGCGCCGTCCATGGAAAGACGAACCGGATTCAGTTTAAACTGAGCTTCCAGAGATCCTTCCAGATCTCCTGCAGCATACTTGTTGTAAACGTCTGTAATCAGCTCAGGCATAAAGTTTGCAGCAGTGCAGACGCCGCCTACCGCTCCGTGGCACAGAGAAGCATACAGCAGGGTATCCTTTCCGCCGAACACCTTAAATCCGATATCTCTGTTTCTCCGGATAAACTCAGAGGTCTGGGTAATGTCTCCGCTGGTATCCTTCATTCCTACAATGTTGGAAACCTCGTGGGCCAGACGCTCTACCAGATTGGCTGACAGAGTGTATCCCACACGTCCGGGATTATTGTATAAAAGCACAGGAAGATCCTTCACTGCATCTGCAATCGCCTTAAAATGGGTAAACAGCTCTGTCTCTGTCGGCTTTAAAAACATGGGCTGCAGCACTGAAATTCCTGCTGCCCCGCCTGCGGCTGCCATTTTAGCAAGACGAATACACTTTTTGGTGCTGATCGCTCCGATACCGAAATATACCGGGACACGTCCTGCAGCCTGATCCACAACGATTTTCAGGCCGCGCTCCATCTCGTCTTCCTCAATCACATAAAATTCACCGTTGCTTCCATATAACAGGATTCCGCTTACTCCGCCGTCAATCACATAATCCACCTGGCTGCGGATTGCCTTCTCATCAATCAGTTCATCCTGATCAATGGGTGTAATCATCGGGACAACGACTCCCTTGATAAAATCTGTATTCATACCCGTCTCCTTTGCCCCTCTGGGATTATTTTACAATGCTGGTACCGGAAATTTTCTCGTAGTACTTCACAATGCTTGCATGATCCTCTTTATCACAGCCTTCTGATCTCAGGAACTGCATAACCTCCATCATCTGAGCAGTCAGAGGAGCCGGAGAATTGATGGCATGAGCTGCGTTCAGCGCGTTGGTCAGGTCCTTAATGTGCAGTTCAATACGGAAGCCCGGCTTGTAATTGCCGTCCAGCATCATCGGAGCCTTTGCATCCATAACGGTAGAACCGGCCAGTCCTCCGCGGATTGCCTGATATACCAGCTCCGGATCCGTGCCTGCTTTCTTTGCGAAGGTCAGAGCCTCTGCAACTGCAGAAATATTGATTGCAACAATCATCTGGTTTGCCAGCTTTGCAACATTTCCGGAACCCAGCTCGCCAACATAAACAACAGAGCCTGCCATAGACATCAGCATATCGTAATATTTGTCAAACAGCTCTTTTTTGCCGCCGCACATAACAGAAATGGTTCCGTCAATTGCCTTCGGCTCTCCGCCGGATACGGGGCAGTCCATCATGTCAATGCCCATCTTTGCCAGCTCTGCGCCGATTGCCTTGCTCTCCGTCGGGTCAATTGAGCTCATGTCAATAACAACCAGGCCCGGCTTTGCACCTTCTGCAACACCATTTTCTCCCAGAACTGCTGCTCTTACATGAGGAGAATTGGGAACCATAGTGATTACTGCCTCAACCTGGGAAGCCAGTTCCTTTCCGCTTTCTGCTGCCGATGCGCCGCAGGAAACCAAATCAGCCACTGCCTCTTTATTAAAATCATATACAACCAGATCATAGCCTGCCTTTAACAGATTTTTTGCCATGGGTCTTCCCATAATTCCTAATCCAATAAATCCAATTTTCATGATATTTCCTCTCTTTCCTGTATTCCTGTGCCTCAGGTATCTATGCCTGCATTATAGATATCACAGCGGAAAGAAACAATGGTTGAATTTCATAAAAACAGGATTTTTTCTTGTTCATCTGCCACAATCTTTCATTTTTATTTCATATTTATTTCAAAATAATTTCATTTCGTTTCTTTATGCAATCCCCCACATTTTCATTTTTCTCCACAGCGTTGTTTTGCTGATTCCCAGCTCTTCTGCTGTTTTTTCCCGGTTTCCATTGTACTTTTTCAGCGCGGCGCGAATCCGGCGCAGCTCCTCCGGCTCTTCCTCTAACGCGCCTTCTCCCGGCGGATTTAGACCTGGCGCACAGTCAGGGACAGAAGGCTCCGGATACAATTCTCCAAGCAGTCTTTTCACTGTATTCTCATCAATGGAACGCTTTCCGGCTGTTAAAATCAGCCTTTCACAAAAGCTCTCCACCTGAAACAGATTTCCTCTCCAGGGATATTCCATCATCACCACCCTGGCTCCTGCCGTCAGAACATGAAACCGTCCATACCGCTCACAGCAGCTTTGCAGTGTCATATCCAGCTTTCTTTTCAAGTCCTCTTTTCTCTCCCTCAGAGGAGGTACCAAAAGCTCCAGCCCGGACAGAAGAAAATACAAATCGCTGCTGACTTTTCCCTCTGCCTCCAGCTCTGACAGGGAACGTCCTGTTGTTATCATAATCCGCACATCCACCTTCCTCATACGGGCAATGTCTGCTCCGTGGCATACCTGAAACCGGATCAGCTGACACAGACGGTACTGGTTTGCCAGAGTCAGCTCCTCTGCATCCCTGAGAAGCAGGGTTCCGCCCTGAGCCTGAAGGGCCGCCCCCCTGGAACCAAAAATCAAATCCCTCTGTTCCTCGCCGGACAGTCCCCGACAGGGAACATCGAGAAACGGCCCCTCTTTTCTCGGACTGCTGTTGTGAATGCTTTCTGCCAGCATCCGTTTTTCCGTTCCCGGCTCTCCCCGCAGCACTACCGGATACCGGGACAGGGCATACAGACTGGCAAGGCGCACACATTCCTGCATGGCAGGAGAATCCTGGAGAATATCCTCAAAACGCACCAGGGGCGGAAGGCCCCTCTCCTCCCTCTTCCGGCTCTGCTCCTGTCTTTTTTCCTTTGTTCCTGCTCCGGGAGCTGTTTTATGACAGGTAATAATCGCCCCTTCTACCCGGTCCTCATAGAGAACAGGAGCAATTACCGCAAAAACAGGCGTGTGGTTCCATTCCAGAAACAGGGAGGAGTCCTTCCCCTCCTTCAGAACCTGACGCAGCACCTCCTCGCCCAGCAAAGGCGCAAGTTCTCCTACAAAAAGCCCCTTCAGCTCTTCCTGATTTTTTCCGATAATATCCTCCATCACAGGATTTACTGCCGTGATCAGCCCCTGACTGTCCAGACGGATTACTCCGCTGAAGGAATAATCCAGGAGGGTTTCCATCTGGGCCGCTGTCTTTTTCTCCACCTTCATGGCATAGTCCAGGCTCTCCGCCATCGCCATAGCCTGACGCATGGAATCTTCTGTGGTGGAAAGAAACAGGGAGGGAACCCCTGCCTCTGTGGCAATGGAAACTGCCGTATCTCCTCCAATCACCAGATCCACACCGTCCTCCACAGCCCTTTGCACAGTCCCCGGAAGCTGCGCCCCCTGCTCTGCAAAATACATGCGCAGATCAATCCCGTAAAGCTCGTCAAAATAAGACATATCACAGAACATATTCCGGAATCCCACTACAGCAATAACCGGCCGCGGTTTCTCCACAATCTGTCTGGCTCTCATCACCAAAAGAGCCATCTCCTGCGCTGTCAGAACAATTTCCACTACCGGAATATCGGTGTACTGCTTGATCAAGGATGCCTGAAGTCCTCTGGCAATGATAATGGATGCCCCGTCCGCTATGGCTTTTCTGGCCTCCATAACTGCATTCTCCGTAGAGATTACCCGCATTCCGTGAATGGTATATTTTTTCTCCTGCAATATGTTGTGGGCCTGATGAAGCATTTCCTCTCTGGACACCAGAAGTATTGTCTTTCCCATCTGTCTTCTATCCTCCCTGTATTTTCCTGCTGCTACCTGCCTCCTGTGATTACCTCCGCCCTGCTTCCTGTACCTTCCCGGTTTCTGCATCTGGTCACCACAATTTTATTTTCAATCCTCTCCTTCAGCTCAGAAACATGGGAAATAATGCCTACCAGCCGTTCTCCCTCTGTCAGCCCCTCCAGCGCCTTCAGCGCCTGATTTAAGGCATCCTCATCCAGAGAGCCGAAGCCTTCGTCTACAAACATGGCATCCAGACGGAGTCCTCCGGATCGGGACTGGATTTCGTCAGAAAGCCCCAGGGCAAGGGACAGGGATGCCTGAAAGGTTTCGCCGCCGGACAAGGTCTTCACACTTCTCTCAGAACCATTATAATGGTCAATTACATTCAGTTCCAGACCTGCTTTTTCTTTTTTATTATCACTGTCCTCGCGGCGTTTCAGCTCATACTGGCCGCTGCTCATGGTCATAAGCCGCAGATTGGCCTTTCTGAGAATCCGATCAAAATAATTCATCTGTATATAGGTTTCCAGTTCAATTTTCTGCTTGCCGCTTAATGTTCCGTTTGCCGTATCAGAAAGCGTCTTCAGCCATACATACTCCTGCTCTGCCTGTTCCATCTCCTGCCGCCGCCCGATGACCGCATTGTAGATTTTCCTGTTGTTCTCCCCGGCTGCATACTGGGCATCTCTTTCTCTGGAAAGAGTCCTCTTTTGCTCCTCTGCCTGAGACAGCGTCTCCAGAATTCCGGCTTCATCCAGTCCTTCGCTTTCTGTCAGCTGGCTTTTCAGAGTCTTCTCTGCCTGAATCAGTCCTGCCAGCAGTTCCTTCTGCTTCTGATACCGCTGTCCGGCCATTTCCCGCGCAGACTCCAGCCGTGTCTTTTTCTCCCTGCACAGTCTGATTTTCTGCTCCAGCTGCTCCTTCGGCTCTCCTGCCGTTTCTCCCTTCAGTTCAAGAATTCTCTCCTGATATCCGCGAATCTCCGTTCTTTTTTCCGCCATCTGCTTTTCACAGCTATGAATTCCTGTCTCCGCTTCTTTCCGGCGTTTCTCTGTCTCCTCCCGGCGCAGCTCCAGAGCCTTTCTCCGTTCTTCCCGGACTCTGTTTTTCTCAAGCTCTTCCATAACCCGGCGGAGCTTTTCCTCCAGAACCAGAAGGAGTCTGGCCGCATGTTCTGCCGTATCATAATCCTCTGATGCATACGCCGCTCCTGTCTGCCCGTTGAAAAACGGTTCCCCGGCGTTCCCCTTCTCCCCCAGTCTGCAAATCTCCTCTAACCGCTTCCGGTACTCCTGACATCCCCGTTCTTCGGCAGCCTTCTGCTTTTCCTTTTCCCAGAAGGCATTTTCCTTTTGCTGGAACCTCTCTTCTCCGGTCTTCAGCCAGGTCTCCAGTCTCTCCCTCTGTTTCTTCTCCGCCTCAGCCTGTATTCTGCGGCTGCCGACTTCCTTCTCCAGAAGAATCAGCTCCTGCCTCTCCTTTTCTGCCAGCGCTTCCAGCTGTTCCGGCTCCGTCACTCCATAAAACATTCTGCCTGTCCGGGCAAGCTGTCCGTCCTCCTCTTCAAGCCGTTTTCTCCACTGTCGGGCTTCTCCGCTGCACCGCTCTGTTCTTCCCTCTGCGCTGTTTACTTCTTTTTCCCGTTTTTCCAGCTCCTCCTTCCGAGGTACCTGTTTCTGCACACAGGCAGGCATGGGATGATGGAGAGATCCACATACAGGACAGGCTTTTCCCTCCTTCAGCTGCGCAGCCAGAATTCCCGCCTGTCCGTCAAAAAACAGCTGCTCCAGCTCTGTATACTCCATGCGCAGGCTGCGGCTGATTTCTGCCGCTGTCTGATACCTGGCCTGAGACTGTTTCAGATTTTCCGCCGCCGTTTTTCGTTTGGCTATCTGCTCTTCCAGATGAGAAACCCGGATTTTCCTGTTTTCCAGAATCTGCTGTTCTTTTTGAATCTGCTCCAGAGAAAGCTCTGCGGCCTTTGTCTTCTCAAGCTCTCCCCGGGCCCGGGTCAGTCTTTCTCCTTCCTCAAAAGCTTCCTGCTGAAGTACAGTCAGCTGTTCCTCTGTCAGACGCAGACGGTTCTTCGCCTGTTCCCACAAAGCTTTTCCCTTTTTTGCTTCCTCCCTCTGCTGCTCCAGTCTCTCCTTTTCTGCCAGAAGTCGTTCTCTCCTGCCGTCAAGCCCCTGAAACTGTTCCAGCTCCTTTCCTATAAAAACAGCCTCCTCCTCCAGCTTCGCAATCTTCCCGCCTTCTGCCTGCGCCTGCTTTTCTGTTTGTGCAAGCACCTGCACCAGAGCTTCCCGCTGTGCTTCCAGCTTCTCCCTGGCACTCCATTTTTCCAGCCGTTCTTCTGCCCGGCGAATCTGCGCCTCCAGAGACCCGCATTCCTCAGCCTCCTTCAAAGAAGCCTCAGCCTCGCTCCGGGCCATCTCCAGCTCTGCCTCAGCCTGTTTCCGGGCAGCCAGGCGAAGCCCCAGATCCTGCTCCAGCTTTTTCCTCTGCCGAAGCTTTTCTGCCTGCCTTGTTTCCCGTACAATGGTTTCCTCCAGCTTTCCGAGCGAAGTGTCCATTTCCTGAAGGCGCGCTTCATCCCGTTTCAGGAGCTGACTTAAAATCTCCATTCCCCGGACGGCCCTGCCGTCAAAATGTTCCTTTTTCAGTTCCTTAAATTCCAGCGACAGCTCCGCATCCCTTCCTGCGTCTGCCCCGTCCAGATACTGGCTGATGCTCCGGCGCAGCTCATCATACTGCTTCCACCTCTGCTTTACCTCTTCCTTCAGCCGGTTCTGCACCTCCCGATACAGTTCCGTATGGAAAAGCTGGCGGAAAATCTCCCCCCGCTCCGCTGTTCCCGCCAGCAGAAGCTTCTGAAAATCTCCCTGAGCAATCATGGCAATCTGCGTAAACTGCCGGTAATCCAGTCCGGTCAGCTCTGTAATCGCCTTTGTAACCTCTCTTGCCTTTGTGACCGGCTGCCGCCCGTCCGGAAAAACAAGCTCTGCATCCGCCTTCTGAAGAGTCATTCCGCTTCCTCTTCCCTTGGGCCGCAGATATTCCGGATTCCGGCGCACCCGGTATATTTTTCCCTGATAGGAAAAGGTCAGCTCCACAAAAGTCGGCGTTTCCGGCGCAGCATATTTACTGCGGAACATTCCCGACTCCCTGACCTGTCCACTGGCTTCTCCGTACAGTGCAAATGCAATCGCGTCAAAAATTGTGGTCTTTCCGGCCCCTGTATCTCCTGTAATCAGGTAAAGTCCGCCCTTTCCAAGCCTCTGAAAATCAAGCTCTGTCCGCCCTGCATAAGGGCCAAATCCACTGAGAATCAAATATTCCGGTCTCATACTTCCCTCTCTCTGTCAATTTCTTCCATCAGTTTTCCGGCAAAGCTCCTCTGCCTTTCACTCATGGGACTGTTGTTCTGCAGCTCGTAAAATTCTTCAAACAGCTCCAGCCCTGATTTTTCCTCCAGCTTTTCTACAGCCTCAATCAAACGGCCTTCCCTTGTTCTTTTGTTGTCATACTCCAGACGCATCAGGTTGGGATAAACCACCCTCAGCTTCTGCATTCCGTCCGGCACGTCCTCCTCGTCTGTCAGAGTAATCTGCACATAATCCTCCCGGTTAAACTGCTCATAAAAGGATTTCGCCGTAACCTCCAGATACGTTCCCCGGAGTTTTCTCATATCATGAAGCGGCTTCAGCGGTACCGTCCTTATCTGAATATTTCCTTTCTCCCGCAGGATTACCACAGTCACAGATTTTTGCTGCCCTGCCTCAGAAAAAGAATATTTTAACGGTGTTCCGCAATACCGGATTGTTTCCCGTCCCACCTGCTGCGGACTGTGAATATGCCCCAGCGCCACATAATCAAACGGGTCAAACAACTCTGCACTGATCTGATCCAGCCCGCCCACAGCCAGCTCCTCCGACTCACTGAGAGCCGCCCCTGTTACAAACTGATGGGCTGCCAGCACATTCCGCTTTTCCGGATCCGGGTTCAAATGAGAAAGTGCTGTGGCAACTGCCTCCTCACAGGTATCTGCCGGCTCATTTTCATAAACATGACGCACGGCTGCCGGTCTTAAAAAGGGAAGAAGGTGAATCCATACCTCCCCCCAGGAATCCTCCAGACATACGCTGGTAATATTCCCGTCATAAACCGGCGCGCAAAAGACACGGCTTTCCCGCATCAGACTGCTTCCAAAGGCCAGGCGCTCTGCGGAATCGTGATTTCCGCTGATAAGAAACACTGCTGTTCCCAGCCTGGAAAGCTCCGTAAGAAAATGATCAAAAACCTGTACTGCCTCTGCAGGCGGTACGGTTTTGTCATAAATATCACCTGCCAGAATCACCCCGTCCGGCTGCTCGTCTTTTACAATGCCAAGGATCTGCGCCAGAATATATTTCTGATCCTCCAGCATGGAAAACTCATTGACCCGTTTTCCGATATGCAGATCCGATAAATGGATCAATTTCATAATCCTGCACCCACTTTCTGTTTTTTATGTATTGATGATTCTTTCCCCTTGTCTGTCTTCCCCGCTTCTGCTCTTCCGTCCGTTCCGCCTGCCAGCCGGAAAAACTCCTCCATTTCCCGCGTAACCCACTTATCCTTGTGATAAAGAATCTGCCTCCACACCTGCATATGAAAATCCTTCACATCCAGAACGGCAAGCTTTCCCTCACTGACCTCGGCATGAACGGTAAATTCCGGAAGAAAAGATACTCCCTCCTGCAGAATCAGCTGGCGAATAATATAATCCGTATTGCCAATCTCCAAAAACGGCGTAATTTCCAGTCCCTGTGAAGCCAGAAACTGATCCAGAATCAGACGGTAGCTGACATCTTTCTCTGTAAGAAGAAATGACTGGTGCACCATCTCCTCCAGTCTGATTCCCCGCTTCCCGGCCAGAGGGTGAGCCGCCCCCGCCAGAAAACAGACATTTTCCGCTTCCTCCAGCGCCTTTACCCACGTTCCACTGCAGATTCGCTTATCCAGCAGATAGACAAAATCCAGAGTATTCTGGTCCATCCGCTTCAGCAGATTCTCAGGCGTATCCAGAATCACTCTGATGTTTACCTTCGGATGCAGCCTGTGATAGGTCTGAAGAAGCTCCGGAAAAATAGCCGCGCAAATCGATTCCACCGTACCGACACACAGTTCCCCGGTCAGCTCTCCTGTCTGAGCCACAGCCTGTCTCGCCATTTCCAGATCCCGGACAATCCCTGCCGCATACTCATAAAAAATCACTCCCTGATGAGTCATGGTAGTCTGCTTTCCAATCCGGTCAAAAAGGTAGACTCCCAGTTCTGCCTCCAGCTGCTTAATCTGCGAGGAAACCGTAGACTGCGTATAGCCCAATTCCTTTGCTG
>UQFC01000056.1 GCA_900540335.1 uncultured Clostridium sp. | reverse complement strand
GTTACGAGGTCGATGAAGCAGGAAGCCCATTGGCTTTAGACAATGGGTAGTTCACTAGGGATTGATTTTTTAAGCAAAATCGCTTATGATCTGAAATAGAATATATTGCTATTATCCACAGTTGCAGAGCAAGTGTTATCAATACCGATAACAAAATGATAACATTAGCCTGTATAGGCAGGATAATATGGATAAATCAAATAATCAAAAGAAATGCAAACAGGACAACGAAGAATCTCTAAACAAAATTGATTAGTAATTGTCGAGTGGGAATAATAAAAATTTGATATGAGTTTTTTTAATGGCAGGCAGTCTATAGGGCTGCCTGTTGTTTTTAGGTTAGCCAGATGTTGAAGAATATTTAGAATATCTGTTACTGTACAGCCACTCACCGGTCGGTCTCCTGTACATGGTCCGGGCAATAAGGAGGCTCTGTCCCGGAACAGATGCGGCAGACTGAAAGCCAAACAGGCCGCCGCCGCTGTCGGCGGTCTGCAGACCGGGAATGGGTTCGAATGCACGGATGTTTTTTTCCAAACATATTTTAAGTTGCGTAAAAGCCAGTCAGAGTATAAAAGGAGGGATTGCTTTATGGAAAAAATATAATTATCAGAAACGAAAAAAAAGAAGATTGGGAAGTTGTAGAAACACTCACAAGACAGGCCTTTTACAATATTTATGTGCCGGGATGCGGGGAGCACTATTTAGTCCATATCATGAGGGAACATGAAGATTTTATTCCGGAACTGGATTTTGTTTTGGAGCTGAACGGTGATGTAATTGGCAATATCATGTATACAAAGGCGAAACTGATTGATGAAAACGGAATTTCTAAGGATATTTTAACATTCGGTCCGGTTAGTATCCTTCCGGCTTATCAGAGAATGGGGTATGGAAAAATGCTTATGGAGCATTCGTTCCAGGCAGCTATAAAGTCAGGGTATGATACGATTGTTATTTTTGGAAATCCAGGCAACTATGTCAGCCGTGGATTCAAAAGCTGTAAAAAATATAATGTCTGCATCGAAAACGGGAAATACCCTGCTACGATGCTGCTAAAAGAACTGATTCCGCATGCATTGGACGGTCACACATGGTTCTATCAGGATAGCCCTGTTATGGCAATCAGTGAAGAAGAAGCGGAACGCTATGACGATACATTGGAGCCAATGGAAAAGAAGTATCTTCCAAGCCAGGATGAATTTTATATTATGAGCCATTCCTTTATAGAGGGATGATGGGGCGGAATGGAATTTTGCCGGGAAAGCGCTCCGCCGCATGTGAAATATTAAAAAAAAATAATTTAGGAGGACATTACTATGGGATTATTCAGCAAACTGTTTAAGGGACCGGAGCCGGATATGGAAAAGAGTGCGGCCAATGCAAAAAAGGTGCGTGCCTTGTTTGACCAGGCGGTGGAACATGGTGAGGAGTACCGTCTGATCACAGGATATACGGAGGATGTCAAGCGGTTCAATTACGGGTTTGTTCACGGGAGTAAAACCCAAATCGGAAATTTAATTGTGGGATGGAATGAGGCTGCAAAAACGATTGTGGTGGTGCCTACGGTTCCTGATCTCTCCGGATGTGGAGAGCCCGCTTATTATCGTCGGGAGGAGATTCACAAAGCGTACCGGAACAAGTATCCTACCGATGCTTTTATCATATATCCTGACCGGAAAGGGTATATCGGCATTAATGCCTATGAATGGCTGGAGGATGAGAAGCTGTATGTTTATCTCTATCAGAAAGAGGAGCTGGAGGCATTTACACACTTCTTCCAAAATGTGTTTTCAACCAAATAAGCCGGAGTAGGATCTGGGATCTTCGACTGACGAAAAATGAAAGGAAGGAGGGCCTGATATGGAATTACTGGAACAGTGCCGGAAATGGAGTGAGAATGGTGAATATCAGAAGATCAGTGAAGCTTTGGAGCGCGTCCCTGCCGGGGAACGCACCCCGGAGATGGATAGTGAATTGGCCAGAGCCTATATTTTCATTGCCGAGACAGGAGAACGCGAACCTTATGAAAAAGCCCTGGAGCTTCTGAAACAGCATGAGGAGTATTTCGCCAGCGATCATTGCTGGAATTATCGTATTGCATCTGCTTATTATTATCTGGGCGAAGAAGGTCCGGCTCTGCGTTATTTTGAAAAGGCGCTGGAGGCCCGTCCCGGTGATGAGGACACCCTGGAATACATAAACGATTGCCGCCGCCGTCTGGCTCTGCCCCGTTTTGAGAAGAACTTTCGGGAGAGAACAGAGGAAGCGTGGGCGGCCTTCGCCGGGGTGGAAGCGGAACTGCGGGCTATTATGGATACGGATGATTTGCGGGAACGCGGTGAGGAAATTATGGAAAAATGCGGCACTGCGCTGAAGACAGCCTTCTCTTCTCCTGCCTTTGAGATAGGCTTTAACGGAGAAAAATATGAGCTGATTCTCAGCACCGAGGGAAGCCGGAGCGGACTGTTTCCTCTGGTCTGCTTCCGGAAACAGGCTCCGGAGTCGGTGCTGGAACACTGGAATATTCTGGTGGGCCGTCAGCCCTCTGCTGAGTTTTCTCTGCGCTCCGGGACGGATGAGGTTTGTCCGGAGGATGTGCAGGTGTGGGTGGAGCAGCAGGAGGACGGGCGTCTGTCCCTCGCCCTCTGCTGTGAAAAACTCCTGCCCCTGCAGCAGGAGAATGAATGGCGGGTATGGTGGATGCTCTCCACTCTCACAGATCAGGTGCTGGGGGAGATTAACGCCATCGCTCATATCGGCGCCTTTGATCTGATTGCCGACCCGAAAAAAGGGCGGGGTGACTCTGATTCCATTTCCCTTGCAGAACTGCCCGGAGCAATGAAAAACCTGGGGCTGACTGATTATCGGGATGGGGCGGATTATCTGGAGAACAGCTATCTTTCCTATAAGCTGAATCCGATCGAGGATCCGTATGCTGACTGGCGGCTGGATGTTTGTGCCGGCTCCGGCGTAGCCTGTGGTGTGTTCCATGTGTTCCGCCGGGATGTGGGGGCAGTCCGTCTGTGGGAAAAGGAAACAGAGCCGGAAGTTGATCAGGAAACAGGTTCTCTTCTTTCCAGGAAGGATATGGATATTCTGGATTCCTTTGACGATGGTGTGTCAGGCTATTTCGGGAAAATGCTCCTCTGGCTGGAAGATTTTATTGAACAGGGGGTGCAGGAGAAAAAATTCACTCTGGATTTGGCTGCAGGCCGGTAAGCTGCGCAGCCACTTTGGAAATAAAACCGGAGCGCTGGAAGCAGTTGCCCGGGGTCTTGCGCTGGAACCCGGCGATTATGAGTTTCTTACTTTGAAAAACGAAATCGAGAATAACGCGTCATTAGAAGCCATGGAGTATCACTGGATTAATCCGGATGCGGATCAACTGCTCCAACAGGGGCTGGACGAGAATATGGATGAGAAAAAGCGCTCGATTTCCTGCATAACGGTCAGTGAGGAGGGGATGGAAGGTTTCTGGAATATCTTTGGTCCAAAGCCGGAGCAGTACATACCCAACGCACCCTATACGCAGTTTCCGTATACAGTAAATGATCGCCGTCTCGATCTGGTGTTCCAGATGAACGAAGGGGGAATGTCAAAATTGAATCCCGACTGGCTGAAGCAGTTCGCAGGCTGGCTTTTGAGCGGACAATGGCTGGAACGGGCCCACCCGGACGGCAGAGCGGCCTGTCTGGATACAGTACTGGTGGGGCTGGATTACTGCATGGGACTTTTTTACAAGCTGACAGAGGAGGACGTATACTTTCAGATTTTTCTGAACCCGGATGGAACAGAGAGGGAGGACATTTTCTGGTCTTCCGAGGAGAGCGGCCTTGCGGCGGATACGGATCGGCCGGACAGTATGGAAGAAAATGAATGAGAAATCGTGAAAACGACTGATAACTAATTTCAGATAACCGCAACTTTCTGCTTCCGAAAAGAATCTATAGGATATAAGAGGAAACGTATCACGGCAGAAAGGATGAATTCTATGAAAAAAAGATGGAAGCAGGCATTGATAATAGCAGCGGCAGTCGGGATGCTGGCTGGCTGCGGCAGGGATGAAACCGCAGAGACGAAGAATATCCGGGAGACTGTGACAGAAACAAAGGAAACAGAAACAGCTTTGGAACTTCCAACAGAAGAAACGGAACAGGAATTTGAATCGCAGACACCGGATGATTCCACGGAGGCTTCTCTGGAGTCCCTGAAAGAGCTGGTTGGTATGCAGGATAAGTATACATCCGGTTTGTTCGGCGGAGGAGAGGAAAACAGGAATGGAGAATTTTATATAGGACGTATTTATAATGTGACTATGGAAGGGGAATCGTATCAGGCTTATACAACAGTCGGGGAGGACGGAATCGTAGAATCGGTATCGCTGTGGATTGTAAACGGAGAACGGGATGTGACGGATGAGGAAGTAAAGCTCTGGGAGGAGAGAATGACAGAGCTGATGGGAACAGAGCCTTCGTATAACGATACTTCTTCTGAGGCTGGAAGCAAAAACCGGAAGTGGATGTCAGATGGAACGATCGCAGGAATGAACCGGATGAAAGATATTCTTACGATCAGTTTTCAGCCGGCAGTAGGGGAATTAAAATAATAGTAAAATCAGCAATATACCTATTTACAAGGTAGGTATATTGCGCTATAATAAAACCTACTTAAAAAGTAGGCGATTATTATTTGCCTGTCGATTGGTACAGAACACATTGATGATGTTATTGCAGATCTGGAAAAAGGATTTGCCGCAGGAAAACAGGAGGATTAAGATGAGCAGAATTTATACATCTTCGGATCAGCTGATTGGGCATACACCCCTGCTGGAGTTATCGAAAATAGAAAAAGAATACGGACTGAAGGCAAGAATTCTTGCGAAGCTGGAATATTTGAATCCGTCAGGTTCCGTAAAGGATCGGATTGCAAAGGCTATGATAGACGATGCGGAGGCAGAGGGAAAAATTACGCCGGAGACGGTGATTATTGAACCGACCAGCGGCAATACCGGCATCGGCCTTGCGGCAGTGGCGGCAGCCAGAGGATACCGTCTGATAATCGTAATGCCGGAAACCATGTCAGTGGAGCGGCGGCAGCTGATGAAGGCATACGGGGCGGAGCTAGTGATGACAGAGGGTGCAAAGGGTATGAAGGGCGCGATTGAAAAGGCAAAGGAGCTGGCGGAGGAGATTCCCGACAGCTTTATTCCGGGGCAGTTTGTAAACCCGGCCAACCCCAAGGCTCACAGAACCGGAACAGGTCCGGAGATCTATGAGGACACGGATGGAAATGTGGATATCTTTGTGGCAGGTGTGGGAACGGGAGGAACGATTACCGGCGTAGGTGAGTATCTGAAGGCGCGAAATCCGAAAATCCGGATTGTGGCAGTGGAGCCAGAGGCCTCTCCTGTGCTTTCATCCGGGAAGGCAGGTCCTCACAAGATTCAGGGTATCGGGGCAGGCTTTGTACCGGATGTGCTGAATACCCGTATTTATGATGAGGTGATTCCTGTTTCCAATGAGGCGGCATTTGATGCAGGCCGGATGATAGGAAGAAAAGAAGGCGTACTCGTAGGCATTTCTGCAGGGGCTGCAGTGGCTGCGGCCATTGACCTGGCCGGACGTCCGGAAAATGAAGGCAGGACCATTGTTGTGCTTCTGCCGGATACGGGAGACCGGTATTTGTCCACCCCGCTGTTTGCGGAAGAATGAGTTGCTCTGTGAGCTGCATTCGTGGTATGATTGCTCTGTGAGAGAGGTGTTTGTTATGATGATTTCAACCAGGGGAAGATATGCACTCCGGGTCTTGATCGATCTTGCAGAGCATGCAGAAAGAGGCTATGTACCCATGAAGGAGATTGCAGAAAGACAGGAAATTTCTCTGAAGTATCTGGAGCGGATTCTTCCTGTATTATCGAAAAACGGATTGATTGAAGGGGTGCAGGGACGAGGAGGAGGATATCGGCTGAACCGTCCGCCGGAGGAGTGCAGGATTGGAGAGATCCTTCGTCTGACAGAGGGAGATCTGGCGCCGGTGGCCTGTCTGGAGTGCGGGGCCAGACCCTGCGGCAGGATGGCAGAATGCCGTACCTATCCGATGTGGACAGAGTTTTATCAGCTGGTGACAGATTATTTTGATCACAAAACCCTTGCAGATATTATAAAAACCAGCTGAACAAAGGAGGAGAAGCTCGCAGGCGGGCTTCTTTTTTTATACAAAAAGTCTGTAAAAATGAGGATTTCTTTTTTTCTTCTGGCAGAAACACCTGCTTTCCCCGTAAACAATCTTGTGATATAATAATCCCCAGTAAAGGGGAACAAGAACAATGGAGACAAAACTGATAAAAATTCAAGATTCCGAATGGATAAAGGATGAGGAACTGGCAGAGGCGGCCCGGATTATCCGGGAGGGCGGTCTTGTGGCATTTCCTACAGAAACGGTATATGGACTGGGGGCAAATGCCCTGAATGAGGATGCGGCCCGAAAGATTTACGCAGCAAAGGGACGTCCCTCAGACAATCCTCTGATTGCTCATATTTCCTGTATGAAGGAGCTGGAGCCGCTGGTGAAGGAGATTCCGGAAGCCGGACGAAAGCTGGCAAAGGCGTACTGGCCGGGCCCGCTGACAATGGTTTTTCCGAAAAGCGGGATTGTCCCTTACGGAACAACCGGCGGCCTTGATACGGTTGCCGTGCGGATGCCAAGCGATCCTGTTGCAGCCAGGCTGATTGCCATGTCCGGTGTGCCGATTGCAGCGCCCAGCGCCAATACCTCCGGGCGGCCAAGTCCGACGACAGCCCAGCATGTATGGCAGGATATGAATGGAAAGATTGAGATGATTCTGGATGGAGGCCCGGTGGGAATTGGAGTGGAATCCACGATTGTGGATGTGTCCGGTCCGGTTCCTGTGCTTTTGCGTCCCGGTGCAGTGACGATGGAAATGCTGGAGGCAGTTGCCGGTCATGTGGAGATTGATCCGGCTATTCAGGGACCGCCAAGAGAGGATCTGCGTCCCAAGGCGCCGGGAATGAAATACCGCCACTATGCGCCGCACGGGGATCTGATTTTATTGGAAGGCGGGCTGGATGATGTGGTGGAGCAGATCAACCGCCTTTCCAGGGAACGGGAAGAAGAGGGATGCCGGGTCGGCGTAATCTGCACAGACGAAACCAGGGCGCGGTATCATTATGGAGAAATCCGCAGTGTAGGACAGAGATCCAGAGAGGAAACCATTGCCCACAATCTGTTTGCTGTTCTGCGGGAATTTGACGATCTGGGCGTAGACTATATTTACTCAGAAAGCTTTTCCAGAGATCATCTGGGACAGGCGATTATGAACCGCCTGACGAAGGCAGCAGGATATCATGTGATTCATGTGTAAAAGGAGGGAAGACCGTTGAGCAGTACGAAAAAAAGAGCAGATTATATTTCCTGGGATGAATATTTTATGGGTGTGGCAGACCTGTCAGGAAGACGTTCCAAGGATCCCAACACGCAGGTGGGAGCATGTATTGTCAGTGACGATAATAAGATTTTGTCCATGGGGTACAATGGTTTTCCGCGGGGATGCTCAGACGATGAATTTCCCTGGGGAAAGGAGGAGGAGACGACAGACCCGTACAGCGCCAAGTATCTGTATGTGACGCACAGTGAGCTGAACGCTATTTTAAACTACAGAGGCGGCAGTCTGGAGGGAAGCAAGCTGTATGTGACTCTCTTCCCCTGTAATGAATGCGCAAAGGCGATTATCCAGGCAGGAATCAAGACGATTGTTTACAAAGAAGACAAGTATCCGGATTCTCCTTCTGTGCGGGCGTCCAAGCGGATGTTGAATGCAGCGGGGGTACGGTATTATCAGTATGAAATTACGGGAAGAAAGATTGAGATTGATGTATAATGATGAAATTTTTACTGGCAGCGGTGAATGCAAAGTATATTCATTCTAATCCCGGGATTTACAGCCTGAAGGCGTATGCGGAGCGGACACGGGGAGACCTGTTCCCGGAAGGGGCAGGGCTCCCCTCTGTTCATGTGGAGATTGGTGAATATACGATTAATAATCAAATGGAACAGATTCTGGAGGATATTTACCGGAGAAAGCCGGATATGGTGGGATTTTCCTGCTATATCTGGAATATTGTGCCCTGTCTGGAGCTGGTGCGGGATCTTCATAAGGTGCTTCCGGACACAGATATCTGGCTGGGCGGTCCGGAGGTGTCGTTTGACGCCCCGGAGCTGCTGGGACGGGAACCGGAAATTCTGGGGATTATGAAAGGCGAGGGGGAGGAAACCTTTGCCGCTCTTTTAAATTGTTATGAAAAGCTGGGAATGTCTGTGAGAAGGTCAGCCGGAATGTCCGGCTGCAGAGAACAGGCGAAAAAGGAGGAGGCATTCTGGGAAAGCCTTTCTTCTCTTCCGGCCGCAGCCTATCGGGGAAAGGATGGAGAGATTCAGGATCATCCTGTCCGCCCGGTAATGGATATGAGCCGGATTCCCTTCCTGTATTCCAGGCTGGAGGGCTTTGAAAACAGAATCATTTATTATGAAAGCAGCCGGGGCTGTCCTTTTTCCTGCAGCTACTGTCTGTCTTCCGTGGACAAATCTGTCCGTTTCCGCGAGCTGGAACTGGTGAAGAAGGAGCTGGATTATTTTCTGGAAAACCGGGTTCCGCAGGTGAAATTTGTGGACAGAACCTTTAACTGCCGCAAGAGTCATGCAATGGAAATATGGAGACATATTAAGGAGCATGATAACGGGGTGACGAATTTCCATTTTGAAATTGCGGCGGATCTTCTGGATGGTGAGGAACTGGAGCTGATAGGCACCATGCGGCCCGGACTGATTCAGCTGGAAATCGGCGTGCAGAGCACTAATCCGAAAACAATCCGGGAAATTCACCGGGTTATGGATCTGGAACGGCTGAGAAAGGTGGTGGCCCGCATCAATGCCGGTCATAATGTTCATCAGCACCTGGATTTGATTGCAGGTCTTCCCTGGGAGGACTATTCTTCCTTCCACCAATCCTTTAATGAGGTATATGCCATGGAGCCGGAGCAGCTTCAGCTGGGATTTTTAAAGGTATTAAAGGGTTCTTTTATGTTTGAACAGGCAGAGAACTACGGTCTTGTTTACAGAGACAGGCCGCCCTATGAGGTGCTGTCTACCAGATGGCTGTCTTATGATGATGTGCTGAAGCTGAAGGGGATTGAAGACATGGTGGAGGTGTACTACAACAGCGGACAGTTTACCAGGACCTTGAAGCATCTGGAGACCAGATGGAAGGATGCCTTTGTTTTTTATGAGCAGCTGGCAGATTATTATGAGAGGAAGGGGCTGACCGGGCTGAATCACAGCCGTCTGGCCCGGTATGAAATTCTCCATGATTTTGTAAAGGAACAGGCGGATGGAGATTTTCTGATGGAGGCAGAGGATGCTCTTATGTGTGATCTTTATCTGAGAGAAAATGCAAAGAGCAGGCCTTCATTTGCGCTGGATCAGAGTCCTTATAAAGAGAGGATCCGTCGTCTGGCGCCGGAGCTGCGGGGACTGGGAACAAGGGTTCATGCAGAGGTTCTTCGCAGCGGAAATATTCTGCTGTTTGATTACAGAAAGCGGGATCCGCTTACGCATAATGCGGAGATGAGCTGTCTGGAGCCGGAGAAGCAGCCGCGCTCCAGTGAGGGAGTGTGTCAGGCAGCTTCGTTGTTCTAAATAGGAGAATTTAAGGAAGGAGCGCCCGTTCAGGGGGCAAATGTGGAGACAGAGTTCTGTAACCATGTTTGCCCTTTGGGTGGCAAAAAGGAGTGGAAGATGAAGAAGGAAACCAGGGCAGAGCGGGAAAGGCGGATTGGCGAGATCCTTGCAGCCATGGACAGAGAATACGGGACAGAGTACCGCTGTTATCTGAATTATGAAACACCCTGGCAGCTGCTGATTGCCGTAATTCTCAGCGCCCAGTGTACAGATGCCAGGGTGAATCTGGTAACGGCGGATTTATTTCAGAAATATGATACTCTGGAAAAATTTGCCGGGGCAGATGTGAAGGAGCTGGAGCAGGACATTCATTCCATCGGCTTTTACCACAGCAAGGCAAAAAACATTATTTCCTGCTGTAAACGACTGATTGAGGAGCACCAGGGAGAAGTCCCGCGGACATTGAAGGAACTGACAGCTCTGGCAGGTGTCGGACGGAAAACAGCCAATGTAATCCGGGGGAATATTTACAATGAGCCAAGTATTGTTGTGGATACTCATGTGAAACGGATATCAAGGAAGCTGGGACTGACCAGTCAGGAGGATCCGGAAAAGATTGAGTATGATTTGATGAAGGTTCTGCCGGAGGATCACTGGATTCTCTGGAACATTCATGTAATCACTCTGGGGCGTACAATCTGCACAGCCCGAAGCCCCCGGTGCGGGGAATGTTTTCTCCGTCATCTGTGTCCTTCTGCTGAGGATACGGAAAAAAAGGCGGGCGCAAAGAATTCTGAAAGCAGAAAGGGAGAAATGGTATGAGCGGGGACAGCAGAGAGAACGCTGTAAAGATTCCGGACCGGTATATAGCAGTTGACCTGGAAACAACAGGCCTGGATGCAAAGCGGGACAGGATTATTGAAATTGGAGCTGTCCGGGTGGAAAACGGGCAGAAAACGGCATCGTTTCATACAATGATCAACCCGAGAAGGGCTCTGGAGGAAAGAATTGTCCGGCTGACAGGGATTTCCGATGAAATGGTGGAGAATGCACCGGACATTGGGGATAAAATAGGTGAGTTCCTTGATTTTTGTGGACAGCTGCCTCTTCTTGGTCATCATGTTATTTTTGATTACAGCTTTTTAAAGCGGGCGGCAGTGAATCAGGGGCTGGAATTTGAGCGGGCGGGGCTGGATACGCTGCAGCTCTGCCGCAGATTTATGCCTCAGGAGGAAAAGAAAAATCTGGAGGCTGCATGCAGTTTTTTCGGCATACAGCGTCAGGGCGCCCACAGAGCGCTGGGAGATGCGGAGGATGCCCACAGTCTGTATCAGCAGCTGGCTGCCCTTTACGGAGAGGCGGAGCCGGAGGCATTTGCGGAAAAACCCCTGATTTATAAGGTAAAACGGGAGCAGCCGGCCACGAAAAAGCAAAAAGAGGACTTGCGGTATTTACTGAAATATCATAAAATAGATTTACCTGTGCAAATTGACTATCTCAGCCGGAATGAGGCATCCCGGATTACGGACAGGGTGATTTCACAGTATGGAAGAATCAGACATTAGCACAATACAGGAAAAAGAGGTGAATGGAACGATGATGAATATGAATAATAATAAAAACAAAAAGATTTTAGTATCAGTGGTTGCAGTAATTCTGGTGCTTGCTATGATCGTGCCGGTAGTGGCAGCAGCGCTGATGATTTAAAAAAGTCCGAGGGAGCGATTATGAAAAAGAGAAGCATTTGGAGCGGAGCGGCCCTGGCGGCAGTTATAAGCCTTTCCATGGCGGCTCCGGCGTCTGCAAAGGAAATGACAATTCCAGACGGAATTTTCGTGGGAGATATTGAGTTAGGCGGCATGACAAAAGAAGAGGCCGGGCAGACGATTCAGGATTATGTGAATACTCTTGCGGACCGGAAGGTTACTTTAACCATCGAGGGGACGCCTGTGGAGACCACTGCAGGAGAGCTGGGATTTGCCTGGACAAATCCGGAGGCAGTGGAGGAAGCGGCATCTCACGGGACAGGCGGAAATCTGATCCAGCAGTACATGGAACGAAAGGACCTGGAAAAGGAGCCGGTTCACCTTTCTCTGGAAACAGGTGTGGACGGAACAGAATTTGCCGAGTTTGTGAATGCCAACTGCCAGGGAATGACGGCAGAGCCGCAGAATGCGGCAATTACCAGAGTTGACGGCAGGTTTGAAATTACGTCTGAAGTGGATGGAAAGACGGTTGATACAGAGGCCACAAAGACGGCTCTGGAGACAGCGCTGGCAGATACAGATGCAGAGGAAGTAGCTGTAGAGGCGGCTGTCACTGTGAATGAAGCAGAGATCCGGGAAGAACAGCTGGCCACCATACAGGACGAGCTGGGAAGCTTTTCTACAGATTTCAGCAGCAGCGGGGCTTCCCGGGCAGGCAACCTGAAGAACGGAGCAGCAAAAATCAACGGACATGTGCTGATGCCGGGGGAAACTCTGTCCGGTTATGAGTGTATGCATCCGTTTACCAAAGAAAACGGATATTTTTCTGCAGCGGCTTATGAGAACGGACGTGTGGTAGACAGCATCGGCGGCGGTGTCTGTCAGATTTCCACAACCTTGTATCAGGCAGCTCTCCGCGCAGAGCTTGAGATTGTCCAGAGACAGAACCATTCCATGATTGTAGGCTATGTAAAGCCGTCCATGGATGCGGCTACGGCCGGAACGGTAAAGGATCTGAAGGTGACAAACAATTACAGCACGCCTATTTATGTTGAGGGATATACAAAGGATCGGACGCTGACTTTTACCATTTACGGAAAAGAGACACGTCCAGCCAACAGAACTGTGGAGTTTGTTTCCGAAACGCTCAGCACCATTGATCCGGGAGAGCCGGAGATCAAGGTGGACAATTCCCTGGCTCCCGGTACAAGAAAACAGGTACAGTCAGCCCACACTGGAATCAAGTCCAGATTGTGGAAGGTAGTAAAGGTTGATGGAATAGAGACAGAACGCATTCTCCTTCACACAGATACCTACAATGCATCCAAGGCCATTGTGCTGGCAGGACCGGAAGCACCGGCGTCAGCCCCGGCAGAGACAGCGCCTGCGGCAGGCGGCCAGGATGAGTCCGCAGGGGAAGCACCGTCTGAGGAGTCTTCCATTGTCGAAGGAATTCACGGAGGCCCCGGCGTTTCTTCAGGTGAAGAAGCGGCCGGCTCTTCAGGAGGCCCGGGGGAAGTGAGTGCACCGGCTGAGGCGGCAGGTCCGGCAGAAGATGCACCGGCTCCGGCAGGAGGCCCGGGAGAAACAGAAGCGCCGGTTCAGTAAGGGCGGCATGTTTTTTCGGGAAGCGGACTGAAAGAATGAAAAACGAGGACAAACACCATGATGCGAAGAATTGAGCGGGAGAATACCGGGAATCTCCGTGCCGGGCAGGATCTGGTTGTGGCAGGGAATCCCGGACTGGCAGGTGCGGCAGTGATTGCAGAACGCTTTCACAGCCATCTGAAGACCTGGTTTTCCGGGGAGTATCTGGAGGAGCTGGAGGCGGCCGGCCAGAAGGCAGAAGGCGCGCTGGAGCCGGTTCTTGCAGAGCTGGCCTCTGAGATCACAGAAGCAGAGCCCATAGGGGAAGGCGGCGTTTTAAAGGCGATCTGGAATCTGACAGGCGCTTATGAAACAGGTGTCCGGTTTGCCCTGCGGCAGATTCCGGTGACTCAGGCAACCGTAGAGATTTGCGAGCGGTTTGAATTGAATCCTTACCGGCTTTACAGCAGCAGCTGTGCACTTCTGGCCTCGGAAAACGGAGGCCGTCTGGCGGAGAAGCTGAAGGCGCGGGGGATTGAGGCCGCGGTTATCGGTGCAGTCCGGAAGGGAATTGCGAGAGAAATGATTGTCCAGGAGGGACAGGGATTTCTGGAACGTCCCCAGCCGGATGAATTATTAAAAGCAGTTCCGGATTATCCGGTCAGAAAAGAAGCGGATCCGGAAGTATGAGAAGAATATAAATAAAATGGGAGGCAGTCTATTATGAGAGAAAAAATTTTGGCGGTTATCGAAAAAAACAGCAGAATCGATATCCATGATCTGGCAATTCTGTTAGGAGAGAATGAAGTCGCGGTGGCCAATGAGATTGCCGAGATGGAAAAAGAGCGGATTATCTGCGGATATCATACTCTGATTAACTGGGACAATACCAGTGAGGAAAAGGTCAGCGCTCTGATTGAGGTTAAGGTAACGCCTCAGAGAGGCATGGGCTTTGACAAGCTGGCAGAGCGGATTTATCAGTACAGTGAGGTCAATGCCCTGTATCTGATGGCCGGTGGATTTGATTTTATGGTAATCATTGAGGGAAAGACCATGCGCCAGGTAGCGCAGTTTGTTTCTGACAAGCTGGCTCCTCTGGATTCTGTATTAAGTACGGCCACCCATTTTGTTTTGAAAAAATACAAGGATCACGGAACTGTTTTAAGCGATGAGATCCAGGACGAAAGGATGCTGATTACACCGTGAGAGATCCGTTAAATAAAATCATTACTTCGATTCCGCCTTCAGGAATCCGTAAATTTTTTGATATTGCCAATGAAATGCAGGATGTGATTTCTCTGGGTGTCGGAGAGCCGGATTTTGATACGCCCTGGCATATCCGGGAGGAAGGCATCTATTCTCTGGAAAAAGGAAGAACCTTTTATACAGCCAATGCAGGTCTGCGGGATCTCCGGGTGGAGATTCACAATTATCTGGAGAGACGCTGTCATGTCAGCTATGATCCGGACAAGGAGATTGTAGTAACGGTAGGCGGCAGCGAGGGCATTGATATTGCCATGCGGGCCATGCTGGATCCGGGAGACGAGGTTTTGATTCCTCAGCCCTGCTATGTTTCCTATGTGCCCTGTGCTGTTCTGGCCGGAGGTGTTCCGGTTGCGATTGAGCTGGAGGAAAAGGATCAGTTCTGTCTGACGCCGGAAAAGCTTCTGGAAAAGATTACGCCGAAGACAAAGCTTCTGGTTCTTCCCTTCCCCAACAACCCCACCGGAGCGGTGATGAACCGCCGCCAGCTGGAGGAGATTGCAAAAATTGTAATAGAACACGATCTGTTTGTTCTTTCTGATGAGATTTATTCCGAGCTGACTTATGGAGAGGAAGAGCATGTAACCATTGCCTCCCTTCCGGGAATGCGGGAAAGAACCGTGCTGATTAATGGTTTTTCCAAGGCCTTTGCCATGACAGGATGGCGTCTTGGATATGCGTGCGCGCCTGCTGTGATTTTAAAGCAGATGCTGAAGATTCATCAGTTTGCCATTATGTGTGCGCCGACAACCAGCCAGTACGCAGCAATAGACGCCCTGAAGAACAGCGATGAGGATGTGAAGCGGATGCGGGAATCCTATGATCAGAGACGGCGCTATCTTCTTCATGCCTTCCGGGAAATGGGCATGGACTGTTTTGAGCCTCTTGGAGCATTTTACATATTCCCCAGTATCCGGCGGTTTGGCATGACCTCTGACGAGTTTGCCATGGAGCTGCTGAAGTCAGAGCGGGTAGCTGTGGTTCCGGGAACGGCTTTTGGAGAAGCGGGAGAGGGCCATCTGCGTGTGTCCTATGCTTATTCCTTAAAGAGCCTGAAGGAGGCCCTGGGCCGGATTGAGCGGTTTGTTAAGACCTTAGACAGCCGGGAAAGGTGAGAGCAGAATGAATGTTGTACTTTTTGAGCCGGAAATGCCTTTAAATACCGGCAATATCGGCCGGACCTGTGTGGCGACCAATACCAGGCTTCATCTGATTGAGCCTCTGGGATTTAAGCTGAATGAAAAGGCGATAAAAAGAGCCGGACTTGATTACTGGGATAAGCTGGATGTGACGGTGTACTGTGACTTCCAGGATTTTCTGGAAAGGAATCCCGGAGCAAAGCTTTATATGGCTACAACAAAGGCGCCGAAGGTGTATACAGAGGTCAGCTATGAGCCGGACTGCTATCTTATGTTCGGCAAGGAAAGCGCGGGGATTCCGGAGGAAATCCTGGTGGAAAATCAGGAGAACTGTGTCCGGATTCCCATGTGGGGAGATATTCGTTCCCTGAATCTTTCCAACTCTGTTGCTGTGGTGCTTTATGAAGCGCTTCGCCAGAACGGCTTTGAGAAGATGACCATGGAAGGCCATCTTCACCGTCTTCACTGGAAGGACGAAGCATCCTTGTAATTTAAAAATTATCTGCTGTCATGACCTTTCCTGCCAGAACCTCTTCGTAGTCCTTGAGGTTGCGCAAAAGAAGCTCAGGAGTGTTCAGTCCGTAGGGACATTTGGAAGCGCATTTGCCGCAGTGGAGGCATTCCTTGATTTTCATCATCCGCGCCTGACCTTCAGGAGAGAGATGAGAGGCTGACGGGGAACGGCGCAGCAGCAGAGACATACGGGCGCAGTCGTTGATTTCAATGCCTGCAGGACAGGGCATACAGTATCCGCAGCCGCGGCAGAAGCTGCCTGACAGCAGTTTTCGATCCCGCTCGATCAGAGCCCTGATATCATCCGTCATAGCTGGAGGTTCCTTGATGAAAGAGAGGAACTGCTCCAGCTCTTCTTTTTTCTGGATTCCCCATATAGGAAGAACATTGTCATACTGATCCGCATAGGCATACGCTGCAGCTGCATTGGTGATCAGGCCGCCGGATAATGATTTCATGGCGATAAAGCCCATATTCTGTTCCCTGCAGCCCTCAACCAGAGCCAGCTCCTTCTCTGTTGCCAGGTAGCAGAAGGGGAACTGAAGGGTATCATAAAGTCCGGAGTCAATTGCCTCCCGGGCAACGGAAAGCCGGTGGTTGGTGATTCCGATAAAGCGGATTTTTCCCTGTTCCTTTGCTTTTAAAGCAGCGTCGTAAAGACCGGACTCATCGCCGGGCTTCGGACAGAAGGCGGGATTATGGAACTGGTAAATATCTACGCAGTCTGTTTTTAAAAGCTTTAAGCTGGTTTCCAGATCCTTCCAGAATCCGTCTGCAGTCTGAGCAGCAGTTTTGGTAGCCAGATAAATGTGGCTGCGCACATGGCTCAGAGCATATCCCAGTTTTTCTTCACTGTCTGTGTAAGCGCGGGCAGTATCAAAAAAGGTAATGCCTCCTTCGTAGGCCTGCTGCAGAAGGGCGGCAGCCTGTTCTTTTGTAATTCTCTGAATGGGAAGAGCGCCGAAGCCGTTTTTATTGACGGTAATTCCAGTTCTTCCAAGGATAACCTCTGACATTGATATTCCTCCTTATGTATTCAAGTGTAACTGTTCAGCACGGGGTACCTTATAGAAAGTCTAACATGGATCGGCTGTTTCATCAAGACGAAAATGACCGCTCTATAAAGACAGATGTCGCTGCTGCAGCGGATAAAAATGAACAAAAATACAGAAAAATAATTGAAAATAACGAAAAATATGAAATATAACAGGAAGAAAAGTGATAAAATGCCAGTTGACGATTTGGTAAAAGCGAGTTAATATTTCTAGCATAGAGTTTGCAAAAAACTCAGAATAACAGAAATTCCAAGAAGAGAACAAGTAGGGACAGAATGCGTGCTACAGAGAACCGCCGGTGGTGAGAGACGGTCACAGCGCTGGCCGGAAAATCATCTCTGAGAAGGGAAGCCGAACGCATGGCTATTAGGTTTCCACGGGTGTTTCCCGTTATAGAAACCGCGTATGCTGGTACGCTTTGATTCGTGCTTGTTTCATTCAGGAGACAGGGTGGTTGCGGATATGGATTCCGTCCCTATTTCAGGGGCGGTTTTTTTTATGTCATAGGAAAGTGC
>UQFC01000055.1 GCA_900540335.1 uncultured Clostridium sp. | reverse complement strand
AAGCTGTTTCATGACGCATTGGTGCCTTTCGCAGAAAGGCGGATTATAAATATGACAGAAAAATAAGGACTAAATAAGGATAAGGAAAAAACAGGCCTGCCCTTCAGGATTGAGGGACAGGCTTGTTTTTTTAGCGAATCAGGCGGGCCTTGCGGCACAGACGAAGAATTCTCATTCCAAAGGGCATATCAGGAAGCTCTTCCTCTGTTACGGATTTGGTCAGGATGATCAGAATGCCGTAAAGGATCATGGCCAGGGGAACGCTTACCAGAATACCCAGCTGATAGTATCCTGTGATGGAAGTAACCAGCCGGTAAACAGCCAGGGCGAAGGCCCCCATAACAGCAGAGGAAACCAGGGGCAGCAGGAAGGTGGTTTTGATTTCCTGCCGGTATTTTAAGGCTTTTCCGATAGCCAGCCAGTTGAGAATGCATACTGCCAGGGCAAAGGTTACATTTCCGATTACCAGTCCGTAAACTCCCATGTTAAAATGCTGCAGGAGCACATAGACAAGAATCACATGGAGAGCCAGGGAGATGGCGGAGTGGGTAACTGATTTGCGCATCAGGTCAATACCCTGGAGCACAGCATTGGTTACTGTGGACAGAGAAAAGAAAATAACGGCGGGGGCCCCCAGAGTCAGCAGATTTCTTGTCAGAGCGGAATTGTCTCCGAAAATGAGCCGCATAATGGGGCCGGCCAGAACTCCCATGCCTACAGCGCAGGGAATGGCAATCAGCATGTTGAATTTTACAGTCAGCCGTATTTTTTTCTGAACTGCCGGAAAATCTCTCTGTGTTTTTGAGGCTACAATGCTGGGAATCATGGAGGTTCCCAGGGAGGAAGCAATGGCGACAGGAACATTGGTCAGAAGCCGGTATTCGCCGCCATAAATGCCAAGAAGAGACATTCTCTCTTTTTCTGTCAGTCCTTTGGCAGACATAATCTGTCCGAACATGGAGTTGTCCACGGAGCCGCTTAACTGATAGACAAACTGGCTCAGAATAATGGGAGTCAGCGTAACAAGCAGAGCCCAGAACACGGACTTCCAGGATTCTGTGGAAACAGACTGGGGGCGGCGGTAGAGCTCTGCCTGGCTCTTTCTGTGGCGAAGCATCATGGCAGACAGAAAAATCAGTGCCGCCAGAGCGCCGGTCAGGGTTCCCAGAGTACCGCCTGCCGCGCCGTAGGAAGCAGGAGATGCAGCGTCTGCAAACCACCGGATAAACAAATAGGAGGCCACAATGCTGACAGCGGCGTGAATCACCTGTTCAATAATCTGAGATACAGAGGTGGGGATCATATTGCCAAAGCCCTGGAAATATCCCCGTATAATGCCCATAACAGAAAATACAAGCACGGTAGGAGCCATAACGGCCAGGGGAAGGGCGCTTCCGGGACTTTTGAAAATGGTTTCTGTGATCCAGGAGGAGCCAAACAGCAAAATTGCAGTCATGGCGGTTCCTACGGTGATGCCGAAGGCCATACCGCACAGGTAGACGCGGCGGGCATCCTGGTAACGTCCGCGGATTCTCCGGGCTGCAATCAGCTTGGAAATAGCCAGAGGCAGACTGTAGGAGGACAGAATCAGTCCGATGTTGTAGATTTCATAGGCAGTATTGTAGTAGCCAATACCTTCCGTCCCCAGAATCCGGGTCATGGGCACCTTGTATAAAAGTCCGATGAGGCGGACAATGATTCCGGCTGCCGCCAGAATACTTCCCTGAATCAGAAAGTTTCCGGAATCAGGGGATTTGGATGTTGTTTTGGTTTCTTTGGTCATATGTTCTCTCCTCACAGGTATCAGCAGATTTTAGTATGGTCTGAAACGATGATTCCTATTATAACGCAACCGGACAGGGCAGGCAAGGAGAACGTTCTGGCGCATCCCGGCATCCTGTGATACAATACCGGTATGAAAACTTCAGAACAGGAGGCATTTGGAGCATGAAGAAAATAGGTTTTATCGGTGTGGGCATTATGGGGAAATCCATGGTTCGTAATTTAATGAAGGCCGGCTTTGAGGTGGCAATCTATACCAGAACAAAATCAAAGGTTGAGGATGTGATCCATGAGGGCGCAGTCTGGCGGGATACAGTGAAGGAGTGTGTCGCAGACAGAGACGCAGTAATTACCATTGTGGGCTATCCGAAGGATGTGGAGGAAGTTTATTTCGGAGAAGGCGGGATTTTGAAAAATGCCCCGGCGGGAGCTTATGTCATTGATATGACAACCAGCAGTCCAAAGCTGGCAGAGCGGATTTATGAGGAGGCAAAGGCTGCAGGGCTTTATGCTCTGGATGCGCCGGTAACAGGAGGAGACAGCGGTGCGAAGGCCGGAACTCTGACAATTCTGGCAGGAGGAGACAGAGAAGCCTTTGATGCCTGCATGCCGGTGTTTGAGGCTATGGGAAAAAATATTAATTATGAAGGAAAGGCCGGAAACGGACAGCACACAAAGATGTGCAACCAGATTGCCATTGCAGGAGCGCTTTCCGGCGCCTGTGAGGCTTTGGCCTATGCCCGGGCTGTGGGACTGGATCCGAAGGTAATGCTGGATTCTGTTTCTACCGGAGCTGCGGGAAGCGCCCAGATGAATAACGTGGCATCCAGAATTTTAAAAGATGATTTTGAACCGGGCTTTTTTATCAAGCATTTTATTAAGGATATGAAGCTGGCTGATGAGGAGGCCCTGGCAGCGGATGCCAGACTGGGAGTTCTGGAATATGTTCTGGCCATGTATGAGAAGCTGGCCGGAGAGGGAATGGAGGATCTGGGAACCCAGGCCCTGATTAAATATTATGAAAAGGAATAAGACTTCGGGGGTGATGAAAATAAAATCCATTCGAGATGTAAAAATCAGCAAAAAGCTGATGATATTAGGTGCGGTCAGTATTCTGGGGCTGTTTCTTATGGGAAAGGAATCCATTGCTACAGCAAGACAGATTGATCAGGTGGGGGCAGAGTTAAACGATGTCTGGATGAATGCGGTGATTGCGGCGGAGGAGCTGAATACGGTAACCTCAGATTACCGGATTACAGAAAGCCGCCATGCAGTGACAGCGGATTCGGAGCTGATGGGAGAACTGGAACAGGATATGCTGGAACTGGAACAGGATATTGAAGAGCGGTTTCAGGCCTATAAGCAGCTTCCTACCCTGGAAGCGGATCAGATGATTATGGATCGGGCGTATCAGGCATGGCAGCAGTATCTGGAATGCAGCAAGGAGCTGGTTGAGATCAGCAAGGGAAATGACCGGGAAAAGGCGACAGAAATGATGATGGGCGAGGCGCAGCAGCGGTTCGATGAAACCAGCAGTCTGTTCCTGGAGGCGGTTGATTATAACAAGGAGACTGCCCTGCAGGCAAGGGATGATGCCGGAAAGCTGTATGAGCGGCTGTCCCGTGTGAAGCTGGCTGTTATCGGCACAGTTTCCCTGATTGTTATCAGTCTGATTCTTTCTTTGATCCGGTCGATTAAGGAGCCGTCAGAAAAACTGGCGGATGCCGCATGGCGGGCAGGAAACGGAAACCTGGATACATTTCTGGAGTATGAATCAGAAGATGAGATAGGAACTCTGACAAGAGCGATGAATGAAATGCTGGCCCGTCTGCGGGATATTATCCGGGATGAGACGAGAATGTTTCAGGAAATCGGAAGCAGAAATTACGATGTGAAATCAGAGTGCGAGCAGGCATACCGGGGGGATTTTGCTCCGGTGCTGTATGCATTTGCCAGTCTTCAGAGCCAGCTGAAGGTGCAGGAAAGTCAGCATCAGGAGGAGCTTCTGCGGCAGAAGGAGCATTATGAAAAAGAGCTTGCGGCTCTGAAAATTCAGATATCACAGCTGGAAAAGGAAAAGACAGAACATGAGGAAAAATAATGGCGGCAGGCAGGATTCCTGCTGGATGCTGCAGACAAAACGGGCAGATTTCGGAGCTCTCTCAAAGCGTTTTCATATCAGTCCGGTGACAGCGCGGATTATCAGAAACAGAGAGGTTGTGGGAGATGGGGCTGTGGAGAAATATCTCCATGGAACACTTCGGGATTTGTATAATCCCCATCTTTTGAAGGGGATGGATCAGGCGGCCGGGATACTGGAAGACAAGATAAAGTCAGGAAAACGAATCCGGATTGTAGGCGATTATGATATTGACGGCGTGTGTTCTACCTACCTGCTGTATCGGGGAATTTCCCGGTGCAGAGGTCTGGTGGACTATCAGATTCCGGAGCGGATACGGGACGGATATGGAATTAATGAAAACATTATCAGAAAGGCCGCTGCAGATGGAATTGACACTATTGTAACCTGTGATAATGGAATTGCGGCTCTGGATCAGATTGCTCTGGCAAAAGAACTGGGTCTGACTGTGGTAGTAACAGATCATCATGAAGTGGTGCGCAGCACAGATGGTTCAGAACAGCTTCCCTGCGCGGACGCGGTGGTAAATCCCAAGCAGGATGGCTGCAGTTATCCGTTTAAAAGTATTTGCGGCGGAGTTGTGGCTTACAAGCTGGTGCAGGTTCTCTTTGAACTTTTCGGGATTCCGGAAACAGAGTGGGAGCAGATGCTGGAGTTTGCAGCAATTGCCACCGTAGGAGATGTAATGCCCCTTCAGGATGAAAACAGAATTCTGGTAAGGTGGGGGCTGCGTCAGATTATACGGACGAAAAGCGCGGGACTCAGAGCCCTGGTGGAAGCCTGCGATCTTGATATCACCCAGCTGACAGCATATCATATCGGATTTGTTATTGGCCCCTGTCTGAATGCCAGCGGAAGACTTCAGACAGCAAAGCTGGCGCTGGAAATGCTTCTCTGTGAAGATGAAGCCGGGGCCCAGAGAATGGCAATTCAGCTGAAGGAACTGAATGAGGAGCGAAAGAACATGACCCAGAAGGGCGTGGAGGAAGCACTTTCGATTGTGGAGGAGCAGTACGGGGAGGATTCTGTGCTGGTAGTATATCTTCCGGACTGCCATGAGTCTTTGGCGGGAATTATTGCAGGCCGTGTGCGTGAAGCCTGGAACAAACCCTCTTTTGTTTTAACCAGGAGCGCAGAGGAGGCGGATTCACAGGATGGGGAAGAGGCGGTTCCCATGGCAAAGGGATCCGGACGTTCGATTGAAGCCTATCATATGTACCAAGGACTTTGCGGAGTTCAGGATCTTCTTGTGAAATTCGGAGGTCATCCTATGGCGGCAGGTTTTTCTCTGCGGGAAGGGGATATTGATGAATTTCGCCGGAGACTGAATGAACAGGCAAATTTGAAGCCGGAGGATTTTGTCCGGAAAATCTGGATTGATGTGCCGATGCCTCTGGAATATATATCCGAGGGACTGATAGAAGAGCTGAAGCAGCTGGAGCCTTTTGGACAGGGAAATGAAAAACCGCAGTTTGCGCAGAAGAATCTTTTGATTCGAAGCAGCCGTGTTCTTGGACGGAACAGGAATGCAGTCAAGCTGTCTCTGGTTACAGAGCAGGGATATCCTATGGAGGGAATGCTGTTTACAGAGGGCGATCGCTTTATGGAGGAGCTGGGAAGCCAGAAGCACATAGATGTGATTTATTATCCCGATGTGAATGAATATAATGGAAACAGAACGCTGCAGATTGTGATTCGGGAATACAGGCTGCATCCGTAGAAAATTCAGAGTGGAGGATGAGAGAATGGAAGAGATTCGTGTAGTTATCATCGGTTTTGGCGGTATGGGAAAAAAGTATGCCAGAATTATTGAGGAAGGACAGGCTCCGGGACTGGTGCTTCAGGGGATTTGCTGCCGGAATCAGCCGGGTCAGCAGGAAATCCGTGCTCTTTATCCCCGGGCGGCTCTGTACCGGGATGTGGAGGACACCTTCGCTCACCAGACGGATTTTGATGCAGTGGTGATTGCTACTCCGCATTCTACCCACGTGGAAATCGGGAAAAAGGCATTTTCCTGTGGAAAACATGTTTTTTGCGAGAAGCCTCTGGGGATTACCGCAGAAGCGGCAGAGGAGCTGGCGGCAGCAAAGAGGGAGGATACGGAATTTGCCGTGATGTTTCACTGCAGAACCTTCCCGGCTTTCCGAAAGGCAAAGGAGCTGCTGGATGCGGGTGTTCTGGGAAATGTAACGAGAGCTGTCTGGATCTGCAACAACTGGTTCCGTTCTCCTTTTTATCACAGCAGCGCTTCCTGGAGAAGCAGCTGGAACGGGGAAGGCGGCGGACTTCTCCTGAATCAGTGCCAGCATTATCTGGACATATGGCAGTGGCTGTTTGGAATGCCGGACGCAGTGGATGCGGATATTGATTTTGGAAAATATAATAATTTCGCTGTAGATGACAGTGTGGATTTGAGATTTTTGTATGGCAGCCGTGAGGATGGGCGCCCCTCCTTCCGGGGTTCTCTGATCAGCTCCAGCGGTGAGCATCCGGGCTCTAACCGGCTGGAAATCTGGGGAACCTGTGGAAAGCTGACTGTTGAAGGTGGAAAAACGGTACTCTGGGATAAAAATGATGTGGATACTGATACCTTTAACCGGGAAAACCGGGTGATTTTCGGGCAGCCGTCTCATCATGAGGAAGAGGTGGAATTAGATCCGGAGGAGGATGCTTATGTGATGATGTTCCGGAATTTCAGCGATCATATCCGGAAGGGAACACCGCTGATTGCACCGGGAGAGGAAGGTGTTGGCGGACTTTTGCTGGCCAATGCCGCCTATCTTTCCGCCTGGACCGGCGAGCGGGTCAGCTTCCCTCTGGATGAAAAACGGTATGGAGAGCTTTTAGAAGAGCACCGGAGAGCGGAACGGGAGAAGAATTCAGTGCAGTAACAAAAACGTCAGAAAACCACGAAGAAAAGAGACAATTGCTTGACAGGTCTCTTTTTTTTGTACTATAATCAAAACCATGCGGGGGATACCTATTATTTTAGAGAAGAAAAGGAGTACGGCTATGGTTAATGAGGTAATGAATTTTATCACAGACTATGATCCTGAGGTGGGAAAAGCGATTGAAGCAGAGGCAGCCCGTCAGAGAAGAAATCTGGAGCTGATTGCATCAGAAAATATTGTTTCAGAGCCGGTTATGATGGCGATGGGAACTGTGCTGACCAACAAGTATGCAGAGGGATATTCCGGAAAGCGGTATTACGGCGGCTGTGAGTGCGTGGACGTGGTGGAGACGATTGCCATTGACCGTGCGAAAAAGCTGTTTGGCTGCGATTATGCCAATGTACAGCCCCATTCCGGCGCTCAGGCGAATATGGCAGTGTTTGTCGCTATGTTAAAGCCGGGAGATACGGTGCTGAGCATGAGTCTGGATCACGGCGGCCATCTTTCCCACGGAAGTCCTGTAAACTTCTCCGGTATGTATTTTAATATTGTTCCTTACGGCGTGAACGATCAGGGATTTATTGATTATGATGAGGTAGAGCGTCTTGCTGTGGAGCATAAGCCGAAGATGATTCTGGCAGGCGCAAGCGCCTATGCGCGAATCATTGATTTTAAGCGGTTCCGGGAGATTGCAGATAAGGTTGGCGCTTATCTGATGGTGGATATGGCTCACATTGCAGGTCTTGTGGCAGCGGGCGAGCATCCCAGCCCCATTCCCTATGCGGATGTTGTGACGACCACGACTCATAAGACTCTGCGGGGACCCAGAGGCGGCATGATTCTGGCCAATCAGGCAGCAGCAGACAAATTTAATTTTAACAAGGCTATTTTCCCGGGAACCCAGGGCGGACCTCTGGAGCATGTGATTGCAGCAAAGGCAGTCTGCTTTGGCGAGGCTCTGAAACCGGAATTTAAGGAATATCAGCATCAGGTAAGAAAGAATGCAGCAACGCTGGCAGAGGCGCTGACCGCTCAGGGCTTCAAGCTGGTTTCCGGCGGCACAGATAACCATCTGATGCTGGTGGATCTGACAGGGCTTGATGTCAGCGGAAAGGAGCTGCAGAACCGGTGTGATGAGGTTTATATTACACTGAATAAAAATGCAGTACCCAATGATACCAGAAGTCCCTTTGTGACCTCCGGCGTCCGTATCGGAACTCCGGCCATTACCTCCAGAGGACTGAAGGAGGAGGATATGCCGAAGATTGCTGAGTGCATCTGGCTGGCAGCTACGGATTTTGAAAATAAGGCTGATTACATCCGTGCCGAGGTAACGAAGCTGTGCGATAAATATCCGATTTATAAATAACACCCCATCCGAAACAGTTACATCATTTTTTAGACCGCTGTCCGTGGTTTTACAAACAATGTAAAATCACGGGCGGCGGTTTTTCTTTTCTTTTTTTTGCGGAAAAAACTTTACATTGATTTTACACACAGCTTCTTTTGGATTTTACATAAGGATTTTACAATACGCCTTGTAAGAAACAAAAACGCAGTCACAGGGAAGTCCCCCAAAAGCAGCTTCCCATGATGATACAGGATCACAAAGGTAAAACATATGCGGCAAAAAACAAAGCCGTACAGAAAAAGGAGAGAAAAAATTATGAAAAAAACAATGGCAGTACTTTTGGCAATGGGTCTGGCAATGGCAGGTCTGACCGGATGTTCCGGAAATAAGGCAGCTGAGACAACCGCAGCAGCTTCATCTGCAGCAACCACAGCAGCTCAGACAGAGAAAGCAGAGGAAACTGCAGCAGAGGAGACAGCAGGCCCCATCAGCGTGGTATCCCGTGAGGACGGCTCCGGTACCAGAGGCGCTTTTATCGAGCTGTTCGGCATTGAAGAGAAGAATGACGCAGGAGAAAAGATGGATATGACTACAGAAGATGCAGAGATTACAAACAGCACTTCTGTTATGATGACCACAATTTCCGGAAATACCGAGGCAATCGGATATATTTCTCTGGGCTCTTTAAATGATACAGTGAAAGCAGTGAAGATTGACGGAGCAGAGGCAACCGTTGAAAACATCAAATCCGGCGCATACAAAATTGCCCGTCCCTTTAATATTGCAACAAAGGCAGAGGTAAGTGAGGTTGCTGCTGATTTCATTAAATTTATCATGAGTGAGCAGGGACAGAAGGTTGTTGAGGACAGCGGATATATCAGCCAGGGAAATGAGGGCGCTTATGAGACTTCCGGCCTTTCCGGAAAGGTTGTAGTAGCCGGTTCTTCTTCTGTAACTCCGGTAATGGAAAAGCTGAAAGAGGCTTATAACGCACTGAATCCTGACGTAACCATTGAGGTACAGCAGTCTGATTCTACCACAGGCGTAACCTCTGCAGTGGAGGGTGTGTGCGATATCGGTATGGCATCCAGAGAGTTAAAGGACAGCGAGCTGGAGAAAGGTGTTTCCGGCACAGTAATTGCCATGGATGGAATCGCAGTGATTGTAAATAATGAGAGCCCGGTAGAGGAGCTGACCAGCGAGAATGTAAAAGCAATTTTTACCGGTGAGGTTACTGACTGGGCAGATGTAAAGTAATTCCGGAAGGAAGAAACATATCTGAAACCATCGTGAGGCGGCCCCTTCAGGAGCCGCCTTCTATGACACAGCAGAGAAACATTCCCGGAAAGTAAGGAGTTTGTATGAATCATTTGAAAGAAAAATCCATGCGCATGGTATTTATGATATCTGCCTGCGCGTCTATTCTGTCCGTAGCTATGATATGTATGTTCCTGTTTGCAAACGGCATCCCGGCCATAGGGAAAATTGGTATATTTGATTTTCTTCTGGGAGAGAAGTGGAAGCCGGGAAATGATATTTACGGAATCCTTCCCATGATTCTGGGAAGCATTTATGTAACGGCAGGCGCGATTGTGGTGGGGGTTCCCATCGGCATTCTGACTGCCATTTTCATGTCCCGGTTCTGTCCCCGCAGTCTGTACCGGATTATGAAGCCGGCTATTGATCTGCTGGCAGGTATCCCTTCGGTTGTCTACGGATTTTTCGGTATGGTAGTGATTGTTCCAATCATGTCAAAGCTTTTTGGCGGAAGCGGAAAGAGTATGGCAACGGCCTCTGTTCTTCTGGGAATTATGATTCTGCCCACTATTATCGGAGTGTCGGAATCTGCAATTAATGCGGTTCCATCCAGCTATTATGAAGGCGCTCTGGCCCTGGGTGCCAGCCATGAAAGAAGTGTGTTTTTTGCCACACTTCCCGCTGCAAAATCAGGAATTCTTGCAGGTGTAATTCTTGGTGTGGGACGGGCGATTGGTGAGACAATGGCAGTGATTATGGTGGCTGGAAATCAGGCCCGGATGCCCAAAGGGCTGTTTGAAGGAGTCCGCACCATGACAGCGAATATTGTTCTGGAAATGGGATATGCGACAGACTTGCACCGGGAAGCCCTGATTGCAACAGCAGTGGTTTTGTTTGTATTTATTTTGATTATTAACCTGTCATTTTCTATTTTAAACAGAAAGGCGGAAGCGTGATGGAAGCATATATGGAAAAGAAGAATGCAGAGATTCAGGCAATCAACCGTCAGACCTTTTCTCAGCGTCTGAAGTCCTATAAAAGAAGTCCTCTGTCTTTGATTTTACTGATTCTGGTCAGTATGTCGGCTCTGATTACAGTGATGACTCTTCTGTTTTTACTTGCTTATATTCTGATTAAGGGCGTTCCGTATCTGACACCGGATCTGTTTGCATGGGAATATAACAGCGAAAATGTATCGCTGATGCCGGCTCTGATTAATACCATTATTATGACAGGGCTTTCTCTGATTATTGCAGCTCCTTTGGGGATTTTTTCCGCTATTTATCTGGTGGAGTATGCGAAGCGGGGAAATAAGCTGGTGGCCTTGATTCGGATTACAGCGGAAACCTTATCGGGAATTCCTTCGATTGTATACGGCCTGTTTGGTTTTCTGCTGTTTGCCGTTACCTTTCAGTGGTCCTACACCATTCTGGGCGGCGCTCTGACTCTGGCGATTATGATTCTTCCGCTGATTATGAGAACAACGGAGGAGGCGTTAAAATCAGTTCCGGATTCTTACAGGGAAGGCAGCTTTGGACTGGGAGCCGGACGGTTAAGAACAGTTTTTTGCATTGTGCTTCCGTCAGCAGTTCCGGGTATTCTGGCCGGAATTATTCTGGCAGTTGGACGAATAGTAGGGGAGACAGCAGCTTTGATGTATACGGCAGGCACCGTGGCCGGAATTCCGGAAAGCCTTTTAGGTTCCGGGCGGACTCTGGCTGTTCATATGTATGTGCTGACCAATGAAGGGCTGTATACCAATCAGTCCTACGCAACGGCAGTGGTGCTTCTGGTGATTGTTGTATGCATTAATGCCGTATCCGGAATGATTGCAAAAATGGTGGCAAAATAGATACCGGAAAAGCTGAAAATCGGATAGACAGCTGTTGAAAAGGCCGTTTGTATCAGGAAAAAAGAGGTTTGGAAAAACAGGAAAGGAAATTTATGGATAAGCTGACAATTCAGAATATGGAGCTGTATTACGGGGATTTTAAGGCCCTGAAGGGGATTGATTTAAATATTCAGGCAAATGAAATTACCGCTTTTATCGGGCCGTCCGGATGCGGAAAATCGACGCTTTTAAAGTCCTTAAACAGGATGAATGATCTGGTTGAGGGATGTAAAATAACAGGGAAAATTCTGCTGGACGGGGAAGATATTTATGGAGATATGGATATTAATCTTCTGAGAAAACGGGTGGGAATGGTATTTCAGAAGCCCAATCCCTTCCCTATGAGCGTGTATGATAACATTGCTTTCGGTCCCAGAACCCATGGGATTCATTCAAAGTTTCAGCTGGATGATATTGTAGAAAAATCGCTGAGAGATGCAGCTATCTGGGATGAACTGAAGGACCGTCTGAAGAAGAGCGCCCTGGGACTTTCCGGCGGACAGCAGCAGAGACTTTGCATTGCCCGCGCACTGGCAGTACAGCCGGAGGTGCTTTTGATGGATGAACCGACCTCCGCTCTGGATCCGATTTCTACTTCAAAAATAGAGGATCTTGCTGTAGAACTGAAAAAGGATTATACTATTGTTATGGTAACACATAATATGCAGCAGGCTGCGCGTATTTCTGATAAAACTGCATTTTTTCTTCTGGGAGAAGTAGTGGAATTCGGAGAGACAGAACAGATTTTCTCCATGCCGAGAAACAAGAAGACGGAAGATTATATTACGGGGAGGTTTGGCTGATATGCGCAATCGTTTTGATGAACAGCTGGAGCTGTTGAATGTGGAACTGATTCGAATGGGAGCACTGTGTGAGGACGCGATTTCCTATGCATCAAGAACCCTGATGAGGGAAGGGGATTTCACCAATGAGGTGTATAAAACGGATCGGGAAATCGACCAGAAGGAGAGGGATATTGAAAATCTCTGTATGAGAATTCTTCTGCAGCAGCAGCCTGTGGCAAAGGATCTCAGACAGGTTTCTTCTGCTCTGAAAATGATTTCTGATATGGAACGAATCGGTGATCAGGCATCTGATATTGCGGAGATCTGCAGCTTTTTACAGGGAAGGGAAACCGAGAGCAGGATTCACATCCGGGATATGGCAGAGGCGACCATGAAGATGGTAACAGAGAGTATTGATTCCTTTGTAAAAAAGGATTTGAATATAGCAAAAGAAGTGATTCTTTATGATGATGTGGTAGATGAGTTGTTCGGCAAGGTGAAGCAGGAGCTGATTGGTTTGCTTACCCGGGAAGACCGGGATGAGGAGCTGGGAGAGTTCTGCATTGATATGCTGATGATTGCAAAATATTTTGAACGAATCGGTGATCATGCCACGAATATTGCCGAGTGGGTGGAGTATTCCATTACCGGGACTCATCTGGAGTAGAACAGGAGGAAGCAGGCAGAATGATTTATCTGGTAGAAGATGACAACAGTATCCGGGAACTGGTGATTTACACCCTGCAGTCCACGGGATTTTCGGCAAAGGGATTTTCCTGCGCCAGGGAGTTCTGGGAGGCCATGAAGGAGGAGCAGCCCTCTATGGCTCTGCTTGATATTATGCTGCCGGACGAGGATGGTCTGACGATTTTGCGGAAGCTTCGGGATTCGGCGCAGACGGCGCGGCTTCCGGTAATTATGCTGACGGCAAAGGGAACGGAGTATGACAAGGTGATTGGTCTGGACAGCGGAGCCGACGATTACATTCCAAAGCCTTTTGGAATGATGGAGCTGGTATCCCGGGTACGGGCTCTGCTTCGGAGAGCGGAGCCGGAGAAAAAGGGCGGGCTTCTTCAGGTTGGTCCTATTGTGGTAGATCCGGCCAAGCATACGGTTAAGGTTAATGATCAGCCGGTAATTCTTACCTTTAAGGAGTTTGAGCTGCTTTGCTATCTGATGGAAAATGAAGGAATGGTTCTTACAAGAGATCAGCTTTTGTCCAGAATCTGGGGCTATGATTTCGACGGGGAGACAAGGACTGTGGATGTTCATATCCGGACCCTCCGGCAGAAGCTGGGAGCAGCCAGCGGCTATATTGAAACCATCCGCGGCGTAGGCTATAAGATGGAGGAAATCGGATGAAACGGAAAATCTATTGGAATATGTGTCTGGTTGCCCTGTTTTCCATGGTAGTGGCAACGCTGGTGACAACCTGGCTGTTTTGCCGGGATCTGCAGGAGCAGATGCAGCTGGCAGTAATGACAGAGGTGCGGTATCTGGAGTCGGCTGTAGAGGTTTCCGGGGAAGACTATCTTGCCCATCTGGCCAGCCGGGGAGACGGCAATAATATTAACCGGATTACCTGGATCGGGGAGGACGGAACGGTTCTCTATGACAGCTATGCGGACAGTGAATCCCTGGAAAATCACAGGGATCGCCCGGAGGTTTCCAGCGCGCTGAAAACAGGCACAGGTGAGAGTGTGCGAATCTCTGATACTCTGGCAGAGCAGACCTATTATTACGCCAGAAAGCTGACGGATGGCACGATTATTCGCGTAGCCAGTACAACGAGAAGCGGACTTGCAACTATGGTTCACACAGTACCGTGGATGGTGGTAATGGCAGTTGTAATTTTCGGAGTTACCATGGTTCTGGCGGAGATCCAGACAAAGAGGATTGTTGATCCCATTAACCGCCTGGATCCGAAGAATCCCCAGGCAGAGCAGGTATATGATGAGCTGGCGCCTCTGGTCCGCCGCCTGGAAAAGCAGAAGGAAACCATTCGGGAGCAGATGGAAACTCTCCGGGAAAAGCAGGAGGAATTTACTGCAATTACAGAAAATATGCGGGAAGGCTTTATTGTTGTAGACAGTAAAGCGGATGTGATTTCCTATAATTCCAGCGCAGTCCGAATCCTGGGTGTAGACATGAAAAAGAACGGAAACGGCAACATCAATGTGCTGAGTTTAAACCGTTCCAGCAGCTTCCGGCAGGTAGTGGACGAGGCTTTGTCGGGGCAGAGATGTGAGCAGAATCTGGATTTAAACGGACGCCATTATCAGATTATTGCCAATCCGGTAGCAGAGTCTGAAAACCGCTGGGGCGCTGTTGTTGTGATTCTTGATGTGACAGAGCAGCAGAACAGAGAGGGGCTTCGCAGGGAGTTTACAGCAAATGTTTCCCACGAGCTGAAAACACCTCTGACTTCCATTTCCGGGTATGCGGAGATTATGAAAAACGGGCTGGTACCGGCAGCGGATATGGGGCGTTTTTCAGAAAAAATCTATGTGGAGGCTCAGCGTCTGATTACTCTGGTAGGGGATATTATCAAGCTGTCCCGTCTGGATGAGGGCAATGTAGAGCTGGAAAAAGGACCGGTAGATCTGTACCAGATTGCCTCTGATGTGGTAAAGCGGATGGGGGACATGGCAAAGAAGGCTGGAGTGGCGATTGATATTAAGGGAAGTCCGGCGGTGGTTTCCGGAGCAGCTCAGCTTCTGGATGAAATGATATTTAATATCTGTGAAAATGCAGTAAAGTATAATAAGCCCGGCGGACTGGTGCATGTAACTGTAGTAAAGGAAAAGGGACATCCTACAGTAACTGTGGAGGATACGGGAATCGGGATTCCGGAAGAAGATAAGGAGCGGATTTTCGAGCGGTTTTACCGGGTAGATAAAAGCCATTCCAAGCAGATTGGAGGTACCGGCCTGGGTCTTTCCATTGTGAAGCACGGCGCCATTTACCACCAGGCAAAGGTGGAGATGGAAAGCAGGCTGGGAGAGGGAACGAGAATCCGGCTGGTGTTTTAGCCGTGTGGAACTGTCATTCGCTTGTTTGAAGAAATTGCTGTTTGGACAGGTGATAAATAGACAGGAAAGAAAAGATAGACCTTATTATATGGAGTGGATTGACTGTTTTGCAGTGGATCCACTCCATATTTCTTTGTACAGGAAAGGGTGTCAGCACCAGGATTTTTTGAGAATGTTCTTTAAGCCCCTTCGCTGAGACCAAGTCCAAGCAGTATGCCTGGAATAAGAAATACAACCGGTCTTTTCAAAAGCCATGGAAGAAGCTTCGAAGGCGCTGCCAGAACGGACAAGCTCGTGATGGAGCATAAGATGAGTCTGTAGCAGCCTGCTGCCAGAGCAATCCCGCACCAAAGAAATACTTTGTGAAAACGATGCACGGTTTGTTTCTGGAAAACTACAAGAGTTCCAATAATTCCAGTACAGATCCAAAACGCCGGTCGGGCAAAGTCAATGAAAAGAATTTCCCAGGGTGAGATCTGGAATGTCCGTGCACGAAGCGGCTCCAGTATCAATTGGTGGCAGATACCCAGGATAACCGAAGCTGTGATTATGATCCCACATAGACAGTAACATTTTTTGTGTTTCATGATGTATCCCTCCCATTAAATGAAACCAGCGGCGTTGCAGGAATAGATCCTATACCAGATTGATGTAGCAGAATGAAAGTTTACTTGCTTAGTTGTTAAAGAGAAGGTTGGGGAGAGTAAAAGACCATCTTCGAGCTGTCCCCATTAAGTAATTTACAGTCAAATTTGCACCCATTACAGCATTGGAAGAGGATGTTACATAATTTGTAAAACCCGTGGAAATATTAAAATAATTAGATACAGAGCGGTCTGTGACGCTCTGAGTAGTTGGAGCGGGGAAAAGACCGCTGCAACCGTATGACACTGATGCAGATTCAACAGACGCTTTTGAATCAGTAATTACCCAGTATCCAGATACATTGGTTAGAAGATACTCAGTTGGTGTGTTTTTGTGAGTATAGGTAATGGTTAAATAAACAGTTGAAGCAAGACCGCTATCTTGGTCACTTTCTTTTGTTAATCCACTTGCTTTTGGTGAAATTGGTAAATCATATTTATAAGTTATGTGGTTATTATTTCCAAGATTTCGAGTTGACGGGGGGCTTGATACTAAGGTTCCTTTAATAATATGCTGTTCTCCTTTATCAGTTGTTAAGATTCCAATCATTTCAGGTAACTCTTCAAAAGATGTTGTGTTAACTTCGGATGCAAAAGACGGAACGTACAGAGACAGACACATCATAAGTGTTAAAACTAAACTTATCAATTTTTTGTTATCATTGTAAATCTCCTTTTTTATTTGAATTATATGGTAATTAGACTTTTTTCAAATTTAGATTTTTTACATGACAACAACTCAACATAGTCAGTTTATTTTGAGCCGTTGTTATTAATGAAATCCAGTACATTGGAATCACCTCTCTTTTATAAACAAATATTCATAATATGTAAACTAAAAAAGCTAATATAAAAGCAGAAAAGAAATAAAAAACGACTAATTATTATAGTCATTTTTATAATATAATAATTTGTGGAGAATGTCAATATAAACAATATTTTTACGAAGAAATTCTGTAACAGTTCAGCCTTGCATCTTTTTGCCCCGCTCACAGCGAACAAGAAGCTTTAGGCGTTTGCCTTATGTGGATTCAAGCATCAAGACTTTTATGAAAGCAAACTTTTAACGAGCTTTCCTGACTGAATACCCTCAAGACTGAACTGTTGCAAAATTTTTGGAAAGCATATAAACAAATTGACACGACTACAATAATGTAGTAATATAAAACAGGAGGAAAGAAAAATGAATTATTCTTTAACAGATTCAGAACAGAAGATTATGGATATTCTATGGAAATATGCTCAGTGGATGACCATAGCAGAACTGGGCGCAGAACTTGAGAAAGACGGCATTCTGTGGAAACGCCAGACAATCAATACATTTTTATCGCGATTAATAAAAAAGGGATTAGCAGTACAGAATGGGCGCAAATATATTTATACATGCACGAAAGAAGAATTTCAAACAGGAAAAGCCAGAGAATTTTTAAAGGAGGAGTTTGGAGGTTCTTTTAAAAAATTTGTAGTAGCACTATCAGGGCATAAAGGTTTAAATCAAAATGATATGGAAGGCTTGATGAATGAATTAGAAAAATATCGGTAGAGGAATATATATGAACATCATTTTGTCAATGATGATATCTGGGAATTGCCTGTTTGTTTTATATTGGATGGTCAAAACGGTATTTAAAAATTTTTTCAGTTTTCGAGCAGAAGATATTTTGTTGAAAAAAGGCTACCGCAATCCCACTGGCTTTAGACGG
>UQFC01000054.1 GCA_900540335.1 uncultured Clostridium sp. | reverse complement strand
GAGAATTTTGTCGCAGAAGCGACCCGCCGCAGGAGGAGAAGCTTGAGATCGAGCTTCTTTTTTATATGACATCAGAATATGTGCTGGCAAAAATTTTTTCTTATGAAATGAGAAAATGGAAAATCATTTAGTACAATATAGTTTGAAAATGAAAAATTCCCGTCAATTGAGAAGAAGAAACGGCTTAGGGTCTGTGATACAGTAGAATTACAGACAAATCACATGTATACATGAGGAAATTGTAGGAAACACTGGAAGATTTCATGAAAAATCCGGAATTTTGTGAAATCATTTCATAAGAAAAAAGGGGAAAACAAAGATGAAAAATTGGAAAAAATCGCTTGGAATTGCAGCAACCTGTGCTGGAATTCTGATTGTAGGAGCAACATTTTTTTCAGTAGCAGGGGGGTCAGACAGCGATGTTTTAGAGCTTCGTCTGGCTCATAACCAGGCAGAAGGCTCTGAAATTGCAGATTCCATTGCAAAGATTTCTGAGTTTGCAGCAGAGGATCCCAGCCAGAAGCTGAAGGTTTCCATCTACGCCAGCGGTGTACTGGGAACAGAGAAGGAAGAGATTGAGATGGTAAAGGCCGGAGTACTGGATATGGCAAAGGTCAGCTCCAACACTCTGGGACAGTTTAAGGATGAGTATTCTATTTTTGCCATTCCCTATCTGTTTCAGAGCCAGCAGCACTATTATGATGCCTGTGAGCAGAGTGAGAAGGTAAAGGAACTGTTTACTTCCACAGAGGAGGACGGTTATATTGCTATCGGATATTATGCCAACGGTTCCCGTAACTTTTATCTGAAGGAGGACGTGGCCTGTACGGATCCTTCAGTGCTGAAAGGAAAGAAAATCCGTTCCATGCCCAGCTCCACTTCCATGGATATGATTGAACTGATGGGCGGCTCACCGGTTCCCATGGCGAGCGGAGAAACCTACAGTTCTCTTCAGCAGGGAATTGTAGACGGCGCAGAAAATACAGAGCTGGCGCTGACCGTAGACGGACATCAGGATCTGGTAAAATCCTATACCTATACCGAGCATCAGTACTCACCGGATATTTATATCATCAGCACCAAGACCTGGAATAAAATGACTCCGGAGCAGCAGGAATATCTGAAAGAAGCCATTCAGAAGGCCAATGACAATTTTAAAAATCTTTATAACGGCATGATGGCAGAAGCCATGGAAGAGGCAGAAAGCCATGGTGTTCATGTTTACCGGGATATTGACAAAACTGCATTTATTGAGGCAGTACAGCCGGTGCATGAAGAGTTCTGTGCAAAGGGAGAAACCTATAAGGAACTGTATGATGATATTCAGAAGTATGCTGAATAAGGAGGTACGGAATGAAGACGTTAAATAAAATTCTGGAGACAGTGCTGGGGCTTTTAGTGGCTGTCATGGTGCTTGGATGTATCTGGCAGGTCATTACCCGGTTTGTGTTAAACAATCCCAGTAAATATACGGAAGAGCTGCTGCGTTATCTGCTGATTTGGACCACTATGCTGGGAGTGCCGTATGCTTATGGAAAGGACAAGCATCTGTCCATTAATATTGCGGTGAAGTATTTTTCACCGAAGGGAAAAGTGCTGACCAGTATCTTTATCGAAACATTGATTTTAGTAATCAGCATCTTTGTAATGATTGCAGGCGGCTGGATGGTAACCATGAACTCTGCAGGACAGATTTCACCGGCCATGCATATGCCGATGCAGATTTATTATGCAGGTATACCGATCAGCGGTGTTCTGATGGTGTGCTATGGAATTGACCGTTTGAGAAATTCTCTGAAACAGTGGAAGGAGGCAAAATAAATGGAAATTCAGGCAGCGATTGTTCTTGTTCTTGTGTTTTTTATGCTGCTGGCCTTTAGTGTGCCGGTATCATTCAGCATTATCAGTGCGGCTCTTGTAACCATTATTATGTTTCTGTCTCCCGGCTTTGGAATGTTTATTTCCGCGCAGAAGCTGGTAGGCGGTATTGACAGCTTTTCTTTGCTGGCTGTTCCCTTCTTTATCCTGGCAGGTCTTTTGATGAGCAGCGGCGGTATTGCAAAGCGTTTGATTAACCTGGCGCTTCTGTTCCTGGGACGTGTTCCCGGTTCCCTGGCGCTGACCAATGTGGCAGGAAACGCTATGTTCGGTTCTATTTCCGGTTCCGGTATTGCAGCAGCAACTGCAATCGGCGGCGTTATGAACCCGCTGGAGAAGGAACACGGCTACGATGAATGTTATTCTGCAGCAGTTAATATTGCATCTGCACCGGTGGGACAGCTGATTCCTCCGACTACAGCTCCGATTATTTATTCTACGGCAGCAGGCGGAATTTCCGTATCTGCCCTGCTGATGGCAGGATGGATTCCCGGAATTTTATGGGCAGTTCTGTGCATGGGTGTTGCCATGATTTATGGTAAAAAGCATGGCTACGTTGTAAAGGGAGAGGCAATTACCGCTTCCAGAGTGATGAAAACCGTGTGGGAGGCTCTGCCCAGCCTGTTTCTGATTGTAATTATTATCGGAGGAATCCTGTCCGGCTACTTCACCCCCACAGAGGCTTCCGGCGTGGCAGTTATTTATGCATTTATTCTTTCTGTATTTATTTACCGTAGCATTAAGCCGTCTCAGATTATGGGAATTCTGACAGATACCGCAGTGATGACTACCATTGTTATGCTGATTATCGGCGCATCCTCTGTACTGAGCTTTGTGCTGTCCTTTACCGGTCTTCCCCAGGCAATCAGCACCCTGCTGCTGGGTGTTTCCGAAAATAAGATTGTCATTCTGCTGATTATTAACCTGATTCTGCTGATTGTAGGTACCTTTATGGATATGGCTCCGGCCCTTCTGATTTTCACACCGATTTTCCTTCCGGTTGTGACTGCTCTGGGTATGAGCCCGGTTCATTTCGGAATCATGATGATTATGAACCTGGCAATCGGTACCATTACTCCTCCTGTAGGAAGCGTTCTGTTTGTAGGCTGCAGTGTGGCCCACCTTCCGGTAGAGGATGTTATGAAGCATCTGATTCCTTATTTTGTGGTGATTGTGGCAGGACTGATGTTAGTAACCTTTATCCCGGCATTGTCCATGTGGCTTCCGGGTGTCCTGAATCTGCTGTAGGCAGATAAGAAAAAAGAAAACCCCGGAATCGGGATTTACCAATCCTGATTTCCGGGGAAAGAGTCGGAGGAGCCGTCCTGAAGTTCTTCCGGATGATATTCATACTCCGGCTTGTTTGTATAAGTCACCGTATTCAGGGTTTTGCGGTATTTCAAAGGAGACAGCGTCATATAGTGCTTAAACATTCTTTCAAAGTAGGTCAGGCTTTCGTAGCCGAGGCGATGAGAGATTTCCGATATGCTCAGGTCTGTTTCCTCCAGATACCGCTTGGCCTTGCGGATCCGGTGAATATTGGTGTATTCACTGATGGTATATCCGGTAACTTCCTTGAAAATGCGGCAGATGTAGGATTTGCTCAGGAAAAATTCCTCAGACAGTTCCTCTAAGGAAATGGGACGCTCGCAGTTTTCCGTCAGATAATCAGCGATTTTGTAGGCTGCCCGGTATTTGGGCGTATCGGATTCATTGGGAGTTTCCTGGTGCTGCATCCGCACAAACTCCATCATTTTAAAGAGCCAGGAAAGAATGTCCAGATCAATGCCGGTGCGGTAGTTGCGTTTCCTTTCTGTCAGCGCGTGACGAATACTGCGGAAGAGAGCAAGAATCAGGGCCTGCTGTTCCCGATCCAGGTGGTAAATACCGTAATAGTCATCAAAAAACTGGACCAGATGAAGGGACGGAAGCATGGCGTCATAGGATTCCATTTTCTCTCTGGTAATATAAAGAATAATCCGGTTATGTCCGTCATTGGAACCGGTAACAGAGCGGGTCATATGGATGAGATTGGAATTTACCAGAATCAGATCTCCGGCACGGGCAATATATTCCCGGTTGTTGAAAAAGAAAACACGTTCCCCCTCAATAATATAAAAAATTTCATACTGTGTATGAAAGTGTTTCACCCGCATATCGAATTTTCCATAACGTACCATCTGCTCTAAGGAGATGCCGTCCGTTTCACCGTAATAAGTAACTTTTTCCATAATACACAGATTTCACATAAAAGGTCAGGGCAGTGCCCTGAAACAACAGATACATAAAAAGTATATAATAATCAGATTGAAAAATCCAGAGAAGGAGGAAAAAATGAAAGGAATTAATCAGGCAGAACTTGAGAAAAAACTGGATCTTGTGATTCAGAAGCTGATGAATCTGGGCGGTCCGGAGGATGAAAAGGAGCTGGAGGCAGGCGGAGAGAAAATCGGATTTTTCCGCAGAGATTTTGGTATTAAAGAGTGGGACTGGCCCCAGGGAATAGGCCTGTACGGTCTGTTAAAGATCATGAAGGTAAAGAAGAATCAGGAGTACCGGGACTTCCTGTATCACTGGTTTGAGGACAACATCCGGGAGGGTCTGCCTTCCAAAAATATCAATACAACCACCCCTCTTCTGACGCTGGCAGAGTTTAACGAGGAGTGTAAAAATCCGGAATTTGAGAAGCTGTGCCTGAAGTGGGCAGACTGGCTGATGAACTGCCTGCCCCGGACGAAAGAGGGCGGTTTCCAGCATGTGACCAGTGCCAACGGCGATCGCCAGGGTGTCCGTCTCAATGAAAGCGAGATGTGGATTGATACGTTGTTTATGACTGTGCTGTTTTTAAACCGCATGGGCCAGAAATACAACCGTCAGGACTGGATTGACGAGTCCATTCATCAGGTTCTGATGCACATTAAATATCTCTGCGATAAGGAAACTGGACTGTTTTATCATGGCTGGACTTTTAATGAGAGAAATAATTTCGGAGGCATTTTCTGGTGCCGCGGAAACAGCTGGTTTACCCTTGGAATTCTGGACTACATTGATATGTTTAACGGAACCATGAATGCCGGCCTGAAGACCTTTATTGTAGATACCTACAAAGCCCAGGTAAGCAAATTAAAGGAGCTGCAGGATAAGAAAACAGGCCTGTGGCATACGGTTTTAACCGATCCGGACAGCTATGTGGAAACCTCGGGAACAGCTGCCATTACTGCCGGAATTTTAAAGGGAATCCGTTATGGAATTCTGGATGATTCTTATCTGCCCTGTGCAGCTGCAGCAATCCGCGGAATTCTCAATCAGATTGCCGAGGACGGAACTGTGCTTCAGGTATCCGGAGGAACAGGAATGGGATATAATGCAGAGCACTACAAAAATATTCTGATTGCACCTATGGCTTACGGTCAGTCTCTGACGATTCTGGCTCTGGCAGAAGCTCTGGGAATGTAAAAAGGAGAATTGTGATGAAAATAGGGGTACGCGCCCATGATTTTGGCCGGAGAGAGATCGGGGAGATGGCCGGGCTGCTTCATGATGAGGAGTATGAGGCAGCTCAGCTGGCTCTTCCCAAGGCCTTTATGGGCATAGAAAGCTATGACGATATTACTCCGGAAAAGCTGGAGCAGATCCGGACATCCTTTGAAAAGCAGAATATCGATATTGCAGTTTTTGGCTGCTATATGGATTTGGGCAATCCGGATGAAAATGTTCGCCGGTATGCTGTGGATACGCTGAAGAAAAGCATGACCTGGGCAAAGGAGCTGGGAGCTCATGTGGTAGGAACGGAGACGGCCTATCCCCGTCTGAACTGGGAACTGCGCCAGCAGTGGAAACCGTTTATGATGGACAGCATTCTCCGGGTGATGGAGGAGGCTGTCCGGGTAGATATGCCTCTGGCTATTGAGCCGGTCTGGTGGCATCCTCTGGAGGATCTGGAAACTACCATGGAGGTACTGGAAAAGGTCGGGGATGCAGCTCATCTCAGAATGATTTTTGATGCCTCCAATCTGCTGAAGCATCCGGAAACAACAGATCAGGATGCCTGCTGGACCAGGTGGCTGGATGCTGTGGGAGATGTTATTGATGTAATGCATATTAAGGATTTCAGCCTGGATCGGAGGAAAATCTATCAGCCGGAGGCCCTGGGCGCCGGCGTGATGGATTATACCGCCATCAGCAGATGGCTGGAAAAGCAGGAGAGGGAAATCTATCTTTTAAGAGAAGAGATGAACCTGCTGTTTGCAAAAGAGGACATTGCCTTTATGAGGAGTCTGGGAGGCCCTGGCTTTTCCGGTAAGCACCGGGAGTAAGGCCGACAGATTTCCGGAAAAGACGGTGGAAATAACTGAAGTTATCATAGCCTACGGCAAGGCTGATATCGGTGACTGACAAAGCGGTGGTGCGCAGGAGAAAACAGGCCTGCTCCAGCCGCTTTTTTTGAACCAGATCCGTGTAGGTATAGCCGGAAAGCTTCAGAATCGTTTTGGAAAGCCAGGTGAATTCGCAGTTTAAATGGTTGGACAGGGCAGTAAGAGAACCGTCCCTGTAGTGCTCCTCCACATACTGAAGAACATTCATTAACAGCTCCTGCTCAAAGGAATTCTGGCCGGTCTGTATTTTGTCCATGTGGTTTAAAAGCTGAAGGAACAAAAGCCCCATGGTAATCTGGTTCATAAGCCGTTTATTCTGGAGATCATGGGTAATGGTCCAGACAAGATTTTCTACCAGATTCTGCACAGGAAGAATCCTGGATACCTGGAAATGAAGATAGGAAAGAGGGGAATCTGCAGACTGAAGACACCCGGTAACAAAGTCCCGGAGCATACTGGGCTCGGACCCGAGCATAGCCAGAGTCTGATCAAAAAATTCAGGAAGAATAATAAAATTTACGGCAATATCTTCAGCAGAGGCAGGCAGGATTTCCTGGGTGGCGTGCTGGTTTAAAATCAGCAGCTCCCCGGTGCGCAGGACGATTTTTGAACCGTTGATCACATGAATCGTCTGACCGGAGCACATATAGATCATCTCCACATAATTGTGGGTGTGTCTGGGAAAATGGACAAAACGGGTATGGGGACGAACCTGAATCAGCTTCCCCTTCTGAAGCATTTTGCCGCTGTCAATGACAAAGGCTGGGGAGTCGGAGTAAATGGCGGGATCAATGGAAGGATCCCCGTCTAAGATATGCTGTTCTTCTTCTGTAATCCGGCTTAATTCACGGATCAGCTGCTGATTCATAATCAATCCTCCTTCCGGCTGTGGAAATGTGTCAGAGGGCCTGTATGCCTGCAGGCCGGCTTCTTTCTTAAATCATACCATATTTTTTATGATTTGCAAATAAGGACAGATCTTTCATCAAACGGTGTGCTTTCGGGAACCGGGAATTTTTCTTAAAATAAGGGTAAGAAATCAAAAGGGCGGCAGAAAGAAGGGCTGCCCTGAAAAGCTGCAAATGGGGATAGAAGTCATAAAGCATATAAGAGGAGGGGCAACATGAATCCATATTTTCTTGCCATTGATATCGGAGCGTCCAGCGGAAGACATATGCTGGGCCATCTGGAAAAGGGACGGCTGGTACTTGAAGAGATTTACCGTTTTGAAAACGGAATGAAGCAGACGAAAGAGGGACTGTGCTGGGATATTCCGGCGCTGTTTCAGGAAATCAAGACAGGAATCCGGCGCTGCGGAGAGCTTGGAAAGATTCCTGTTTCCATGGGAATTGATACCTGGGCGGTCGATTATGTGCTGCTGGATGAACAGGACCGGATCCTGGGGGATACCTTCGGATACCGGGATGGCCGTACTGAGGGAATGGATGAGGAGGTTTACCGTCTGATTCCGGAAAAGGAGCTGTATCAGAGAACAGGAATTCAGAAGCAGATTTTTAATACCGTATTTCAGTTAATGGCAGTAAAAAAGACCCATCCGGAATATCTGGAGCAGGCCAGAACCTTTCTGATGCTGCCGGATTATTTCCATTTTCTGCTGACCGGAGAGAAGCGTTCCGAGTATACCAATGCCACTAGCACCCAGCTGGTGAATGCAGAAACAAAGGACTGGGATGATGAGATCATAAGCCGTCTTGGCTATCCCAGAGAGATGTTTCTTCCTTTGAGCCAGCCGGGGACTCTGGTGGGAACTTTTACAAAGGAAATTGAGGACGAGGTGGGCTTTTCCTGTCAGGTTGTCCTTCCGGCTACTCACGATACGGCCTCTGCTGTTATGGCGGTTCCCTGTCAGGAGGATCACTGCCTGTATATCAGCTCCGGAACCTGGTCTTTAATGGGAACGGAAAACAAAAAGGCCATCTGCACAGAGGAAAGCCGGCAGAAGAATTTTACCAACGAGGGCGGATATGATTTCCGGTACCGGTATCTGAAAAATATTATGGGACTGTGGATGATTCAGTCTGTCCGCCATGAGGAAAAGGATCAGTATTCCTTTGCTCAGCTTTGCGAAATGGCGGATGAATGCAGTGATTTTCCGTCCCGTGTGCTTGTCAATGCACCGGAATTTCTGGCGCCGGAAAGTATGACAGAGGCTGTGCGCAGGTACTGTGAAAAAACAGGCCAGAGGGTTCCTGAAACAACGGGAGAACTGGCGGCCGTTATCTATCAGAGTCTGGCGAAATGCTATGGGGAGACCGTCGGAGAGATTGAGCAGCTGACGGGAGAGCATTACGATACCATTCACATTGTAGGCGGCGGAGCCAATGCCGGTTATTTAAACAGACTGACTGCAATGCAGGCAGGACGGCGGGTGCTGGCAGGGCCATCTGAGGCAACGGCAATCGGAAATCTGATGGCTCAGATGATAGGAAAGGGAGAGTTTGAAGGACTGATGCAGGCAAGAGCCTGTGTGGCAGAATCCTTCCCGATTTGTGAGTATACAAAGGGCTGAAGAAGCAGGATTCAGGGAACTGAAAATATAAGAAAAAGAAGCATGCCATATGGAAAAAGGAAGCATGTGAAAGGAGATAAGTATGAATCATTATGAAGCAGCCAGAGAAAAATACAGCCTGGCAGGTGTGGACACAGAGGCAGTCATTGAGAAAATGATGAAGATTCCCGTATCTCTTCATTGCTGGCAGGGCGATGATGTAAAGGGCTTTGATCAGGACGGTCCTCTGACAGGAGGCATTCAGACAACAGGAAACTATCCGGGAAAGGCAAGAACTCCGGAGGAGCTGATGGCAGATATGGAGCAGGCGCTGAGCCTGATGCCGGGAAAAAAGAAGCTGAACCTTCATGCCAGCTATGCTGTTTTTGAGCCGGGCCAGGAGGTGGATCGCGACAAACTGGAGCCGAAGCATTTTGAAAAATGGGTAGAGTTTGCCAAAAAGCATGAGATGGGCATTGATTTTAACCCCACCTTTTTCTCCCACCCGAAGGTTAAGGACGGCCTGACTTTAAGCAGCCCGGATGAGGAAACGAGAAAATTCTGGATTGAGCACGGCAAGGCATGTATCCGCATTTCCGAGTATTTTGCAAAAGAAACAGGAGTTCCCTGCGTAATGAATATCTGGACCGGAGACGGATACAAGGATATTCCTGCAGACAGAATGGGACCGAGAATGCGTTATAAGGATTCCATTGAGCAGATTCTGTCCCAGCCGTTTGATAAAAATCTGGTAAAGCCCTGTGTAGAATCCAAGGTATTCGGCATTGGCGTAGAGTCCTATACTGCCGGTTCTGCAGAGTTTGCATTAAGCTTTGCCGCAACCCATGACGGTGTGCTTCCGCTGATGGATAACGGTCATTATCATCCCACAGAAATGGTGTCTGACAAGATCCCGGCTCTGCTGTGCTTCTTCCCGGAAATTGCGCTTCATGTAACAAGACCGGTTCGCTGGGACAGTGATCACGTTGTTCTTTACGATGATGAAACAAGAGAGATAGCCAAGGAGATTGTCCGCAACGATGCTCTGGATCGGGTATATATTGCACTGGATTATTTTGATGCCAGCATTAACCGGATTTCCGCATGGGCAGTCGGCTTCCGCAGCTTCCAGAAGGCCCTTCTTTCTGCCCTGTGCACTCCCTATGCAGAGCTTCGCAGACTGCAGGAGGAGAACCGTATGACAGAGCTGATGGTAATGCAGGAGAATCTGAAAATGTATCCGCTGGGAGAGGTCTGGGACGAATACTGCCGCCGCTGCGAGACAGCTGCAGACAGCCAGCTGTTTGAAGAAATTGAGAAGTACGAAAAGAATGTACTGTCTTTACGGAAATAGTCAGACGGGAACAGCAGAAAGCAGAGACAGAAGAAAATAAACATAAAAGAAAACAGAAAGTGGAACCCCGGACAGAAAGGGAGAAGGAGGAAATAACAATCATGAAGTTTTTAGATGCAGAGTTTGTACAGGGATTTATCCGTATGGCAAATGACGGATGGGAGCAGGGATGGCATGAGAGAAACGGCGGCAACCTGTCTTACCGCGTAAAGCCGGAGGAGGCAGACAGTGTCAGAGAGAATTTTCATCCCGGACAGTGGCAGCCGATTGGCACCTCGGTACCCGGACTGGCCGGAGAATATTTCCTTGTAACAGGAAGCGGAAAATATTTCAGAAACGTGATCATTAACCCGGAAGATTCCATCTGCATGATTGAAGTGGATGAAAAGGGAGAATCCTACCGGATTGTCTGGGGACTGAAAAACGGCGGACGGCCCACCAGCGAGCTGCCCTCTCATCTGATGAACCATGAGGTGAAAAAGCAGGCAACTGACGGAAAATACCGCGTTATTTACCATGCTCATACAACCAATGTGATTGCTCTGACCTTTGTTCTGCCTCTGACTGACGAGGTATTTACCAGAGAGCTTTGGGAAATGGCAACCGAGTGTCCTGTGGTTTTCCCGGATGGAATCGGCGTAGTTCCCTGGATGGTTCCAGGCGGACGGGACATTGCTGTTGCTACCAGTGAACTGATGAAAAAATATGATGTGGCAATCTGGGCTCATCATGGAATGTTTGCAGCAGGAGAGGACTTTGATCTGACCTTCGGACTGATGCATACGGTAGAAAAATCTGCTGAGATTCTGGTGAAAATGCTGTCTATGCAGCCCAATAAGCTTCAGACAATCACACCTCAGAATTTCCGGGATCTGGCAAAGGATTTCCGAGTAACTCTGCCGGAAAAATTCCTGTATGAGAAATAAGAGGTGACGAAAAATGGTAAGAAAAGGATTTAAAATGTTTCTTTATCCCGGTATGGAAGAGGAGTATGAGAAGCGTCACAATCAGCTCTGGCCGGAAATGCGGGATATGATTCACGAATACGGCGGACACAATTATTCCATTTATCTGGATCGGGAAACTCATGTGCTGTACGGATATCTGGAGGTAGAGGACGAGGCCAGATGGGCTGCCTCTGCTGACACGGCAATTAACCGGAAGTGGTGGGATTTTATGGCTGATATTATGGAAACCAATCCGGACAACAGTCCTGTCTGTGTGGATTTAAGCCCGGTATTTCATCTGGACTAAGGAAATACTGGACAGATTCCCTTTTTGGTGTTATTCTTTAGAAGAATAAATATGCGTAGATATGGGAGCTTGTAAGAGCAGGCTGAGAGGAAGTAATCGAACTTCGACCGATTGTACCTGATTTGGGTAATGCCAACGTAGGGATTTGATGCTGGATACAGAATGCAGACCGTTGACAGACCGGCTTCGGGATGCGAAAATGCATTCTGACCGGCTTGAAAAAAGAGAGAAAGCGGCGTTTTTTGTAAGCGTAAAGGCCTTACAGAAAACGCCGTTTTTTTGTTCTATATTCAAAGGCTTATTCTGAAGATGCAGCCCCTTTCAGGACGCGTAAAAAGGAGGAAATCTATGAGAGAATACACAACACAGATGGACGCTGCAAGAAAGGGAATTATTACAAAAGAAATGGAAGCAGCAGCGAAAACAGAGCAGATGGCGCCAGAGGAGCTGAGAGCTCTGATTGCAGAGGGAAAGGCGATTATTCCCTGCAATAAGCTGCATACAAGCATTGTTCCCAATGCTATCGGTTCCATGCTGAAAACAAAAATCAACGTAAATCTCGGCACCTCCAGAGACTGGAAGGACATTGATATGGAGTTGGAAAAGGTAAGGGATGCGGTGAATATGGGGGCAGAATCCATTATGGATCTCAGCTCCTTCGGTGATACGCAGAAGTTCCGCAGAAAGCTGACAGCAGAGTGTCCTGCCATGATTGGAACCGTTCCGATTTATGATGCAGTGGTTTATTATCATAAGCCGCTGAAAGAAATTACCTCCGAGGAATGGATTAAGATTGTGGAAATGCATGCTCAGGACGGTGTGGATTTTATGACCATCCATGTGGGAATCAACCGGAATACGGCAAAGCGTTTTAAGGATGCAAAGCGTCTGACCAACATTGTTTCCCGCGGCGGTTCTATTATTTTTGCATGGATGGAAATGACGGGAGAGGAGAATCCTTTCTACGAGCACTATGAGAGAATTCTCGATATCTGCAGAGAGTATGACGTAACCCTGAGTCTGGGAGATGCATGCCGTCCGGGATGTCTGGAGGATGCCTCCGATATTTCCCAGATGGAGGAGCTGATTACGCTGGCTGAGCTGACAAGACGGGCCTGGGAAAAGGATGTACAGGTTATGATTGAGGGGCCGGGACATATGCCTCTGGATCAGATTGCTGCCAATATGAAGATTCAGCAGACTGTCTGCAAGGGCGCGCCCTTCTATGTACTGGGACCTCTGGTAACTGATATTGCGCCCGGATATGATCATATTACAGCAGCGATCGGAGGCGCGATTGCAGCGGCAGCAGGCGCTTCCTTCCTCTGCTATGTAACTCCGGCAGAGCATCTTCGCCTTCCTGATGTCAACGATGTGAAGGAGGGAATCATTGCATCGAAAATTGCAGCCCATGCGGCAGATATTGCCAAGGGAATCAAGGGAGCCAGAGAGTGGGACAAGGCTATGAGTACGGCGCGGAAGAAGCTGGACTGGGAGGAAATGTTCCGGCTTTCCATTGATCCGGAAAAGGCAAGAGCTTACCGGGCATCTGCAAAACCGGAAAAAGAGGACACCTGTTCTATGTGCGGAAATTTCTGTGCAGTGAAAAACATGAACAGAATTCTGGACGGAGAGATTGTTAATATTTATGATGAATAATGGATTTTCAGCCTGGAAGAGCGGAAAATCTGAATGAAAGACGGAGAGAAGATATGAAGCTGGATTTGAGGGTGTATGCAGTAACGGATCGGACCTGGACCGGGGAAAAAACTCTGGCCTGTCAGCTGGAGGAGGCTTTGCAGGCGGGAGTAACTCTGGTTCAGTTAAGAGAAAAAGAAATGGATGACAATGCATTTTTAGAGGAGGCAAGGCAGATAAAGGCCCTGACAGATTCCTACGGGGTTCCTCTGATTATTAATGATAATGTGAAGGTAGCTCTGGACTGTGATGCAGCAGGAGTCCACATTGGTCAGGATGATATGGATGCAGCGGATGTGCGCCGTCTTCTGGGACCGGAGAAGATTCTGGGCGTAACTGCGAAGACAGTGGAGCAGGCCAGAAGGGCGGAGAAGGCCGGGGCTGACTACCTTGGATCCGGCGCCGTCTTCGGCTCCTCTACAAAGCGGGAGGCCCTTCCTATGACTATGGAAAGGCTGAAGGAGATTACGGATTCTGTATCAATTCCTGTAGTGGCAATCGGAGGAATTCACAGGGGAAATATCCGTCAGCTGAAGGGAACCGGCATTGCAGGAGCTGCGGTTGTATCCGGAATTTTCGGAGCAGAGGATATTAAAAAAGCAACAGCGGAGCTGAGAATTGCAGTAGAGGAAATTCTCGCAGAGGATAAAAATACGGGGAAGACAGCGGAATAAAGGAGGAAGTGATATGACCAGAAAAACCGTGCTGACCATCGCCGGTTCAGACTCCAGCGGAGGAGCCGGAATTCAGGCGGATTTAAAAACCATGACGGCTCTGGGACTTTACGGAATGAGCGTTATTACAGCGCTGACAGCGCAGAATACCATGGGTGTGGCCGGGATTTTTGATGTAGATCCGGCATTTACAGCCAGTCAGATGGACTGTGTTTTTCAGGATATTTTTCCGGATGCAGTCAAAATCGGAATGGTTTCCCAGAAGGAAATGATAGGAGTAATCGGGGATAAGCTGGAAGAATATCAGGCAAAAAATATTGTTCTGGATCCGGTTATGGTGTCTACCAGCGGAAGCCGGCTTCTGGCGGAGGATGCCATGGATGCTCTGGCAGGCAGACTGCTTCCTCTGGCGGCTGTTATGACGCCGAACATTCCGGAGGCAGAGATTCTCTGGGGAAAAAGCATTAAAAACGAAAAGCAGATGGAGGAGGCTGCCAGAGGAATCGGAGAAAAATACGGCGGCGCTGTTCTTGTAAAGGGAGGTCATCAGGTGGCAGAGGCCAATGATGTGCTTTATCAGAATGGAAAGCTTATCTGGTTCAGAGAAAAGCGCATTGACAGCACGAATACACATGGAACAGGCTGTACCCTTTCCAGCGCGATTGCATGCGGGCTTGCCATGGGAAAAAGTGTTGAGGAAAGTGTCCGCGCAGCAAAAACATATCTGACAGGAGCGCTGGCGTCCGGGCTTGATCTGGGAAAAGGAAATGGGCCTCTGGATCATTGCTTTATGGTAGATTCTGAGGTATACTCATAGATAGATTGAAAAATCGGAGGTCTTGATATGAGTGAAAAATATGTAGTGGACAGCCTGGGGGACAAGTGTCCTGTCCCGGTTGTAAAAGCGAAAAAGGCTTTGGACAAAGCCCTGCCGGGAGACGTGATTGAGGTTCACGTAGACAATGATATTGCCGTTCAGAATCTGCGGAAGCTGGCATCCAATATGCAGTGCGGCTCTGTGGACAGACAGCTGGAGGCAAAGCATTTTGTAGTGGAAATCACAGCAGCAGGCGGCCGTGAAGCAGAAGGAGGACTGGAAGGAAGTTCCGGTGAATCCAGGACCGGCACTTCAGATCCGTTTCATGGAATCTCCTGCGGAATCGGAGAAGGTCCGGCGGAAAAATCTTATCTGGTAGCCGTTGCATCACATACCATGGGTGAAGGAGATCCGGCGCTGGGTAAAATTCTGATGAAGGGCTTTTTGTATGCCCTCAGCCAGATGGACACCCTTCCGGAAACCATCCTGTTCTACAATGGAGGCGTAATGCTGACAACAGAGGGCTCAGAATCTCTGGAGGATTTAAAGGCAATGGAAGAGCAGGGCGTAAAGATTTACTCCTGCGGAACCTGTCTTGATTTTTATAATAGAAAAGATCTTCTGGAGGTGGGCGAAGTAACCAATATGTACACCATTGTGGAGCTGATGGCAAAGGCAGAAAAGATTTTGAAGCCATAAAAAGAGGAGGACGGCCAGATGATTTCTATTTTGTGTTTTGGAGATTCCAATACCTTTGGTTCCAATCCGGAAGGAGGACGTCACGAAAGAAATGTCCGCTGGACCGGTGTTTTGCAGGAGCTTCTGGGAGAGCAGTATTATGTGATAGAGGAAGGCATGGGAGGGCGCACAACGGTTCACGACGATCCCTTTGAGCCGAACCGCTGTGGAAAGATGGCGCTGCCGATTGCTCTTCAGAGTCATATGCCTCTGGATCTGGTGATTGTAAGCCTGGGAACCAATGACTGCAAGCTGAATTTCCATCTGTCTCCGGAGCTGGTTGCCAAAGGGGCAGAATGTCTCTGCCGCATGATTAAGGATTACGATTACCGGGGAGGAAAAATTCCGAAAATTCTTCTGGTATCACCGATTTTAATCGGAGAGGATCTGGAAAATTGTCCGTTTGAGAATTTTGATCAGGCATCTGTGGAACGGGCTGCCGGCCTGGCTCCCTGTTTTCGGGCTGTGGCAGAGCGCCAGGGTTGCCTGTATCTGGATGCGGCTTCTGTTGCGTCTCCGGGTTCTGATCAGCTTCACATGGACGCGGCTTCTCACCGGGCTTTAGCCGAAAAAATCTGCGAGATGGTGCGGGCAGAATTTGAGTGAGGGAAACCTCTTGATTTATAATTCTCCTAATTTAGCTAAACTGCGCCATTCTTTTGGTGTTACACCTGTTTTTTTCTTAAAAACGGAGATGAAATAGCTAACATCATGATAACCTGTTTTTTCAGCAATATCGCTGACTTTATCATCTGTAGATTTTAGCATTTGGCAGGCTTTATTTAAGCGAAGCTCAGAAAGCAGTTCACTGAAAGACTGTCCCGTTGTTTTTTTGATCAGGCGGGATAGATAAGCTGTGCTGTAATTTAAATTTTGGGACAGCAGTTCCAGTGAAATGTTCTGATTGAGATTCTGTTCAATATAATCAGTAACTTTTTCAGCAACGCCATTACCAAAAGATACAGGCTCTGGTGACAAAAGGGCAAGAAGGAGAGAAAATGCATTTTCGGAAAGTTTTTCAATACTTTCGTGTTGGAATAACTTTTCAATAGAATCATACTCTCCTCCTTTGCTAGCGCCATAGGTTTCTGCAAAACGATAGGTAAGCACTACCAGATTAATTAGAGTTTTGCGAATATAAGAAAAATCACCATGGGCGGATTTTAAAAGTTCTTTAAGCATGGACTGGCAGACCGTTTTTAGTTCTTCAGCATGACTCTGAACAATACATTTCTGGATTTTTTTTTCATACATTGTTAAATTGAATACACCATGATCATTGTTATTTTGCATATCTGAGAACAGCATCAAGGAGGAATTCCCCAAAGTCTGGCGAAAATTTAATGCTTGGACAGACTGTTTTTTTTGCTGATGGAGCATAAAAGGATCTTGACTTGGAAGGCTGATTCCGAAAGAAATACTTAGTCCTAATTTTTCCATAACAGCAGTTTGAAGCATTTCACATAAATGAAGAGAGGCTTGTTCGCAAAAACTATAGGGGTGTGTAGACTGAAAGCAGAGAATACAACTGATAATATCAATTCCCTGGGCTAGATGAATTTCAGGCTCCATCCCATCTAATAGTTCTGTGAGTTGGGCATAAAGCACGAGATCAAGAGGCCCTCCCGGAGAATCGCTTTGAGTGGATATAACTACATAAGTAGATGGTTGGATATTTAATATATCTAGTTTTTCAGAATAATTGCCCATTTTCCCATCTAAAAGATCTTGATAAATCTGAGTTGTCAGCATTGGAGAAATGGTTTTTAGTTTTTCTTGCATGATATGGTATCTAGACTGAATAATATTTTTTTCTTCCAGAGATTTTATGCAAAGTTTTAAAGCAGCTGTAATATCTTCAAATCGGAAAGGTTTTAAAAGATATTGTCGGATGCCAATAGACATAGCTTGTTTTGCATACTCAAATTCTGCATAGCCAGTAAGAAGAATAATTTCAATATCCGGGTATATATTTTTTATTTTTTGTGATAATTCCAATCCGTTTAAGCCAGGCATTCGGATATCACTAATTAGAATATCAGGCTGAAAAAGTGAAATTTGCTCTAGTGCGGATGTTCCGCTTTCTGCCCAGAAAACAACTTGACAATTACAGTCTTCCCATGAAAATGATTTTAAACTGTCAAGAACAATGGGTTCATCATCTACAATCATAATTCTATACATAGTTTTACTCCTTTGCAGGGATTCGAATAATTACAGTAGTTCCCTTTCCTGGTTGCGATAGGATGTTTATTCCATACTCTTTTCCATAAAGAAGCTGGATTCGTTTTTGGAGCCTATGAAACTTTTTCTGTAAAATAACCTAAGTAAGGTCCTTCTATGATACA
>UQFC01000053.1 GCA_900540335.1 uncultured Clostridium sp. | reverse complement strand
GCGGGTCGTCTCATCAGCCCAATTCTCTTCCAACCCATGGCGATCCTCGCGGAGCATTTTTATGTCATAGGACGAACTTTCCTGTGACATAAAAAAAGACACGACAGAATCCTTTTCTTCTTCTGTCGTGTCTTCTTATTTTTCCTTTTTCTGTACTTCCGGATGAGCTTAATATCCTCTGCGCACTCTGGAATCCTCCACGAACTCGCTGTCCGGATAATTCATAATAATCTCACCGAAATATTCATTGGCCCTGTCCTTATCACCGGACGCCTCGTAGGCCAGTCCCAGCTTGTAAATAACCTCTGCATTGCCGGGACGTATCTGCAGACTTCTGTTATAATAATCAATCGCCTGGGAAGCTCCCGCGCCGGAGTCCTGGCTCATGGCCTCGTCTCCCATGGAAAGAAGCGTCTTCCAGCCATTTTCATTCATGTCCTGCTGAATCCATGCCACTGTCGGATCAAGAACTCCGTCTGTCACAACGCTCATATCCATACTGGTATAAAGCACAGCCGCAGTCTTTACATCCTCTGCCCGGTAAGCCTCCAGAAGCTTCACCATATTCTGATACTGGCTGAGCACTCCTCCGCTGTCTGCCTCCATCGCCTCCAGGCTGCTCTCTGCAGATTCCTGCGCCTTTTTTGCAGCCTCCAGCTGCTGTGTCAGCGAATCGATTTCCAGACTCTTCTGGTTGATTTGTTCCAGATTGACCAGCTGCTCCTTGTTGTGCAGGGCATTCATTGCCTCCTGCTTGGCAGGCATAATCAGAAAATACACTACCGCCACACCCAGAACCAGTCCCACAAGAATGTTGATCACAGACTGCCATCCTGTGTTTTCCTTATAGCTGGGCGGGATAATAATATCATCGTCCTGCATCTGCCTGTGGGAAAATGCATTTTTCAGCTTCCGCTTCTCCACCTCGGCCTTACCTGTATTGTGCTTGGCTACTGCCATATACCTCTGGGCCGTAGGATTGTAGCGATCCACCTTCAGAACCTGGTACAGACACCGTCCTGCCTTAATGTAGTCCTCATGACGGATATACAGCAGGGCAAGAAGCTCCTGCGCCTTTACATAGTTGGGGAAATCATCCAGCATCCGCATCAGAAGCAGAACTGCCAGATCCTCATTTTCATTCTGCGCATACACCAGCGCCTGATTGTACTTTTTTGCCGCCTGATCTGCTGTTTCCAGATAGCCTCTGGCTCCCTGAACCCGCTGCAGATATTCTTCTGCCAGATTATCCTGCTCCTGAAGATTCAGACTGATGACCCACTGGCAGAGCGCCGCTCCGGCCTCTCCGATTTCCAGATAAATCAGTCCCAGGAGATTGCGGGCATCTGTCTGAAATTTATCAAACCTAAGACTCTTTTTCAGGGCAGCTGCCGCTCCGGTCAGATCTCTCTGCCTTGCCAGAGCCAGTCCCTGATTGTAATAGGCATTGGCTATCCGGCGGTTTTTCCATTCTCTGTTCATTCTTTTCCGCTCTGCTCCGTGCCGTTTTTCAAAAATTCCACCATTAAATCCGTCATATCCGTCAGATCCTCCCGGACAATGGCTTCCTCAACCTCTCCGACCTCCATGCTTGGCTTAAAACGGGTAATCTCTTCTTCAAAATCCAGCATCGCATCTTCCTCCTTATGAGTTTCTGCAGGAAAGCGCCGCCTCAATCTCCCCAATCAAATAGAGAGAACCAACGGCAAACAGCATGTCCTGCTCTCCTTTGTGCCGCAAAGCCGCATCCAGCGCTTCGCGGACGTTCTCATACGTCTCCACCTGACTGCATCCGTTCTTATGAAATAATTCTGCAAGAACGGCTGTTTCAAGTCCCCGGTCACTGTTTAAGTGTACCACAGTTACCCGGTCAATGGGAAGCCCTCTGCACAGCATTTCAATCATCTGCCCGTAATCCTTATCCGAAACAGCCGCAAACAGAAGCTGAATACTTCCCTGCTTCCGCTGTCCGTCTGTTTCTGAAAGCTTTTGTACCGCCTCGATAAATGCCTGAATCCCTCCCGGATTGTGAGCTCCGTCCAGCCAGATGCCCGGCCCTATCTTCTGCATTCTGCCTTTCCAGCAGACAGAGGAAAGACCTCTCCTGATTACCTGTTCGTCCACTCCCGGAATTTCCAGAACCTGAAGAAGCTTCACCGCCAAAGCTGCGTTCATTGCCTGATAGGGCGCTGCAAAATCAGCCAGCCTGCAGACATTCTCCCGGCTCACTCCGTAAGCCGCGGAAGACATCTCCTCTGCCCTTTGGCAGATTACCGCCGAAGCCTCCGGCTGATTATCATCATAGACTACAGGAATTTTCTTTTTGATAATCCCGGCCTTCTCTGATGCAATTTTTTCAATAGAATTTCCCAGATACTGCGTGTGCTCCAGACTGATTGAGGTAATGACGCAGCCCAGGGGACGGCGGATTACATTGGTGGTATCCAGGCGTCCGCCCAGTCCCGTTTCCAGAATCACATAATCCGGCTTCTGTTCCTGAAAAATAACCATGGCCATCAGGAACACAAATTCAAAAAAAGTCGGATGACAGTATCCCCTGCCGGTCATAACCTGAACAACCGAATATACCTTCTGAAAGCTTCTCTCAAAAATATCCTCTGCCGCCGGGACTCCGTCCAGAAGAAAACGCTCCTTCACGTCTACCAGATGAGGAGAGACAAAGGTACCGGTATGGTACCCTGCCTCTCTCAAAACAGCCGTCAAATCAGCGCACACCGAGCCTTTTCCGTTGGTTCCCGCTACATGAATGATCTGCAGCTCCTCGTCCGGATTTCCCAGCTCTTCCAGAAATGCCCTTACCTGTTCCAGCGTATTTTTCTTTTTTGTCCAAAAGGGAATATCGAGAAGATATTCCCGCGCATGTATTTCCATCATTTTATATTATGCGAACCTGTCCCGTTTTATGACTGAAGCTGAGACAGACGCTCTTCCACCTGACTCATCATCTGTGTGTATTTCTCGAGCTTTGCCTTTTCTTCGTTGATCTTTGCCTCCGGAGCCTTGCTTACAAATTTTTCATTGTTCAGCATACCGTTTACACGGGCCAGCTCCTTCACAAGACGCTCTTTTTCCTTGGTCAGGCGCTCCAGCTCCTTGGCTACGTCTACCAGTTCTGCGAAAGGCATGTAAATTGCCGCCTGAGGAATCACTGCAGATACAGCATCCTCTCCGATTCCGTTTTTGTCCTTCTGAAGGATTACCTCGCTTGCATATCCCAGGGTTGCAAAGAACACCCGGCTGTTTTCAAAAATATCAAGCAGCTTTTCATTCTCAGAAACCACATAAACCTTAGCCTTCTTGCTGGGCGGAACATTCATGGATGTCCGCACGTTACGGATAGCGCGAACGGCCTCCTTAATGGTTTCTACTGCATTTTCCTCAGACGCAAAGTTCCAGGACTCCTGATACTCCGGCCATGCGGAAATCATAATAGACGGCTCCTCTTCCTGCAGGTTGCAGAAGATTTCCTCTGTGATAAACGGCATATAGGGATGCAGAAGCTTCAGAGAGCGAATCAGCACGGTCTTTAAGGTCCATACTGCCGCTGTATGAGTCTCATCCTCATCATTCCACAGACGGGGCTTCACCATCTCGATGTACCAGTCACAGAACTCCTCCCAGATAAAGTCATAAACCTTCTGAAGGGCAATTCCCAGCTCGTACTTGTCCAGATTTTCTGTTACATCCTTAGCCAGAGTATTGACCTTGGAAAGAATCCACTTGTCAGCCATGGTTAAGGGAGCTGCGTCTTTGCTGCCCTCTGCGCCCCATGCCAGGTCATAGGCCTTCATCTTCTCCGGATCCGCCTTCTCCATATTCATCATAATGAACCGGGAAGCGTTCCATACCTTATTTGCAAAGTTCCGGCTGTTCTCTACTCTCTCCCAGTAGAACCGCATATCGTTGCCAGGTGCGTTTCCTGTAATCAGAGTCATACGAAGAGCATCCGCGCCGTACTTGTCAATAACCTCCAGAGGATCAATACCGTTGCCAAGAGATTTACTCATCTTCCGGCCCTGGCTGTCACGCACCAGACCGTGAATCAGAACGGTGTGGAACGGACATTTTCCTGTCTGCTCAATTCCGGAGAATACCATGCGGATTACCCAGAAGAAAATAATATCGTAACCGGTTACCAGTACGTCTGTCGGGTAGAAATATTCCAGCTCCTCTGTCTTTTCCGGCCATCCCAGAGTGGAGAAGGGCCACAGAGCAGAGGAGAACCAGGTATCCAGCGTATCCTCATCCTGCTTAAAGTGAGTGCAGCCGCACTTGGGGCATTTTTCCGGCATAGACTTGGCTACTACAATTTCGCCGCATTCCTGGCAGTAATAAGCCGGAATCCGGTGTCCCCACCACAGCTGACGGGAAATACACCAGTCGCGGATTCCCTCCAGCCAGTGAAGATAGGTCTTTCCAAAGCTTTCCGGAACAAACTTCAGTTCTCCGCTCTTTAATGCCTCAATCGCCGGCTTTGCCATCTCCTCCATCCGTACAAACCACTGCTGCTTTACCATAGGCTCGACTGTGGTCTTGCAGCGGTCGTGGGTTCCTACGTTGTGGGAATGAGGAACCACCTTGACTAACAGGCCCTGCTCCTTCAGATCCTCTACCATGGCTTTTCTCGCCTCATACCGATCCATTCCGTCATACTTGCTTCCCGGGCAGCGGATGGTTGCATCATCATTCATAATACAGATTTCCGGAAGATTGTGGCGGCGTCCCACCTCAAAGTCGTTCGGGTCATGAGCCGGAGTAATCTTTACGCATCCGGTACCGAATTCCTTATCTACATAAGCATCTGCAACAACCGGAATCAGACGATCTGTCAGCGGCAGCTTCAGCATTTTTCCAACCAGATCCTGATAGCGCTCATCCTCCGGGTTCACAGCAACAGCCGTATCTCCCAGCAGAGTCTCCGGACGGGTGGTGGCGATCTCTACAAAGCGGCCCTCTTCCCCTGCAATGGGATAATTAATATGCCAGAAGAAGCCATCCTGCTCCTGATGCTCAACCTCTGCATCAGAAATAGAAGTCTGACATACCGGACACCAGTTAATAATCCGGGAACCTTTATAAATATATCCCTTCTCATACAGCTTGCAGAACACCTCTAAAACAGCGTCGGAACAGCCTTCGTCCATAGTAAAACGCTCTCTGTCCCAGTCTGCGGAGGAGCCCAGCTTGTGCAGCTGGTTAATAATCCGGGTACCATATTCTTTTCTCCAGTCCCAGCATTTCTCCAGGAAACCTTCCCGTCCCAGATCCTGCTTGTCAATTCCCTCGCTCTTTAACTTGTCAATTACCTTTACCTCTGTAGCAATCGCCGCATGGTCTGTACCGGGCTGCCACAGAGCCTCATACCCCTGCATTCTCTTATACCGGGTCAGGATATCCTGCATGGTATTGTCCAGAGCATGACCCATATGAAGCTGTCCTGTAATATTGGGCGGCGGCATAACAATCGTAAACGGCTTCTTACCTTCGCGTTTTCCCCGCTCTGCATCTGCATGAAAATATTTGTTGTCCAGCCATTTCTGATAAAGCTTCTCCTCGATCGCCGAGGGATTGTAGGTTTTTTCCAGTTCCTTCATGGTCGTTTCCTTTCTTTCTGTGTTTACTTCAAAATCCTGAGGAATTTTCATCCCGGAGGAAAACAGCTTTCCTGTCAGGACGATAAAAAGGGCTTTTTCCTATCACAGGAAAACTTTTTCCATTTCCTGCATATTTCCTATGAAATTAAAAAAAGCCCTCTATGCAGCTTCCTGCATAAAGGGCGGAGTTTGCTTTTCCGCGGTACCACCTTTATTTATCACTTAAATCACCTTAACGCGGTTTCTACGGGGAATCCTACCTGCCTCCTGCTTTTCAGACTCCCGGCTCCAAAGCTACCTTCCGTGCGTGCCCTCTCAAACCGTCTTTCAGCCAGTGAACGGTTCTCTCTGTCAGCAGCTTCCGCCGTACTCCTCTTCTTCTCAGCCTTTCATATAGACTCTATCATAAATTTTTCACTTCGTTTTGTCAAGCAAAATCTCCGGCTTCCTGTCAGCCGGGGCGACAAGAAGCCTTGCATCTTCTTGCCCGCCTACAGCAGACAGGAAGCGTCGGGCGTCCGCCCTTAAATCATTCCGCGGTATTCCTGTTTCCAGTTATGAAGAAGCTCTGATTCCTTTTCCCGGCGCGCATCCTCTTCCTGCCCGAAAATCTCCTCCATCTGTTTCACCGTTTCTGACTGTACCGCCTGCGCTCTGGCCTCATCCATAAACTGATCCCACTGCCTGGTTTTTTCTTCTGTAATCAGAGCACCAAGTCTCTCTCCCAGCTTCAGTCCCCGATCCAGCTTGGTCAGCCAGTACATCTGCTTTAAAATCTGCTCCTCGGGAGCCCGGGAGTAGGCATATCCGTATGCCTCAAAGGCTCTTTTTGTCTGAAACATCCGGGCATAGCAGGATCCCAGGTTATTCCAGATCCGCCCCAGAAACAAGTCATCCACATATTCGTCCCTTGGAAACTCCAGAAGCTCCCGGTAAAGATTCAGCGCTCTCCCATACTGACGCATAGAAAACAGCTCGTCTGCCAGCAGCTTTTTAAACTCTGCCGGATGCTTTTTCCGAAGAGATGTCAGCTGCTGCCGGTAATGGCTGATTTCACCGGGTCTGTAATAATCACACTCCTGAAGAATCAGAATCAGCGCCTCGTCCGGATCCTCTCCGCTTTTCAGCCATCTCTCCACCTTCAGAGCCAGAAATCCCTGATTCAGCTCCTCTCTCATAAATTCCAGAAGACTTTCTCCCACAAAATCCTCCATCACCAGAAGAGGATAATGGTATATCACATAAGAAAGCTCCTGAGAGGAATAAATTCGAATCCCCAGTGTTTCCACATAATAAGGGCGTTTTACATTTTCCTGCCTGCAAAGCAATAAACTCATAACATAACCTCTTGTCTAATCTGAATATCCGAGGACGGGTATATTTCCCCGAATCCCTGATCCAGAATTCTCACATCCATCGTCCGCTCGTCAAGAAATGATATTTTCACACGAACCTTCGTTGTCCGCTCCGGCCGCTCCGGAAATCCCTCCAGGCGAATCGAAACCTCTCTGCGCCGCTTGGTATCTAAGGGTGTAACCACCAGATCCACCGTATCCTGATGCTCCGGAATCACATCCACCACCGACTCCTGTTCATACCAGTTATCTCCTGCAGCAGCCAGAACCACCGAAGTTTCCTGTCCTCTGTAAATCACATTCATGGAAACCGTGGATTTTAACCGGCCGTCACAGATCATCGTATAGGGAAATGCTGTTTTCGGCCGGGTCAGATCAAAGGCGCGGCAGGCCGCTCCCTTGGAAAAGACGGCCAGCTCCATATATACTCTCCGCTTGGTACACAAAAGCTTCATAAACTCGTCTGCCCAGCTTCTGTCCTCAAATCCTTTTCCCATGAGAAAAACAGAAGAATAATTTTTATTCTGCATCAGTCTGGATGCGCAGGAACAGAGAATCCTGTCTGCCAGCTTGGCGCCGGAATCATTTTTCAGAATATCCAGATTAAAGCTCTCGTCCAGACGTTCCTGTTCAGCAATCACCGTAGTATTTTTCAGTCCTCTCTGAACCTTCATTTCGTAGTAACGAAGTCCTTCTGCCGAAAGATCAAACATTCCTACGGTTCCATTCCAGATTTCTTTTCTCTGGCTGAGAATATAGTAAATATAGCTTTCAGAATGGCTGATAATGTGAATCCGCTCTCTTGAAATTCCCAGCTTCTCACCACATTCATAAAGAGCCTCTGACAGCCTCTGATTCATTTTTTTCACAGTGAAAACCAGCTGGCCGATCTGTTTTTTCCCGTATTCCTCTTCCGGGAGACGCATAATCCGCTCCAGAAACAGTGCCAGCAGTTCTCTTGCTTCATAGCGCACATTTCCCAGCGTAGCCGTCCCGTCCTTACAGACCAGCTTTACCAGCTTGTCCACAATAATCCCATCGCCTTTTAAGGTATGGGCATAGGCCTCCTCTCCCACAAACCAGGCGTCTTCTGTTTTATGCCTGCAGATTACCGTAGGAAATGACCATGTTTTTTCCTCTTCTGCGCAGTTGATCTGTGTATAGCTGTCACACAAATCAATGCCGACAACAAGTTCCTCCATAAAAACCCCTTTTTCTTATATCAGGCCGAACAGCTCTTCCATCATGGCGCTGTCGGTTACATACTTCTTCATTTTTTCCTGCAGTGCCGTTTCTTCCTTTAAAGAAAGGCAAAGACTCATTTCATTCAAAGCCGCAAAACGGCTTTCTTCCTCTCTGGAATACTCCGCAGCGCAGCTTATGCTGCCCTCCTTGACCAGCTGGCGGCTTTCACCGTCTCTCCGGTATATCCGGTATTCCAGAATTTCTCCTTCAAACAGCACCTTCTGTCGCGCATAGATTCCCGGATAAACCTTCGTCAGCTCGTCTGCCTGGAACTGTTCCTCCTCAGGAAGAATCCGCACCTCCAGCTCCGGACGGTACTCCCGTCCCCCTCTGAATTCCAGAATCACCTGATTTTTCAGCTGCTCCGGAAGCTGCATCAGCCGTCCCAGATCCTGGAAGCAGGCGAACACGCGCTTTTCCTCCAGAAGGATATCAAGCATGGACCGGCACAGCTCCTGTTTCTCCTCATCCAGCTCCTTTAAAGTCGAGTAGTACCTGGTCAAAGCCAGCAGATAGATCGTAGGAATCCTGCTTTTGTCCTCCACGCTGCTGACTGCGCTCTCCAGCCATGCAAACACCTTGTCACCCGTGGCCTTATCCCGCAGAAAATAATCTGCTGATTTCATGGTGAAATAGGCCTTAATCACATTGTCACTGGTATGCTTTCCAGACATATACCAGGAGAATACCCAGTCAATCCGATCCGTTTCGCCGGTAAACATCATCTGCGCCAGAAGACGCTCCGGAAGATCGTAGGTCTCAATATGCTCTCTCTCTCCCTGGCTCAGTACCTTAAACATCTGCATGGCGGATCCGTTAAAATATTCACACAAATAGTCCAGAATCGCACTGTCATATCTGCCCTCGGAAAACAGGCGGAATGCAATCTGCAGAAGCAGAGGATTGTTTTCTGAAAGCTGCTGGAGAATCATTCTGCTGCAGAGCTTCATCAGTCTGCTGCTTTTCAGATCCTCATATCCATACGCTTCTACAATCTCAAAGGCTTCACGCATATATCCCTGCTGAATCAGAGTTTCACATACGCCTGCCCGATCCTCCCGATCCAGGCGCTCCAGATCCAGCTCCATCAGATAATCCACATCATCTCCTGTATCCGGCTCATCCGACTCCAGACGTTTTCTGTACCAGCCGATCATTTCGATCAGAATTTTTCTGCGGAACAGAGGATGGAGACGCAGATCTGACAGTGCTCTCTTGAGTGTCATCATATCCTCCGGACCGGAAATTCCAGTCTCCGCAATCCGGCTGCACTCCTGCAGCCTCAGCCTCGGATGAGAAGGCACAATGTCATAGCACTGCTCTTCCAGCTCCTCCCCGTCTTTTCGTTTCATAGCCGGAATCTTCTGGCAGGAAATATTGGCATACCGGTTTCCATACTCATCCTGGAACAAAATTACCGGATTCCTGCCAAAAAGAGGCACATAGGCAATTCCGTCCCGGACAGGAAATACATCCTCTCCTTCGATTTCCTCATAGCAGACAATCACATACCGGATTCCCGGAGCAGATATCCGAATCCGGTAGGATTTTAAAATGGCAGGCAGAATTTCCGCCACCTTCTCATCAATCATCTCCCGGTAAATCATGTGCTCATAAAGAACAGCAAGCCTCTGATCCAGCCTGGAATCCAGCAGCTGCTCCATAGTAAACTGTTCTATATCCCTCTCATACTGACGGTAAAGAGAAGACGCCGGATTCATATACCGGATAATATTCATATAAAGGATAGCTCTGCTGGCATCATCCATGGATTTTTCATAAGAGAAGTATAAAAGCACCTCTCTGGGCAGCAGATACGGATAATCATAAGGAAGAGAAAACAGGAAATACTCATACAGTCTGGTCAGACTGACTCCCTGTTCCAGCGCCTTCTGATACCAGGGGAAATATTCCTCCCCTCTGCAGTCTCCCTTGATCAGCATACTGCAGACTGCTCCTAAAAGCTCCTTCTCTTCATATTTCCGATAAAGCAGCTTTAAAAGACGGCAGTACAGCCGCCTGTAATATTTTGAGGCCGCAGCCGGCTCTGCAATGAAAACGGCCAGTTCCCGGCTTACCAGATCCTGTCTGGCCGCAAACATCATTACCTGTACCTCATATTCTCCCATTCTTCCAAGAAGAACCGGATTTTCCCGGTAAATCCGGAAGCTCTCCGCGTAAAGGAAGGGACTGTGGCAGCCATGCCGAAACATGGTCCGCATTTCCTCCAGACATTTTGCCGGCCCTGCTCCCTCCTCTTTCTCCAGCCTCAGCCTTAAAAGATAAAGCTCCGCATGATCCGGACGCTCCTCCAGACACTGTCTTACGCGTTCCAGAAGAGCCGTTCTCATTTCTTCCCGTTTCTGGATCAGGTACAGCAGGTACTGATAAAAACAGAGAATCTCCCGATTGTCTCTGCCTCTCAGCCCCGGATCATCCCTCCAGCTTTCCAGCATTTCTGCCGCCCGCTCTGTCTGCCCTTCCAAAATACAGAGTTCCGACAGACGAAGGGTGTTTTCCAGATCCTCACCCTGAATTCTCCGGATATCCTCCAGAATCAGACGCATCTGACTTACCAGATCCTGCTGTTTTTCTTCCTCTGTTTCATACTGAAGGCGAAGGCGCAGATACTGCTGCTTCATTCTCTGAAGCTCCTGCTTTTCTCTGTCCCGGCTGTCTTCTGCCGCCTGAGCCTCCACCGGAATCACCATCGTATCCCGGACAGTCATAATCCGGACAGCCCCCAGGTTTTTTCCCTGATGGAGACGTCCAGCATTAATCTGATAAGGCACCTGGCAGATTCCGTTCTGAAAATCCTGAGAGCTGAAGCTCTTTTTGGGAATTTCCAGGAAATCTCCCTCCACAGCTGCCTCAAACTGTACATATCCCCAGGTTTCTGCCTTTACCTCCAGATGATCCGGACAGTTTTCCTCCACATTTTCATAAATGCGCGGCTCTGCAGAAACCTTCAAAGTTACCGGCTTCTTGGCACCCAGGGCCACCAGAAACTCCTCCAGCTGATTCTGGCGGTTCAGCCGTCCCCGAAGTCCGTCATAAATAGCTCTTGTGTGAAGATCCTGCATAAAAGGAGCTTCCACAAAATCCTGATATTCAAAAAGACGCAGAGACAGATCCGAATCCCGCTTTGCCAGAGCGGCAAAGTCTGCCGGTGTTTTCAGACTGTCCAGCGTCTTTCCTGTTCCTCCCAGATTCACGGAAAAAGAATAGGGTACTTTTCTCTCCCCGCCATTGGTCACAAGACAAAAGTTACCCGTTATCACATCTTCACCGGAAAGGTGCCGTCCGTCTACTTCATATAAAATCCTGTTCCGGCTTCCGCCGAACGCACTGTCGCAAAGTCTCACTCTCATATTGGAAGAATAAATCAAACCCTTGATAAATCTTCCCTGTTCGTCTGATATATATAATTCTTTTTTTGTCACCGCACCAGCCGGAACCGAGTCTTTCACAGACTGTGGTTCAATCTGCAGAACCGGGCTTTCTCCCTCCACGATTCCTCTGGCAAGGCGGTTAATTCTTTCTCTCATAGTATCACCTGTAAAAAATGCTCGTTATCCATATCATAATATCACAATTCCACTTGATTTAAAAGAATTAAATTGGTATGATTAAAAAAAGTAGAATTGACGAAAGAGGCACTGCCCATGTTATCGGAACCCATGACCCTTTACAAACTGATGAATCTCTATATGCTGAAGCAGGTAAATTTTCCTCTGACCAATGCCCAGCTGACTGATTTTTTTCTCCAGCATGAATATGCCAGCTATTTTACCCTTCAGCAGGCTTTAAGCGAACTCCAGGATTCCGGCCTGATTCAGGCTGAGTCCACTCACAATACGACACGGTATGTCATTACCCGGGAAGGCGAAGACACCCTGGGATTTTTTGAAAAAGACATTCCGCCGGCCATTACCGAGGACATGGACAGCTATTTAAAGGAAAACCGCTTCCGTATGAGGGAAGCCGCCGGTACGGTAGCTGACTATTACAAATCCACCAATCAGGACTATGTTGTGCATTGTGAAGTGCGGGAGGGACGCACCACCCTGATCGGCCTGGATATTTCTGTCCCGGACAAGGATCAGGCTGTACTTATGTGCAGTCACTGGAACGAACGAAGCCAGGATATTTACGCTTATGTGATGAAAACCCTGATGAGCAGCGGCAAATAATCAGCATCTTTCTTCACGGTTTCACATTTCACACAGCCAAAAAGAGACCATACATCCGAACATTTCGAATGATGGTCTCTTTTTATAGTCTGTCTGATTCGACTCAGACAACTTCTTCTATTTCTGTTTTGCTGCGGATTTTCTTCTCCGTATGGATAATGTTTCCTTTACTCATTATATCCGTCCGGATTGTTCTTCTGCCATCTCCAGGCATCCTCACACATTTCCTTAATGCCGTTTTCTGCCTTCCAGCCCAGCTCAGCCTCAGCCTTTGCCGGATCTGCGTAGCACTGAGGAATATCTCCTTCACGGCGCGGTTTGAACACATAATTGATCTTTAAGCCGTTTACTTCCTCAAAGGCCTGAATTACATCAAGAACGCTGTAGCCGTGTCCGGTTCCCAGATTGTAAATCCATACACCGCCATGCTCCTTGTTCAGTTTTTCCAGGGCTTTCAGATGACCGTTTGCCAGATCCACTACATGGATATAGTCACGGATACAGGTACCGTCAGGGGTATTGTAATCGTTGCCGAATACACCCAGGCATACCAGCTTGCCCACTGCCACCTGTGTAATATAGGGGAACAGGTTGTTGGGAATACCCTTGGGATCCTCACCAATCCGTCCGGACTTGTGAGCACCGATGGGGTTAAAGTAACGAAGCAGCATTACGTTCCATTCCGGATCAGAGGTATGTAAGTCAGTCAGAACCTGCTCTAACATTCCCTTGGTACGGCCATAAGGATTGGTAATCTCACCCTTGGGGCACTCTTCGGTAATCGGAACAAAAGCAGGATCGCCATATACGGTAGCGGAAGAACTGAATACAATGTTCTTTACTCCATGGCGGCGCATCACATCACACAGAATCAGAGTTCCGGTAATGTTGTTATGATAATATTCCAGAGGCTTGTATACAGACTCTCCTACTGCCTTCAGACCGGCAAAATGAATAACCGCATCCACTTTCTCATTGTCAAATACCCGGTTTAAAGCCGGCTCGTCCAGAAGATCTACCTCATAAAAAGTCAACTTTTTCCCGGTAATCTCCTCCACCCGTTTTAAAGATTCCTTACAGGAATTGCAGAGATTGTCCACAACTACCACGTCATAGCCTGCGTCTAACAGTTGTACACAGGTATGGCTTCCAATGTAACCAGCTCCTCCGGTAACTAAAATCGTTGCCATAATACAGCCTCCTTTAATGTTGTTTTCAGATGAAAAAATAGAGCAGTTCCGACTGCGGAAACTCTTTGTTTTCATTATAAACGGACATTACAGGAAAAACAATGAAATTTTATTTAATATTCCTGCAATTTTATCATCATTTTTTTCTGGTCCGTATACGGAAAACAAGCCCTTTTTCCTCTCATCCTGTGAAATCCGAAAGTAAAAGCCGGCGGCAGCTTTCTGCCCTCCGGCTTCTCTGTTTTTCTGGTACGTCTCATGCTCCCCGGGCCTCCAGCCACTCTTTCATTTTTCTGACCGCCTTTTTCTCCAGGCGGGATACATAGGATCTGGAAATTCCCAGAACAGCAGCAATTTCCCTCTGGGTTTTGGGCTGTTTTCCAAAAAGTCCGTAGCGCTGACTGATTACTGTCTGCTCCTGTTCTTTTAAACAGGCATGGAAGGCCTGATACAGTTCCTCAATATCCTGATCCAGAATCAGATCCTCTAAAACCTCCCTGTTTTCAACCTCAATCACATCTACCAGACTCACGGCTTCCCCGTCCTTGTCTACTCCAATGGGTTCAAAAAGAGAGATTTCCCTGGCATATTTCCTGCTGGAGCGAAGAAGCATAAGAATCTCATTTGCTATCCTCTCCTCAATGAGTTTTTCTGCTAAAATTTCCCAATCATTTTCCCTATTCCTTCCCGTCACAAAGGACTATATGGGCATGGAATCCGTCCCATACCACCTTGTGAACAATCGAACGGACAGCCATTCGTTTCTGCTGAACAGACGCTTCATCCATTTCCTCTGTGAATTCTGACAAAAGCTGACATATCCCCTCTAATTCCATATCACTCAGCTCATTCTGCGAAGACAGACTCTCTAATTCACAAATCCGATTCTTTATTTCCACCCATTCCCGGTTCAACTGTTCCATACGCTTCACCACATGTTCCCTTGCCGCACTCTCTTCCAGCTCAGCAAGAGAATCTGCCAGCCCCTCTATTTTCTTTTCTGTCTCTTTCTTTTCCTTCTTCAAAGCTGTGAGTCCCTCTCTGCAGCTTGTTCGCTCCCCTGTTTGGATTTTTCGACTTTTTTTCAACTGTATAAGAAAGGCTTCCCTGTCTTCTTCCAGCAATTTAAGTTCCTGAACAACCGCCATATCCAAGATATTTCCGTTGACATTTTTACTGCTGCAGACAGTGCGCCTGCTCCTTTCCTTCATCCTGCACACATAGGTATAAACCTGTTTTCCATCCGGGGTTTTGCGCTGGCTGAGTTTCGGATACATACGGCTGCCGCAGGAACAGTACAGCAGACCGGTAAGCAGCGCCTCATTGCTTCGTGGTCTGCGATAGGATTTGTTTTTATTGCGTTCTAACGATTCCTGAACCGCAGTCCATGTCCTGCCGGAAATAATTCCGGGATGCTGGCCAACAGCAACAATCCATTCCTCAGGAGAATGATACTCCGTTGTCCTGCCTTTTTCCTGACAGGTTCTGTTGTATGCCATTATGCCATGGACGCCGTCAAATGCTTCCCTTCCTGAAAACAACTCAGCATCCGCTTTCACAAAATAATTGTACGCGTCCTCATCTGCAATCATATAAACGGGATTCTGCAAAATCGACTTAATAGAAAACCGGGTGAAATATTTATTATTTTTTGTTTTCAGCCCACGTTTTATCAGCTCCGCTTCTGTAACTGTTTGTGAATCTGTTTCCATATATAAATCATAGATAGTTTTTATAACCTCCGCCTCCTCCGGAATCAGTTTCAGTCTGCAGACTTTCCTGGATTTTCCATCCACATGAATGCTTGTCACAGCCTCAGAAGCATATCCGGTAGGCGTTGTGCCGCCGAGCCATCGTCCCGTTTTTGCCAGTTCATGCATATTGTCACGGATACGCTCAGCAATGGTTTCTCTCTCTAATTGAGAAAAAACAGAGGCAATATACATCATCGCTCTCCCCATTGGCGTCCCCGTGTCAAACTGCTCTCTAATAGAAACAAAAGCAATATCGAGACGAGCCAATTCCTCAATCAAACCGGCAAAGTCACTGATATTACGACTGATACGATCAAGACGATAAACAACGATTGCCTGAAATCTGTGCTTTTTCGCATCGTTCATCATTTTCTTAAAATCCGGACGGTTCATATTTCCGCCTGAAAATCCCTCATCTTCATAAATAACCGTATAATCAAGAGCCGCCTGCCCATAATGCTCGCAAATATATGATTTGCAAAGCTCTACCTGATTGCCAATGCTTTCTCCCTTTCCTGTAAATCTTGATTTACGGGAGTAAACAGCAATATACTCTTCCTCTCCCATATCGCATCCTCCTTCACATCGATATGTGATATGTCTTATTTGATTATATCGGGGCGGTATATAAAAAAGAAGCGCCGGACATCTTACCGGAATACGGGACATCCCCGCTCTCATAGACTGCACTACAAAGGAGGTGTACTGTATCGCCAAAAAAACTGCGCCCATTTCTGTTATTGTCCATGAACCAAAAACAAACGAAGGAAAACAAAAGCTTTCAAAGTGCGTTTCCGATGTTCATGCTAACCTGGTTGTTCAGTTTATCAACAGCCTGAATTGCCCGTTCGAGCAAAAAATACAGCTGTTCGATGCCGTCATACAGGCCGCATCCAGAAAATAATTCCCCATAAAAAAACAGCAGACCGCCGGTTTCTTCCCATAACCGGCAGCCTGCATAATAAAGAAAGTGTATGGCATATTAATTTGTATTTTGGCTGTTTTGAATGCCTTTCTTCTTAGGTGGCCTGTCTGCTGAAAAATATCCAGTTTTTAATATCCTGCTTTTGCAGCCTCGCCCTTTGCCAGCTTTACAATCCGGCTGGTTCCAAGACGCGTGGCCCCCAGATCCATAAAATGCTCTGCATCCTCAAAAGAACTGATTCCGCCTGCTGCTTTCATTTTTACACCAGGGCCAATATGCTCTGCAAACAGCGCAATATCTTCAAAGGTTGCACCTGCCTTGGAAAATCCTGTAGAGGTTTTAATAAAATCTGCACCGGCTCTGGTTACCAGTTCACACATTTTAATCTTTTCTTCCTCTGTCAGCAGACAGGTTTCAATAATAACCTTCAAAATCTTATCCTTACAGATTTCCTTCAGTTTTCTGATCTCTGTCTCCACATAATCGTAGTTTCCCGCCTTCAGCTGACCGATATTGATTACCATATCAATCTCTTTAGCCCCGTTCTCCAGCGCTTCCTTTGCTTCAAAACACTTTACCGCGGTTGTCTGATACCCGTTAGGAAAACCGATTACTGTACACACAGGAATCTTTCCATTTAAATATTCTGCGGCCTGCGCTACATAACACGGCGGAATGCATACAGATGCCGTTCCATATGTCACTGCATCATCACAAATTCCGCGAATTTCCTCCCAGGTAGATGTCTGAGCCAGCAATGTATGATCCACGGCCTGAAAAATTTTACTTCGTTCCATATCAGTGATCCCTCCATTTTTCATCCTGTTTTTCGTACGTTTCTTCAAATAAACGATCAATTTCGTCCTGTCTGGTCATTGCGTAGGTACTTGCCCTGGTTACACAGATTGCAGATGCACACTGCGCATAACAAATTGATTTTTCTAAAGCCCATCCACGGCTTAAAGCGGCCAGAAGCGCGCCGGCAAAAGTATCCCCTGCTCCACCGGTATCAACTGCTTTTACCGGAATACCAGGCAAATGCTTTACGCCCTCTCTGGTTACAAGGACTGCGCCCTTCTCTCCCATTGTAATAATGGCCGCCTCTTTTACTCCTTTTTCCAGGAACCATTTTCCAGCTGCTTTTGCAGATTCCAAATCAGTTACCTGGATCCCCGTCAGTTCACTGGCTTCGTATTCATTCGGCTTAATAATTGAAATACAGGGATAAAGACTCTCATCAAAATCTGTTACCGGAGCCGGATCCAAAAGAGTCCGGACCCCCATCTCCGCAGCCGTTCGAATAGCGTAATCTACAGTATCTGCCGGTATTTCGAATTGTGCTCCTAAAATGGCTGCGTCTTTTATTACCGGTTTCATCTGATCCACATCTCTGCGGCTGACATTGCTGTTTGCACCTGGAACAATAATGATTTTATTCTGTCCCTGATCATCCAGAAAAATCCCTCCGGCTCCTGTAGAGGTATCTGAATCCAGGAAAACAAAATCCGTACAG
>UQFC01000052.1 GCA_900540335.1 uncultured Clostridium sp. | reverse complement strand
TGTCTTGAGCAGGTTGCAAGCGCAACGGGAATTGCAAGAGAAGCCAGACGGAATATGGCCGCAGGCACACAGCCGTCGGCTCTCCGGAAATTCGGCGACAGAGTAACAGCAAAGAATGTCTGTGACTGCGCGAAGGACGGAGATGCTATGGCAATGGAAACACTGGACACAGCCTGCCGTTATCTGGGGCTGGCTATGGCCTATGTAACCCATATTGTAGATCCGGAAATCTTTGTAATCGGCGGTGGGGTAAGCCGGGCAGGAAAGATTTTGACGGATCTGACAATGAAGCATTACGAGGAGTTTACGCCTGTCTCCAAGAAAAAAGCAGGCATTGTCCTGGCATCGTTGGGGAACGATGCAGGTATATACGGGGCAGCGCGCATGGTGCTTGACTGACAGGCACCTGCACAGGGGGTAGTGTTTTAGATATAAGGACGTAGCAAACGTCGGGGGACGGTTGCTGCGTCTGTTTTTTGTTTCACAGGAAATTACGCCCTGTGAAACAAAAACGATCCGCGAGGATCGCCATGCGGCGGCAGAACATTTTGTCTCAGAAGCGACCCGCCGCAGGCGAAGAAGCCCGCTCGCGAGCTTCTTTTTCATCTCTTGATTTATCAGAGCCTGGTGGAGAGGGTTTCGAAAAATTCTTCGATGGCTTTTCTGGAGGCGCCCAGAATGGGAGCTTCCTTGCCAAGGGTGGAAATCAGAATTTCCTGTCCGTGGGTAATGGGAAGAATGGTTCGTTTGATTATTTCCGGCAGCAGGTAGGGAAGAGACTGGATGAGCCGGGAATTGAGAATAATCATTTCGCAGTTGATGAAGAAAATGATATTGGAAAGTCCGATGGCAAGGTTTTCAATGTATCGATCCAGAATTTCCAGGGCATCGGAATTCTGCTCTTTTACCAGGCGGATAAAGCTGTCAATATCGGAAATAGGAGTCTCCAGCCGGAGATTCATTTCGTCAATCAGACACTGCTCGGAGCAGTATTGCTCCCAGCACCCGTATTTTCCACAGCTGCACTGTCTCGTTTCCTCCATGTTGATGGTATGATGGCCTACGGCGTTGGCAAATCCCAGATATCCGCGAATCAGCTGGCCGTTGGTAATCATGCCGCAGGAGATTACGTCGGTAATGGAAAGAACCGTCAGCTCCCGGTACTGAGGGTGAAGACGGTACTCCATGGAAGCGGCCAGATTTCCGTCGTTATCGATAAATACAGGCACCTGATAACGCTGCTCAAAAAGTGATTTGAGATCAATGTTATGCCATTTCAGCTTGGGAATAAAACGGATAATTCCGTCCAGGTCAATGATTCCACGAACAGAAAGACTGATTCCGATGAGTCCGTAGGAGCTGGCGGGAATTTCCTGAATCAGCCGGTCAAGAGAGGTATAGAGCTGCCGGTACACATGGGAAAAATCCGGCGCTTCAATGGAAAAGCTGGATCGGCTGATGATATCATTATTTAAATCCGTTAGAAGCAGGCCAACCTGTCTGACACCGATATCCACGGCAATGCAGAAGCCGGCCCGGGCACACAGAGTGAGATTAATCGGGGGACGGCCGCCGCTGGAGTCGCCCATGGTCGTTTCCCTGACCAGATTCATGCTCATCCATTCTTTCACAATCGTGGAAACCGTAGCTTTGTTAAGGCCGGTTTCTTCGGAAATACGGGCTCTGGAGGTCTGGCGGTGATCCTGGATATATTTGATGATAGTCAGCCGGTTGGCGGAACGAATGTCTTTTGTCTGAGATATTTTCATAGTCAAAATCCTTGATTTTCTGTATTTTTATTCATTGTAGCACAGGAGACAGGGCGGTGCAAGCATCGGGGAAATTTCCTGTAAAACTGCCGGAGAAATCCGTTGACATTGTCCTCTTTTTTTTCGTATAATGAAAACGAAATCCCCGGTGAGGGGAGGTTCGCGTATGAAATCAGGCAGCCTGAGAGCGTGTATTTTGTCCGTGGAAGCTCCTGCAGAATGGCAGGGAAGGCGGAGAAAGGAGTAGGAATGCATTTGATTGGAAAAGAAGCAGAGGCGTTTAAGGTTCAGGCCTTCTGCAGAGGAAAATTTGAAGAAGTGACGAAGGAAAGCCTTCTGGGGCACTGGTCTGTGCTGTTTTTTTATCCGGCGGATTTTACATTTGTGTGTCCCACAGAGCTGGGAGATCTGCAGGATTATTATGAGGATTTCCAGGATGAGGGATGTGAAATTTATTCTGTTTCAGAGGACACCCATTTTGTACACAAGGCATGGGCAGATGCTTCTGAGACAATCCGGAAAATCCAGTATCCCATGCTGGGGGATCCGGCCGGTGTTCTTGCAAGACAGTTCGGTGTTTTGGAGGAAGAGGCAGGACAGGCTCTCAGGGCAACCTTTATTCTGAATCCGGAGGGAAAGATCCGGGCCTACGAGGTTCATGATATGGGAATCGGCCGGAATGCCCAGGAGCTTTTGAGGAAGGTACAGGCGGCAAAATACGTAGAGGAGCACGGAGATCAGGTGTGCCCGGCCAAATGGAAGCCGGGGGAGGAAACACTGATGCCAAGTCTTGATCTGGTTGGACTTTTATAGGGAGGTGACGGGGATGATAGACATTTCTCTGATTTCCGGAGAAAGTCCTCTTCTGGATGAGAAGACAGCAGAAACCATGAGAGGGATTTTTCAGAAGCTGGACAAGGCTGTGGTTCTGAAGGCAGCAGTGGATCCGGAGGAGGAGAAATCTGCGGAGATGGCTTCGTTTCTCAAAGGGATCGCCGGACTTTCTCCCATGATTTCTCTGGAGCTTTACAGCAGAAAGGAAGCTGATATTCTTGCACAGGAGACAAGAGAGCAGGGGGCGCAGATCGATATTTCTCATTTGCCTGTAACCGGTATTTTTGTAGAAGGGGTCTATCAGAGAGCAGCCTTTCACGGGGTGCCGGGAGGAAAGGAAATCAATTCCTTTGTTATTGGAATCTACAATGCGGCCGGACCGGGGCAGGAGATTTCCAAAGCTGCCATAAAAAAGATTGGAAGGCTGAAACGTCCTGCGGATGTGAAAATCTGTGTCTCTCTGGCCTGCCATCACTGTCCCGGTGTGGTGATTGCCAGCCAGCGGATTGCCATGTTAAGTCCTCTTGTTCAGGCTCAGATGTACGATGCTAATCTGTATCCGGATCTGGTGGAGAAGTATCAGATTGAACGGGTTCCTCTGGTGATTATTAATAACAGCCAGGTATATGCAGGCCCCAGAAGCATTGAGGATCTGACCCAGCTTTTGCTGGATGCCAGGTAAAAAACGAGTAATTCAACAAAAAAGCAGATTGTGTGCATTGTGATAAAAAAATAACGAATTATTTGTGCAATATACACAATTCAGATATGAAGCGCTTCAGGATAATTCTTTAATAATGCTGAAAAAGTAAATTACTATTGAAAACAATATGTACAGTATGCTATATTAGAGACAGGAAAACAAATAACATGCTGAGAGAGTGAGAGCATAGCGTTACAACAGAAATGTTGTTTGAAGCTATGCTCTTTTTGTCATCTTTTGCAGAAAATGATACAGGGTTCTGCAGGAGGCAGCAGATGAATGCCACAGAGAAAAAGCAGCAGAAAGTAGAGGGTTCTGATAAATGGAACAGAGATTTTATGACATGGTAGAGGCAAATCCGGTGATTGCAGCAATTAAGGACACAGAAGGTCTGGAGCAGTGCTGCCGGGTACCGGATATTAAAGTGGTATTTATTCTGTACGGCGATATCTGCAATATTTCCGATATTGTCGGAACAATTAAAAAAGCAGGAAAGCTTGCGATTGTTCATGTGGATTTGATTGCAGGACTCAGCTGCAAGGAGGTCACTGTTGATTTTATCCGGCAGCATTCAGGGGCAGACGGAATTATTTCCACAAAGCCTTCCATGATACGAAGGGCTAAGGAACTGGGGCTTTATACCGTTATGCGCTTCTTTGTGCTTGATTCCCTGTCTTTTGAAAACATTGAAAAACAGCTGGTTTCTGTGAAACCGGACTTTATAGAGGTTCTTCCCGGCGTAATGCCGAAGATTATCCGGAAAGTCTGTAAAAGAGTCAGGACGCAGGTAATTGCAGGGGGCCTGATTTCAGACAAGGAAGATGTGATGGCAGCGCTGGATGCAGGCGCCATTGCTGTTTCGTCCACCAATCAGAAGGTGTGGCTGATGTAGATACTTTCTGCCGAAGGGGGTTCGGCAGTACGTATAGTTTCATTCTAAATTTTATTTATTCAGAGGAGGTATTTTATGGCAAAGTATGTAATGGCTCTCGATGCGGGCACCACCAGCAACCGGTGTATCCTTTTCAATGAAAAGGGCGAGATGTGCAGTGTGGCACAGAAAGAATTTACCCAGTATTTCCCGCATCCCGGCTGGGTAGAGCATGATGCCAACGAGATCTGGTCAACTCAGCTTGGTGTTGCAGTTGAGGCTATGTCCAAGATCGGGGCAACCGCAGAGGATATTGCGGCAATCGGTATCACCAACCAGCGTGAGACTACCATTGTGTGGGATAAGAATACCGGAGAGCCGGTATATCACGCAATCGTATGGCAGTGCCGCCGGACTTCCGAATACTGCGATACCTTAAAAGAAAAAGGTCTGACTGAAACCTTCCGTCAGAAAACAGGTCTGGTTATTGATGCTTACTTCTCCGGAACCAAATTAAAATGGATCCTGGACAATGTAGAAGGCGCACGGGAACGTGCAGAGAACGGCGAGCTCCTTTTCGGTACGGTAGAGACCTGGCTGATTTGGCGTCTGACAAAGGGAAAAGTTCATGTAACAGATTACAGTAATGCTTCCAGAACCCTGATGTTCAACATCAACACCCTGGAGTGGGATGATGAGATTCTGGCAGAATTAAATATTCCGAAATGCATGCTTCCGGAGGCAAAGCCGTCCAGCTGCGTATACGGCGAGGCAGATCCTTCCTTCTTAGGCGGACCGATTCCCATCGGCGGAGCAGCAGGAGATCAGCAGGCAGCTCTGTTCGGACAGACCTGTTTCCGTCCCGGTGAAGCAAAGAACACCTACGGAACAGGATGCTTCATGCTGATGAACACAGGCGATAAGCCGGTATTCTCCAAAAACGGTCTGGTTACCACAATTGCATGGGGCCTGGACGGAAAAGTAAAATATGCTCTTGAGGGTTCCATTTTCGTAGCCGGTGCAGCTGTACAGTGGCTCCGTGATGAGATGCGTCTGATTGACTCCTCACCGGATTCCGAATATATGGCAAGCAAGGTAAAGGATACCAACGGCTGCTACGTTGTTCCTGCATTTACCGGACTGGGCGCTCCTCACTGGGATCAGTATGCAAGAGGAACCATTGTAGGAATTACCCGTGGTGTAAATAAATATCACATTATCCGTGCAACCCTGGAATCCCTGGCTTACCAGACCAATGATGTTCTGCAGGCAATGAAGGCAGATTCCGGAATCGAGCTGGCTGCTCTGAAGGTAGACGGCGGCGCAAGCGCCAATAATTTCCTGATGCAGACCCAGGCTGATATTATCAATGCTCCGGTTGAGCGCCCCAGATGTGTAGAGACAACCGCTATGGGTGCAGCTTACCTGGCAGGTCTTGCAGTTGGATACTGGTCCAGCAAGGAAGACGTTATTAACAACTGGGCAATTGATAAGGTATTTATGCCGGAGATTTCCGAAGAAGATCGGGCAAAGAAGGTTGCCGGCTGGAATAAGGCAGTGAAATACTCTTACGGTTGGGCAAAAGAGAACTAAAGAAAAAAGGGTAACAGCAAAAATTCATACTGTATGAAAGGGGAAAATGACTATGTTGCCATATATTTCAGAATTTCTTGGAACCATGCTTCTGATTCTTTTAGGTGATGGTGTAGTAGCGAACGTAACTTTGAATAAATCAGGAATGAAGGGCGCAGGCTCAATCCAGATTACCTTTGCATGGGGCCTTGCTGTTATGGTTCCGGCGTTTATTTTCGGCGCAGCATCCGGCGCACACTTTAACCCGGCTCTGACCATTGCTCTGGCAGTGGACGGCAGCTTTGCCTGGTCCATGGTTCCCGGATACATTGTTGCACAGTTTGCAGGCGCATTTGTAGGTGCATGCCTTGTATACATCCTGTTTAAGGATCAGTTTGATGCAACCGACAACCCAGGAACAAAGCTTGGCGTTTTCTCTACCGGCCCGTCCGTTCCCAATATGCCTCTGAATATTTTAAGTGAAGCAATCGGAACCTTCGTTCTGGTATTTGCAATCAAGGGTATCCCGGCAACCGCAGCTGCAGGCGTTGAGAAGTTTATGGTATTCGGAATTATTGTTTCCATCGGTATGTCCCTGGGCGGACTGACCGGATATGCAATCAACCCGGCTCGTGACCTTGGTCCCCGTCTGGCGCATACAATTCTTCCGATTAAAGGAAAAGGCGATTCCAACTGGGGTTATGCACCGGTTGTGCTGGTAGGTCCTCTGCTGGGCGCACTGGCAGCCGTACTTCTGTATGGAGCAATTCCGTGGTAGGAAGCCGGACACAGGAGCAAAAAAGGATTAGCAGGTTTCTGTAGAGACAAGACAGCCAGAGTACCTGACTCAAATTAAATAGCGAATTTTGAGAGCGGAGCCTGGCAAATGGATATCGAAAGATATGAAAATGCCGGGCTCTGTTTTTAAGGAGGAATAAGAAACATGTATGATGTAATCATTATTGGCGCAGGTGTTTCCGGAGCGGCTGCTGCAAGGGAGCTGTCCCGTTATCAGGTGAAGGCCTGCGTTTTGGAGAAGGAAGAGGACGTGTGCTGCGGAACCTCAAAGGCAAACAGTGCGATTGTCCATGCAGGCTATGATGCCGCAAGCGGTTCTCTGATGGCAAAGCTGAATGTCCAGGGAAATAAAATGATGGCTCAGCTGGCAGAGGATCTGGATTTTGAGTTTATTCAGACAGGTTCTCTGGTTGTGTGCACAGAGGAGGAAAACCGTCCGGGACTGCAGACACTTCTGGAGCGGGGCATCAAAAACGGAGTAGAAGGTCTTCGGATTATTGAGCGGGATGAGCTTGTAAAAATGGAACCCAATATTTCTGATGAAGCAGTAGCGGCTCTGTATGCGCCTACCGGCGGTATTGTATGTCCTTTTAATCTGAATATTGCCATGGCAGAAAATGCCTGCACCAACGGAGTGGAGTTTAAGTTTAACACCCGGGTAGAAGGAATCGAAAAGAAAGAGGGCGGATTCCTGATTCATACGGACAAAGGTGATTTTGAAGCAAAATGTGTGGTAAATGCAGCAGGTGTCTATGCGGATCAGATTCATAATATGGTCAGCGACAGAAAGATTACCATTACACCGAGACGGGGCGATTACTGTCTGTTGGATAAGACGGCAGGAAAGCATGTAAATCATACTATTTTTGCTCTGCCCGGAAAATACGGAAAAGGCGTCCTGGTATCTCCCACTGTCCACGGAAACCTGATTGTGGGACCGACAGCGATTGATATTGAGGATAAGGAAGGCACCAATACTACAAGAGCAGGACTTGATGAAGTAATTACCAAATGTGCAAAGACCGTTAAAAATGTACCCCTTCGTCAGGTTATTACCTCCTTTGCAGGACTTCGTGCTCACGAAGACGGACATGAGTTTATTATTGAAGAGCTTAAAGAGGCTCCGGGCTTTGTTGACTGCGCAGGAATTGAATCTCCCGGTCTGACCAGCAGCCCGGCTATTGGATGCATGGTGGCAGATATCGTAAAGGGAATCCTGGATCTGAATGAAAATCCTGACTTTGTGGGAACAAGAAAAGGCATTCTGAATCCAGAGAAGCTTTCCATGGAGGAGCGCAATGAACTGATTAAAAAGCAGCCGGCTTACGGAAATATTATATGCCGCTGTGAAATGGTAACAGAGGGAGAAATCCTGGATGCTATTCACCGTCCCCTGGGCGCCCGTTCTCTGGATGGTGTAAAGCGCAGAACCAGAGCCGGAATGGGACGCTGCCAGGCAGGCTTTTGTTCACCGAGAACCATGGAAATTCTTTCCAGAGAGCTTTCCATGGATATGGAAGAGATTACCAAGTGCGGCGGCGATTCAAAAATCGTTGTCGGAACAAACAAGGATCGGATATAAAAGGAGGGGCGTCGAAACATGAAAGCATATGATATCGTAATCATTGGCGGCGGCCCTGCAGGGCTTGCAGCTGCCGCAGCAGCAAGAAAAAGCGGAGTGGATAAAATCCTGATTCTGGAACGTGACAAGGAGCTGGGCGGAATTTTAAACCAGTGTATTCACAATGGTTTCGGACTTCACACATTTAAGGAGGAGCTGACGGGACCGGAATATGCTGCCCGGTTTATTGATCAGGTAAAGGAACTGGAAATCGAATATAAACTGCATACCATGGTTATGGACATCAGCCCGGATAAGGTAGTGACTGCCATGAATCGCGAGGAGGGGATGTTCCAGATTCAGGCGGGTGCTGTGATTCTGGCTATGGGCTGCAGAGAGCGTTCCAGAGGAGCATTGAATATTCCGGGATATCGTCCGGCTGGAATTTATTCTGCAGGAACAGCTCAGCGTCTGGTAAACAGAGAGGGCTTTCTTCCGGGCCGCGAGGTAGTGATTCTGGGTTCCGGAGATATCGGACTGATTATGGCAAGACGTATGACCTTTGAAGGTGCCAAGGTTAAGGTTGTTGCAGAGCTGATGCCGTATTCCGGCGGTTTAAAGAGAAATATTGTTCAGTGTCTGGATGACTACGGCATCCCCTTAAAGCTGAGCCATACGGTTGTAGAAATCCGCGGCAAGGAGCGTCTGACCGGCGTGACCATTGCAAAGGTAGATGAGAAAGGAAAACCGATTCCGGGAACAGAGGAGGATTATGACTGTGATACCCTTCTTCTTTCTGTCGGACTGATTCCGGAGAACGAGCTTTCCAGAGGTGCCGGTGTGGATATGAGTCCGGTAACCTCAGGCCCGATTGTAAATGAAAGTCTGGAAACCAATATTGAAGGCGTATTTGCCTGCGGCAATGTGCTTCACGTTCATGATCTGGTTGACTTTGTTTCCGAGGAAGCGGCAGCGGCAGGAAGAAATGCTGCTCTGTATGTACAGGGCAAACGGCAGTCTGAAGCAGGAAAGGCCATTAAATTAAATCCTGTGGAGGGCGTTCGTTATACTGTGCCTTCTGTAATTCATCCGGAGCGGATGGACGATAAGCTGACGGTTCGTTTCCGTGTCGGCGGAGTTTATAAAAACTGCTATATCAGCGTATACTTTGATGATGAGCGGGTAATTCACCGCAAACGTCCGGTGGTAGCTCCCGGAGAAATGGAAGAGATTAAGCTGGAGAAGGAGAAGCTTCTGGCTTATCCGGATTTGAAGACCATAACCGTAAAAATTGAGGAGGCATAGGCAATGGAAAAAAGAGAACTGATCTGCATAGGCTGTCCTCTGGGCTGCCCGGTAACGGTAACCATGGAAGCCGGCGAAGTAATCAAGGTGGAAGGAAATACCTGTAAGCGGGGAGATGATTACGCCAGAAAAGAAGTGACCAATCCCACCAGAATTGTAACCAGCACCGTTATGGTGGACGGCGGCAGGGATGTAACGGTTTCTGTAAAGACAAAGACAGATATTCCAAAGGAAAAGATCTTTGAATGTGTAAAATCCTTAAAGGGCGTGACGGTTCAGGCTCCTGTTCATATTGGAGATGTAATTCTGGCAAATACGGCAGATACGGGTGTGGACATTATTGCCACCAGTAATGTAGAAGCAAAATAAGGCAGAACATCCCGGCATGGCAAAAAGACCATGGCGGGATACTGCCCGTTTATTGAGGAAGCCTGTTTCTAAAAGCGTGCAGAAAAAAACTGCATGATGATAAACAGACATAGAAAGAGAGGAATGCGGAATGGAAGAACAGAAAAAGAATGCAGGATGGAGCAACTTAAACGGAATCAGTGATGATGACAAGACCTGCGGACTGAATGATATGAACTGTCTGGAGGACGAAAAAGAAACCAGCTGCGGATTAAATGATATGAACTGTTTAAGCGGAGAGGATGACAGCACCTGCGGGCTGAATGATATGAATTGTCTGGGAGAAGACAAATAGAAAGAAAAGAGAAACTGCGGGGAAGGAAAAATCAAAAGAAAAAGCCTAGAGAACGGGCAGGCACAATAAGCGGAGCGAAAGGAGATTTCAGGATGAAGAAATTTATCAATGGCGTTGACCAGGTAGAGGATCAGATGATTCAGGGTATGGTAAAGGCTTATCCAAAACATCTTAGAAAGCTGGAGTGTGGAAATGTAGTCGTTCGTGCTGAGAAAAAAGAAGGAAAGGTTGCGCTGATCAGCGGAGGCGGAAGCGGCCATGAACCGGCACACGGCGGATTTGTGGGACGCGGTATGCTGGATGCGGCAGTTGCAGGTGCAGTATTTACTTCTCCGACCCCGGATCAGATTCTGGAAGGCATTAAGGCCATTGCGACGGACAAGGGCGTGCTGATGGTAGTAAAAAACTATACCGGCGACGTTATGAACTTTGAGATGGCAGCGGAAATGGCAGAGATGGAAGGAATTTCTGTCAAGCACGTAGTAACCAATGATGATGTTGCTGTAGACGGAAGCCTTTATACGGTTGGAAGAAGAGGCGTTGCAGGAACTGTTTTTGTTCACAAGATCGCAGGCGCTCTGGCTGAGACAGGCGCTGATCTGGATCAGGTGCAGGCCGTAGCCCAGAAGGTTATTGATAATGTGCGGACCATGGGTGCAGCGATTGCTCCGTGTACGGTTCCGGCAGCAGGAAAACCCGGATTCGAGCTGTCTGAAAATGAGATGGAGGTTGGAATCGGCATTCACGGGGAACCGGGTACACACAAGGAGGAAATGAGACCGGCAGATGAGATTGTGGATCTGCTTCTGGAGAAGATTTTCGGGGATCTGGATTATTCCGGCAGCGAGGTGGCTGTGATGATCAATGGCTCCGGAGCGACTCCTTTAATGGAACTGTTTATTATCAACAATCATGTGGCAGATGTTCTTGCAGAAAAAGGAATCCGCGTATATCGCACGCTGGTAGGTGAGTACATGACCTCCATCGAGATGCAGGGCTTTTCCATTTCTCTGCTGAAGCTGGATGAGGAGATGAAACAGCTTCTGGATGCAGAGGCAGATACACCGGCCTGGAAAGAATAGGAAGCAGGAGGAAAGAACAATGGCAGATAACAAAATGGTGCTTTTGGTTTTAAAGAAAATCGGAGAAAAAATCGAAGCAGAAAAGGAATATCTCACAGAGCTGGATCAGCCCATCGGTGACAGTGATCACGGGATCAATCTGGCCAGAGGTTTTCAGGAAGTAGAGAATAAGCTGCCATCTATGGAAGATAAGGATATTGGAACGATTCTGAAAACAGCAGGAATGGCTCTGGTTTCTAAGGTTGGCGGTGCATCCGGTCCTCTTTACGGTTCTGCTTTTATGAAAATGGGTATGGCTTTAAACGGGAAAACGGAGATGGATATGAATGATTTTCTCGTTGCTGTGGAGGCTGCTGTGGAGGCAGTAAAGCAGAGAGGAAAGGCAACAGTGGAGGAAGCAACCATGCTGGATGCCATGGTTCCTGCTCTTGATGCCATGAAGCAGGCGGCTGCAGACGGAATGGACAGCCATGGCGTTCTGGAGGCAGGCTGCAAAGCATCCTGGGCCGGAGCAGAACATACAAAAGATCTGGTGGCAACCAAGGGCCGCGCCAGCTATGTGGGAGAGCGTGGACTTGGTCATCAGGATCCGGGAGCCACATCCTTTTCCTTTATGCTGGAAACAGTAAAAGACACTCTGGGATAGGAAGGAGAGGACAGGATGGTTGGATTTGTAATCGTTTCTCACAGCGGAAAGCTGGCTGAGGGCGTCGTTGACCTGGCAAAAATGATGGCTCCGGATGTTCCCATGGCCGCCGCAGGCGGCCTGGAGGACGGGAGCTTTGGAACCAGCTTTGAGCGGATTCTGGAGGCTGTCAATGAGGTATATTCCGAGGACGGAGTGATCCTGCTGATGGATCTGGGAAGCGCAGTAATGACTGCCGAGATGGTTCTCGAATCTCTGGAAGGGCAGAAACTGGCAATGGCAGACTGCCCTCTGGTAGAGGGGGCTGTTGTGGCAGCTGTTAATGCAGCAGGAGGAATGAGTTTCGACGATATTTTAAAGGAACTGGAAAAGGTTCGTGATATGAAAAAGCTCTCATAAAGATAATAATTATTTTGTTATCAGTTTAATCAAATACAGGTATTTTACATATTGCTTAAACTGGGGTATGATTTTCTTCGAAAGAAACACAGAAAAAGTGAAGCTTAAGGAGGAAAATACCAATGAATAAGCAAGTATGGAAAGAAACAAAGCCCGGAAAGCTGTGGACACTGTTCCGGGCTATGTTTGTGTTAAGCGCCTGTACTTTTGGAGGCGGGTTTGTGATTGTATCTCTGATGAAAAGGAAGTTTGTTGAGGAACTGGGGTGGCTGGATGAAGCAGAAATGCTGGATATTACAGCCATTACTCAATCCGCGCCAGGTCCGCTTCCGGTAAATGCCTCAGTGATTATTGGATACCGGATCTGTGGAGTGACAGGTGCTTTGGCTGCAGTTCTTGGAACAATTATTCCGCCGATGGCAATTATTTCCCTGATCTGTGTATTTTACACAGAATTTCGCACCAATGCCTACCTTGCTTTGGCCCTTCAGGTGATGCGGGCCGGTGTGGCGGCGGTGATTGCAGATGTTGCCTGGAATCTGGCAAATAATGTGTGGGATATGGGTTCTGTTTTTTATACGGGTCTTATGAGTGCAGCTTTTGTGACAACCTGCTTTCTGAATATCAGCGCTATGACAGTGATTCTCATTTGTCTGGGTGTGGGCATATTTCAAGCATGGTGGAATGCAGCGTCAGTGAAGGGAGGAAAAAAACGTGAATATGCTTGTTAAACTGTTTTTTGCCTTTATTCAGGTAGGTCTGTTTTCCGTTGGAGGAGGATATGCTGCGATTCCTCTGATTCAGGCTCAGATTGTAAATATTCACAGGTTGATGTCTATGGAAGAGTTTACGGATTTGATTACCATTGCAGAAATGACTCCCGGGCCAGTGTCCATTAATTCTTCCACCTTTGTGGGAACAAGACTGGGCGGACTGGGCGGAGCAATTTTATGTACTCTGGGATGTATCCTTCCATCCTTTTTCATTTGCCTGACGCTGGCATATTTTTATTACAAATATCGTTCCTTTTCTGGCGTACAGACGGTTCTGGCCGCTATGCGGCCGGCTGTAGTGGCCCTGATTGGCTCTGCAGGTTTTTCCATTCTTTTACTGGCTTTGTTTGACTCTGGGCTATCTGGTCTTCAGGCAGAAAATCTGAAAATCGTGGAGCTGGTTCTTTTTGCAGGAGGTCTGTTTTTGCTTCGCCGGTTCCGGGAAAAGGTGGGAGCCATTCAGATTATCTTCGGTTCCGGAGTTGTGGGAACGGCGGCCTATCTGATAGGAGGCCTTTTCCTGTAAAGAGAGTACAGCTGTCAGGAGACAGGCTCTCCGATAACAGAGCAGAGTGAGAGGCGGCACAGCTTGGCCAAACCTTCCATTTCCGGAGAAAGCAGCTTGTCTTTGTGATAGACCAGCCGGATATCCCGGCGGATATGAACCTGCTCCAGAGAAAGGGCAGTCAGTTTCTTCTCCTTCAGATACGGTTCAACCAGCATTCTGGAGAGAATAGCAAGCCCATGTCCGGCTAAAACAGCATTGATAATTGCCTGGGTGTTGGTGCAGGTCCAGCTTTTTGTCAAAGGAATATGGTGGCTTTGAAGAAACTGCTCAAACTGATTGCGATCGTTGCTTCCGGATTCCCGGGAAATAAAGGTTTCTCCGGCCAGTCGCTCTATGGGAATACAGAGCTGGCTGGCCAGAGGATGATTTGGCGGAGCAACAATTAAAAGTTCATCTTCGCATACCCTTGTGCAGAGCAGGTCTGGATTTACAATGGTGCCTTCTACAATACCTGCATCCAGCTGGCTTTCCAGAAGCATTTGCTCGATTCGGCTGGTATTGTTGACTGTAACCTGAAGATCTATGTCAGGGTGTCTGATTTTCAGCTGACCGGCGAGTTCCGGAATCAGGCAGGTACCTACCGATACGCTGGCTCCCAGCCGCAGACATTGGTAGGTTCCCTGGGAAATCAGAAGCTGTTCCATATCTTCGTAGGTTCTGAGCAAACGATAGGCATAGGCTAAAAGCTTTTCCCCGGCCGCAGTAATGTAAAGCCTCTGAGAAAGCCGCTCAAACAGCTGTACATGGTATTCTTTTTCCAGCTCGGAAATTGCCTGACTGACAGATGGCTGGGAGATATACAGTTTTTTTGCCGCTGCATGCATGGTCTTCTCTTCGGCAATTGTCACAAATATTCGGATAGTTCTTAGTGTCATAACGATTCCTTTCTGCTCCTTTCTGGCGCATGTCTTTTTTTATTTCTGTAATTCCTGGAAAATTGCTTCGTACTGAGCAGAAAAAATACTGTCTTTATTCCAGATAAATGAAAAATCGTGTGCGATTTTAAAATCAGATAAAGGAATTTCTATAAGGGTTTTGTCTTCCAGTTCTTTTTTGACAGCAGACTGGTACAAAAATGAAATTCCGCAGTCCTCCCGTAGCAGAGAAACGATGGCATGAATATTTTCTATTTCGATAATATGGGAAAAATCTTCTGCAGACAGGTTGTTGAGGGCCAGGATTTTCGTAAGAATGGCTCGCGTTCCGGAACCGTGTTCTCTCAGAAGAAGACGCTCGCCTGTCAGATCCCGCAGGCAGGAAACAGGTTTTTGAAAAATATGTTTGCTGGAGGCAACGCCGATAAAGGGTTCCTTTTGGAGAATTCGTGTAGTGTAAAGATCTTCCCTAAAATACCCCTCAACAATAGCAAAATCAAGAGTTCCTTCCCGAAGGCGAGAAAGAAGTGTCTGAGTATTGCCGTAGCAGATATGGATCTCCCATTGTGGATGGGCTTTTAAAAAGCGGGCAAGGGAGGGAATAACAGCGTATTCTCCTATTGTCATAGTAACGCCAAAGGTCAGTCCCTTTTTTCCTGCCATACTTTGCTGCATCCTGATTTTCATCCGATGATCATCGCTTTGCAGAGTTTCTAGAGAGTCCTTCAGAATCTGCCCGGCGTCTGTCAGATAGAGTTTCTTTTTCTCACGGATAAATAAAGGTGTATCATATTGCTCCTCCAGATAGCGGATATGCTGGGAAACAGCAGGCTGTGTCAGATTCAACATCTGAGCCGCCCGAGTAAAGTTCATACATTCACACACAGCTAAAAATGTTTTCATACGAAAATCAATCATAGTTTGACACCTCCAAGAACAGGATATTTATATCATAATATAAATTTATTATATAATCAATATACATAATTTTACAAAATGACAAAACAGATCTATATTATAGAGGAAGGAAACAAGAGACAGGCCGGAGACGGCTGGGGAAGAGAACAAGAAGGTTAGGAGGAGCAAGGCTATGTATGATGTAATCATTATCGGAGCAGGTCCCGCAGGTATCAGTGCTGGAATTTATTCTGTAAGCAGAGGAAAGAAAACTTTGATACTGGAAAAGCAGGCCATTGGAGGGCTGATTGGAAAGGTTTCGACAGTAACCCATTATGCCGGAATTACAGAAGGAGAAACAGGAAAAACCTTTGCAGAAAGAATGAAAAAGCAGGCCATGGATGCAGGCGTGGAGTTTAAACTAGAAACAGTCATTGAGGTGGAGCTGAAAGGGAAAACAAAGACGGTTACTACGGAACGAGGCGTATATCAGGCGGAAAAGGTGATTATTGCTGCAGGCACATCTCCCAGAATGCTGGGAATCCCTGGAGAAAAGGAACTCCGTGGAAAAGGAATGACCATGAATGCAGCAAAGGATCGCGATGCCTACGCAGGAAAGCATGTATATGTAGTGGGAGGATCTGATGGTGCTGTAAAGGAGGCGCTGTATCTGTCAAAATCAGCCAGCCAGGTGACGATTATTCATTTTGAAGACGGGCTGGGATGCATTGCAGAATTTCGAGAAAAGGCAGAAAAGTGTCCGAACATAATTGTAAGATTGAATTCAAGACTTCATGGAGTTTATGGTACAGAACGGGTGGAAGCTTTGGAAATTGCCGATGAGAGAACTGGAGCAATTGAAACCATAGAAGATCCGGGCTGTGGAATTTTTGTATACGCGGGAACAGTTCCCAATACAGAATTATACAGGCAGCTGAAGCTGGAAAATGGATTTATTCCAGTAAATGAACGAATGGAAACGGAGATTCCCGGGGTGTATGCAGCCGGTGATATTCGAGTAAAGGGTGTGCGTCAGGTATCTACGGCAGTGGCTGACGGCACAATGGCTGCTGTCTACGCAGCCATGAACTAAATTGAAAAAGAGGAAATGCGGTTGGGGCTGCATTTCCTCTTTTTAGAATTACAAGATCCGGATGCCCAGATGGTAGCTTTTTTCCTCCTGTGGATTCAGAGACTGAACGTGGTGGCGGTGTGCAAACTCATCGTCCTCGTCAGAACGGATGGCAGAACCGTTCCAGGGCTCTACGCAGACGAAAGGAGCCTGAGACTCGTAAGGAGTCCAGAATGCCACAGTTTCAAAGCCGGCATAATCAACTTCGATTCCTTTTCCAGTAGATGGATTTACTACGGAAACCTTTCTGGAACGGATTTCGTCAAAATAAACAGCGTCATTATGGAATAACTCGTAGTCTAAGGGCAGAAAACGGGTGTTTTCCAGATGAAAGCGAGTGCTCTCTGCATTAAATTCCATTCGTTCTGGGTTGTAAGGCATGGAAGCGGTATTTTCTGTCTGTTCAAACTCTAACCGATAATCTTCAAAGGATTCTCCTTCCTCAAGCGGGCATACAAAGCCTGGATGAGCGCCGATACAGTATACCATGCGGCTGTCACCGATATTTTTTACGGAATAATCCATGGAAAGTACTCCGTTATTCAGGCGGTAGGTCAGGGTAAGGATGAAGTAATATGGATAGAACCGTAGTGTATTTTTGTTGGCTGTAAGCTGGAATGTGGCATGAGTTTCGGACTGATCGGAAACAGAAAATTCAGAAGTTGCGCAAAAACCATGTTTTGGCATCTCATACCACACACCATCAAAAAGCGTTTTTCCGTTACGGCAGTTTCCTACAGCGGGAAACAGAAGGGGAGAGCAGCGGGACCAGACAGCAGGATCTCTCTGCCAGATATGTTCCTTTCCACCGGCATCCTTCATGGAAATCAGCTGAGCGCCGAGGGTGTCGATGGAAGCGGTTGTTTTGGAATCGTGGATAGTAATAATCATGTTTATTCTCCTTTTCATTTTATTTTTTTAAACTGAATTTCCGTTGGGTAATTTTAGTCTTAGCTTGCTTAACGGTCGCTATTTTTTTTCTGATCCCACTTGAATCTACCAAAAGGATGCTGTTTCCGCGAAGGACAGAAACACAATGCCCTTCAGCAATAGAGGTATCATAAGCTCTTCTGCCATATTTTGATAAAGCAGTTTGTATCAGAACTTCCTCATCTGTCTCTTTTCCAATCTTTTTATTATTCATACCTTTTATTTTTTTGTTGATTTAAGAGGTTTTTCAAATATAAGCTTTTTAGTCTGTATTGACAACTGTTTTATCCTATTTTACAGAAAACTATTCATTCTTTACTATTCTCCAGCAAACTGAATACATACCGGCTTGTCCATTTTTATTTCTTCTCCCGTCTTCTTCAGCAAACCGCTTACGATGTCCCGTTCGAATATCTGTATGGCATTACTGT
>UQFC01000051.1 GCA_900540335.1 uncultured Clostridium sp. | reverse complement strand
GCAAAGCCGAACAAGAAGCATCGGAGATTCCTCCGATGTGAGAACTGGAAGAAAGGCCCGCTTACAAGCAAGCTTGACACGGATTTTTCTTCCAGTTCTCCCGCCGTCCTGAATAGTTACATGGAAAATAAAAATTCGCCGGGAGGACAGAGAGGTGCGGATAAAGGCACCCGTCTGTTTTCCGGCGAGTTTTTATTTCGGACGATCCGAAAAAAAGGAAGTGTAGAAATAAGCAGATATTAATCCATAATAGAAATTTTCAGAGCTGCCCGGCGGTAGAATTTCCAGATGATGATGGCAGGAATCCCTACCACAAGAGCCAGTGTGGAAACGCCTCCGATTACTCCGTATAAAATAGTAATGAGCCAGATTAAAATACTATTCATAAGACAGAATCTCCCCTCTTAAAATATGTAAACTATGGATAAATGAAACTATCTGAAATAACTGTTTTGTATTTTAGACGGTATTCCGGCAGATGAAAATAGGTTTTTCCGACTCTTAACGGAACCTGTATGATTTGTTGTCAAAATTCATATAATCAGACAGGAACCTTAACAAAAAATTGATTTTTGCCCGGAGGAAGGGGGAAATGCCGGGAAAGACCTAAAAAAAATGTATGATTAAAGAAAGACGAAGTGCGTAAAAAAACCGGTTTTCTGTGGAAAACCACCAAAATAATATGGTCAGGATTGGCAATAATAATGATAAAAATGTGACAATCTTTAAAGTGTTGTACAATCTTGATGTTATTTTTACGAAATTCCTATGAATAATGGACAAAACAAAAAGTATTGGTTATAATAGTAGGTACATGCAAAAATACAGAGAAAGGTGGACAGAGATGCATTATAAAAAAAGTGTATTCCGGAGCCTGGCAATGATAACACAGCTTGGCTTGTGCGTAGTCACACCTGTCTTTCTATGTGTTTTCATCGGATATCAGGTGGATTCCCGTCTGGGAGGAAACGTGATGATTCCGATGGTGATTCTCGGTGTGCTGTCAGGAGGCCGGTGTGCCTGGGTGATGACAAAGCGGACTCTGGAACAGGAAAAGAAGGAGGACGAACGCATCCGAAGGGAGAGCAGGGCTCTGATACAGAGAACGGGAATCAGCAAGCCAAAGCAGTCCAGCCGTATTTTTACGGCGGGACAGTCGGAGGAACCGAATCAGACAAAGGAGGCAGAAGAACGATGATATGGTTTAGCAGACCAACAAAACGACTGCTTCTGGAGATGTCCGTGGGAGTGATCCTGTGGAATGTAATTCTGGCGGTTCTGGCAATCCTGTTTCTTCCCGATTTTTCCTATCCGGTTGTTCCGGTGATTCTGGGACTGATTGTGGGAGCGGCAGGAGCCATGATGATGCTGGTGCATATGGCTGTCATAACAGAGCGGGCCCTGGACAGCCGGAATGAAGATTATGCCAGCAAGCTTACTTTGGCTCAGAGCCTTTTTCGGAAGGTGGCATTTGTGGCTGCCCTGTTTTTCTTCTGGCGTGTCCTGAAGATTGATTTGCTGGCAGCAGTGCTGGGAGCTATGGGTATGAAGGCGGGTGCTTATCTGCAGCCGCTGGTCCGCAAAATATCGGGATATCAGGAGGAGCCTGCGAAAGCTCTGGAACAGCCGGATCAGGTGATGGAACCGGGGAATCAGAATTTTCCGGGGGCAGTCTAGCCCGGGCAAGCTCTGAAAACCGATAGAAAAGTATTGGAATACAGAAGAAAGGAGGACAGTGTATGAGAATAGGAATGGGAATGCTGATGTCTAATGAGCCTGACTTTATGATACACGGTGTTTTTCAGTATCATTTATTCGGACAGGATTTCTGGATTACAACCACCACCATTGGAATGTGGATTATCTCTCTTTTAATTCTGCTGATTGCATTTCTGGCAAACCGGACCCTGAAAAAGGCAACGGACGAACCGGGAATGTTCCAGAATGCGTTGGAGATGGCCTATGAAGCCCTTGCCAATATGGCCGGCGGTATTCTGGGAGGCAATGCAAGACGGTTTATCAACTATATTGGTACGATTTTCCTGTTTATTTTGTTTTGCAACCTGAGCGGTATGCTGGGACTTCGTGCGCCCACGGCAGATTTTGGCGTTACATTTCTGCTTGGTATGGTCACCTTCTTCATTGTGAACTACCAGGGAATCAAAAACCGCCGTATGCGTCATTTCACAAGCCTGTTTGAGCCTACGCCTATTTTGTTCCCGATTAACTTAATCGGTGAACTGGCCAACCCGCTTTCCATCTCCCTGCGTCTGTTTGCGAACCTGCTGTCAGGCGTTATCATTATGGGACTGTGGTATGGAATGATGCCAATTTTTGCAAACATCGGTATTCCGGCAGCACTTCATGTTTACTGCGATTTATTCTCAGGATGTATCCAGACATACGTATTCTGTATGCTTACGATGGTATATATTAATGACAAGATGGAATAATGCCGGGAACATGCAGTGAAACAAACACTTCATATCTTACTTTTAAAATGATTTAGGAGGACTACATTTATGAATATTTCAGGACAGGACTTTATCTTTGGTTGTTCCGCAATTGGTGCAGGTCTGGCAATGATCGCCGGTATCGGACCTGGTGTTGGACAGGGTATCGCAGCAGGACACGGCGCTGCAGCAGTAGGCCGCAATCCGGGCGCAAAGTCTGATATTACTTCTACCATGCTGCTTGGTCAGGCGGTAGCCGAGACCACCGGTCTGTACGGCCTGGTTGTTGCAATCATCCTGATGTTCGTTAAGCCGTTTTCCGCTTAATAGACAGAACAGACAGGAGAATGTAGCGAAAGGAGGCTAAAGACTTGGACAGACTGATAGGATTTGACCCGCAGCTTCTGCATGACGCGGTGCTGACCGGTATCAATATCTTTATCCTGTTCTTTGCACTGTCCTATCTGCTTTTCAATCCGGTTCGTGATGTACTGGAAAAGAGAAAACAGAAGATTGCCGGCGAACTGGCTTCGGCGGCGCAGGATCAGGCGTCTGCGGCAGCTCTGAAAGAAGAGTATGAAGCAAAGCTTAAGGACGTGAACAAAGAAGCAGAGAGCATTCTGGAAGCCGCACGGAGAAAAGCAAAAGCCCGTGAGGAGGAAATGCTGGAAGAGGCCAGGGCAGAGGCAGCCAGAATCATTGAGCGGGCAAACCGTGAGATTGAGCTGGAGAAGAAGAAAGCTGTTGACGACATGAAGCAGGAGGTTGTCAACATTGCTGCGCTGATGGCTGAAAAGGTTGTAGGCAGCTCCATGAATGTAAAGATTCAGGATGCGCTGATTGATGAGACTTTGAAAGAGATGGGTGAGAGCACATGGCAAAGCTAGTGTCAAAGGTGTACGGCGATGCATTGTTTGAGACCGCCATGGAAAACAACAAGGTGGACACTCTTTATGAGGAAGTAAACGCCCTGATTCCCATTTTAAAGGAGAACCCGGAGCTCCTTGCCCTTCTTGGCAATCCTCAGATTGTGAAGGAGGATAAGGTAACGATTATCCGCCAGGTATTTGAAAACCGGGTGGAGGTTGAGCTGATGGGCTTTTTAGCAATCATTGTCGAAAAAGACAGACAAAGTGAGTTGATTCCGGTACTGGACTATTTCATCCAGCGGGTGAAGGAGTACAAGAAAATCGGCGCCGCTTACGTGACAAGCGCGGTGGAGCTGAAACCGGAGCAGAAGGCAGGTCTGGAAAAGAAGCTGCTGGAAACAACTCCCTATGTGGCCTTTGAGATGCATTATTCCGTGGATCCGGCCCTGCTGGGCGGCATGGTAATCCGCATTGGAGATCACGTAGTGGACAGCAGCATTAAAACACGGCTTTATGAACTGAAGAAGGAGCTTTCCAGCCTTCAGTTAGCATAAACAGTCAGAAAGGAAACTGCAAAATGAATTTGAGACCAGAAGAAATCAGTTCGGTAATTAAAGAACAGATTGCGAAATATTCTACCAAACTGGAAGTCTCGGATGTCGGCACAGTTATCACGGTTGCGGACGGTATCGCCCGTATCCATGGTCTGGAGAAGGCCATGCAGGGTGAGCTTCTGGAATTCCCGGGAGAGATCTACGGCATGGTTCTGAACCTGGAGGAGGATAACGTAGGTGTTGTTCTGCTGGGTGACAGCAGCAGCATCAGTGAAGGCGACATTGTAAAGACCACTGGCCGCGTAGTTGAGGTTCCGGTAGGCGATGCCCTGACCGGCCGCGTGGTCAATGCACTGGGACAGCCGATTGACGGCAAGGGCCCCATCGAGACTGAGAAATTCCGCCGCATTGAGCGTGTGGCACACGGTGTTATCGAGAGAAAATCCGTAGACACCCCCCTGCAGACCGGTATCAAGGCTATTGACGCCATGATTCCGATTGGACGAGGACAGCGTGAGCTGATCATTGGTGACCGTCAGACAGGTAAAACTGCGATTGCCATTGATACCATTATTAACCAGAAGGGCCAGGGCGTACATTGTATTTATGTTGCTATCGGCCAGAAGGCTTCTACAGTAGCCAATATTGTTAGAACCTTAGAGGAGTTCGGCGCCATGGACTACACCACCATTGTGGTTTCCACCGCTTCCGATCTGGCTCCTCTGCAGTATATTGCACCTTACTCCGGCTGTGCGATCGGTGAGGAGTGGATGGAAAACGGAGAAGACGTGCTGGTGGTTTACGATGACCTGACCAAGCATGCAGCTGCTTACCGTACCCTGTCCCTTCTTCTGAAGAGACCGCCGGGACGTGAGGCTTACCCGGGCGACGTATTCTATCTGCATTCCAGACTGCTGGAGCGTGCTTCCCGTCTTTCTGACGACTTGGGCGGCGGCTCCCTGACTGCACTGCCGATTATCGAAACCCAGGCAGGCGACGTATCCGCATATATTCCGACCAATGTAATTTCTATTACAGACGGTCAGATTTATCTGGAGACCGAGATGTTTAACTCCGGTTTCCGTCCGGCAATCAATGCAGGTCTGTCTGTATCCCGTGTAGGAGGCGCAGCGCAGATCAAGGCAATTAAAAAGATTGCAGCTCCTATCCGTGTGGAGCTGGCTCAGTACCGTGAGCTGGCAAGCTTTGCCCAGTTCGGTTCCGAGCTGGATGCGGCTACCACGGAGCAGCTGGCTCAGGGTGAGCGTATCCGTGAGGTTCTTAAGCAGCCTCAGTATCAGCCCATGCCGGTTGAATACCAGGTAATCATCATTTATGCAGCTACCAGAAAGTATCTTCTGGATATTCCGGTTGCAGATGTACTTGGATTTGAGAAAGAATTATTCAAATATATTGATACAAAATATCCTGAGATTCCGGCTTCCATCCGCGATACCAAGGTACTGACGGAGGAGACAGAGGAGCTTCTGGTGAAGGCAATCAAGGAGTGTAAGGCACAGATGTAGGCGATGCGCGTCAGGCAGAACAGGCCGGAAGCGGCAGAAAGGGCATGCCGGGCGGACAAAGCCGTGAAAGCTGTGAGCTGACACGAAAGTGAGGTAAATATCATGGCATCCATGAGAGATATAAAACGCAGGAAAGCCAGTATCCAGAGCACCGGACAGATTACCAAGGCCATGAAGCTGGTTTCTACAGTAAAGCTGCAGAAATCAAGACAGAAGGCGGAAAACTCCAAACCTTATTTTGACATGATGTATGAGACAATTTCGTCCATGCTGAAAAAATCCGGAAACATTGACCACAAATATTTAAAGGCCGGCGGAAGCGGGAAAAAGGCAGTGATTGCCATTACCTCCAACCGCGGTCTGGCAGGCGGATATAACAACAATATCGTCAAGCTGATTGCGGGAAATCCGGAGCTGAAGGCAGAGGACACTTATGTGTACGCAATCGGACGGAAGGGCCGCGACGGACTGTCAAAAAAAGGCTACGAGATCAAGGGAGATTACTCTGAGGTAATCAATGAACCGGTATATCAGGATGCGGCGGATCTGACAAAAGAACTGCTGGCCTCCTTTGGCCGGGGAGAGATTGGCGAAATTTATCTGGCATATACCTCTTTCAAAAATACGGTTGTCCATATTCCGAAGCTGATTAAGCTCCTTCCCTTTACTATGGAAGCGGGAGAAGACGGAGAACATGAGACAGAAAAGGCTCAGGCTCTTATGAACTATGAGCCCAATGAAGAGACTGTGTTGGATATGATTATTCCCAAATACATGAGCAGTCTGATTTTCGGCGCGCTGCAGGAGGCAGTAGCCAGTGAAAACGGCGCCCGTATGACAGCCATGGATTCGGCAACCAACAATGCAGAAGAGATGCTGGGCAAGCTGGAACTGCAGTATAACCGCGCCCGTCAGGGATCCATTACTCAGGAGCTGACGGAGATTATCGCAGGCGCCAATGCAATCAGCTGATAAATGATGCAAAATAAGGCAGCTACAATAAATATAAGGAGAAGCAAGATGGCAGAGCAAAATACTGGTAAAATCACACAGATTATCGGTGCGGTTATGGACATCAAGTTCTCCCAGGGCAAGATCCCGGAAATCAACGAGGCAATCAAAATTCCGCTGGAAACCGGCGGTGAGCTGGTTGTTGAGGTTGCGCAGGATCTTGGTGACGATACTGTCAGATGTATCGCCATGGGAACAACCGACGGATTAAGACGTGGTATGGACGCCATTGCAACCGGAGCGCCGATTACGGTTCCGGTTGGTGAGAATACGCTGGGACGTATTTTCAACGTGCTGGGCGAGCCCATTGACAATAAAGAAAAGCCACAGGTGGAGGAATATCTTCCAATCCACAGAAAAGCTCCTACCTTCGAGGAACAGTCTACAGAGACTGAGATTCTGGAGACGGGCATCAAGGTCGTTGACCTGCTGTGCCCTTATCAGAAGGGTGGTAAAATCGGTCTGTTCGGCGGCGCCGGCGTAGGCAAAACCGTACTGATTCAGGAGCTGATTCGTAACATCGCCACAGAGCACGGCGGATACTCTGTATTCACCGGCGTAGGCGAGCGTACCCGTGAAGGAAACGACCTTTACTACGAGATGACCGATTCCGGCGTTATCAATAAAACGACCATGGTATTCGGTCAGATGAACGAGCCGCCGGGAGCACGTATGAGAGTAGGTCTGACAGGACTTACCATGGCAGAGTATTTCCGTGATCAGGGTGGTAAGGACGTACTGCTGTTTATCGACAATATTTTCCGTTTTACTCAGGCAGGTTCTGAGGTATCTGCTCTGCTGGGACGTATGCCGTCCGCAGTAGGATATCAGCCGACGCTGCAGACAGAGATGGGTGCTCTTCAGGAGCGTATCACCTCTACCAAGAACGGTTCTATCACATCCGTACAGGCTGTTTATGTACCTGCGGATGACCTGACTGACCCGGCTCCGGCAAATACCTTCGCACATCTGGATGCAACTACCGTACTGAGCCGTTCCATCGTTGAGCTGGGTATTTACCCAGCAGTGGATCCGCTGGAGTCTACTTCCCGTATTCTGGATCCCCGTGTGGTAGGTGAGGAGCACTATAAGGTAGCCCGCGGAGTACAGGAGGTACTTCAGAAGTATAAAGAGCTGCAGGATATTATCGCTATGCTGGGTATGGATGAGCTTTCTGAGGAAGATAAGCTGACCGTATCCCGTGCAAGAAAGATTCAGAGATTCCTGTCTCAGCCTTTCTTCGTTGCAGGACAGTTTACCGGTCTGGAAGGACGTTATGTGCCTCTCAGCGAGACGATTCAGGGCTTTAAGGAGATTCTGGAAGGAAAGCATGATGATATTCCGGAGCAGTATTTCCTCAATGCCGGAAATATTGATGACGTTCTTGCCCGTGTGAAATAGGGGGTACGTCTATGGCTGATGGAATGAAATTACAGATTGTCACTCCTACGGAGCGGTTCTATGATGGAGAGGTTACCATGGTGGAGCTGACAACCACGGAGGGCGATATTGGTATTTATCCAAACCACATTCCGCTGACAGCGGTTGTGGCTCCGGGCGTATTGAAGATCCATGAGACAGGAGAAGTCAAAGAGGCTGCCCTGCATTCCGGATTTATTACCATCCTGCCGGAGACAGTGACGATTATGGCTGAAGTGGTAGAATGGCCGGATGAGATCGACTTTAAGCGTGCAGAGGATGCCCGCAGGCGTGCAGAGCACCGGCTGGCTTCCAAGGATGCAAATCTCGATGTGCTTCGTGCAGAGATGGCCTTAAAGAGAGCTATGGTGCGTCTGGAAATGAAAGGGTAAGCTTTTGGCCTGTCATCGGAATGGCGTTTTGTGACAGAACAGAGCACCTGATAACTGAAGCAGATTTTATGGCCCCGGCTTTCCAGCCGGGGCCATGTTGGAATATGGATGAACGAAAACCTTACAGGCAAATGACAGACAGGGCGGGAATGGACGCCTTCGGAGAATATTTATGAACTTAAAGGAACAGCAGTATGTGTGCGCTCTGGCCAGGTGCCAGACGATTTCGAAAGCGGCGGAAGAGCTTTATATTTCTCCGTCGGCACTTAGCGTCTATATCAGTAATCTGGAAAAGTATCTGGGAGTTCCTCTGTTTATCCGGACGGGCCGTTCCTTTGTACTGACGCCGATTGGAGAGGAATATGTATCCAGAGCCAGAAAGATGCTGGAAATGAAGGATGAGTTTGACTGTCTGGTGGATCATGCCAGGCGCAAGGCCCATCCGTCCATTCGGATTGGCATTCAGCAGAGGCGGGCAATTTCTATAGCGCCGGAGCTGCTGAAGCGGTTTATGGAAGAATACCCGGATGTGGAAATTATTTTCCGGGATGGAAACCAGGAGGAGCTGGCAGCCATGTACCGGGAGGGAACGGTGGACTTTGTGGTGACCATGTACCGGGATGAACTTGCCGATGTAACCTACCGGGAACTGGCAAAGGAGCAGGTTCTGGTAGCGCTTCCTGCGGATCATCCGGCCAATGCATACGCGTATCATACAGAAAATGACGGCTATCCTCATCTGGACATGATTCATCTGGACAGAGAAACCTTTATTCTTCCTACGATGGCTCAGAGTATGAGAAAAACGGCGGAGCGGATTTTCGAGCAGAATCACATTCGCCCCGGGAGAGTTTTGGAGGTTGCCCATTTTGATATTATTATCAGTATGGTCGAGCTGGGACTGGGAATCGGGTTTAACCGTCTTGGATACATAAAAAATATGTCACGGTTTCAGAATGTAAAATACTACTATATAGGAAGGGATTCCTTTTACTCCAGATTGATTCTTGCTTATCGGAAGGGCCGCGTCTTAACGGAATGCGAAAACCGGCTAATTGAGATTTTATATGAAACCGTTCAGAAACAATACTAAAATATTTAAAATGTTCCTGCAATATAAAAAATTTAATCCTGCTTTCAGTTTTTGCTAATGGTCACGGAAGCCGCCCCTATGTATAATAAAAACAGTATACTTAGGAGGTGGTTTTTTTATGAGTGAGAAAAAGAAAAAACGTTTCAAAATGCCGCACAGTTTTGTGATTGTGTTTACTATCATTGTTGCGGCAGTAGCCATGACCTGGATTCTTCCGGCCGGTGAGTATGTCCGGATTGAAAATGCGGATGGAATTAAGGTCATTGATCCGACTCAGTTCCAGTATCTGGAGCGTTCACCGGTGAATCCGCTTTTGATTCCCATGTACATTGTAGAAGCATTTATTAAGCGGGTAGATTTGATGCTGGTTATTCTGTTTTCCGGCGGAGCCTTCCATATGCTGACCCAGTCCGGCTCTCTTCAGGCTGTGATTGCAAAGCTGGCGAAGAAATTCTCCAACAATCTCTACGTGTTTATTCCGATTCTGACTCTGATGTTTGGTCTGATTTGTACAACTCAGGGTGTGAATATGTTTATTGCTTTTGCACCGGTTATGGTAATGCTGTCTCTGGCCATTGGTCTTGACTCGATTACAGGTGCCGCGATTATCCTGCTGGGAGGCGCTATCGGATTTTCCACCGGTACGCTGAACCCCAACACCACACTGGTTGCTCAGAAGATCGCAGAGCTTCCTCCGTATTCCGGTATCGGATACCGCTGGGTCTGCTTTGCCGTATATTATGTATTCACCAATATCGCACTTATTCGTTATGCTTTAAAGGTGAAAAAGGATCCTACGGTCAGTCCCATGTATGATCTGGATAAGGATAACGAGCTGAATAAGGGCGGGGATCTGGAAAGCTTCGGAACCATTGATCTGAGAAAAATTCTGAATGTAATTGCCCTGGTGGTTTCTCTGGTAGTTGTTGTATTCGGCAGTATCAAATGGGGATGGGATATGCCGGAGATGGCCGCTATGTTTATCTGGCTGGCAATTATTGTGGGAATTATTTCCGGATTTGACACTGCCACAATTTCTAAAAATTTCCTGGAGGGCTGCAAGAAAATGATGTCTGCCATGATCATCATTGGACTGGCGCAGTCTATCAGCGCGATTATGAAAGACGGAAAAATTATTGATACGGTTGTTCATACTCTGGCAGGCGGACTTGGCAGTGTGCCGACCATTCTTCAGGCGCCGGCTATGCTGATTGCCAATACCATTATCAATGTATTCCTGACCTCCGGATCCGGCCAGGCGGCAGCTGTGATGCCGATTATGGTTCCGCTTTCTGACCTGATTGGAGTAACAAGACAGACAGCGATTCTGGCATTTAACTTTGGTGATGGATTCTGTAACTATATTCTTCCGACTTCCACTGCTCTGATGGGAATTATCAGCGCCTGCAATATTCCTTATGACAGATGGATGCGGTTTATGTGGAAGATTTTTATTCTGTGGCTGATTGTGGGAACTGTGCTGCTAATCGGAGCGCAGCTGATTCATTTTGGACCTATGTAAGGAGGAACTGTTATGAGGAAGGAAACGTTATTCCAGCGGATTGAAGAAGAACGGGAGGAGCTCTGGTCCATGGCGGATCAGATTTTCGACAATCCGGAGTATGAGGGAGAAGAGGTTTTTGCCGCCGGTCTGCTGACCGATTATTTGAGAAAAAACGGATTTTCCGTAGAAATGGGAGTTGGCGGTTATAAAACTGCTTTCCGGGCAGAGTACAGCCACGGAGAAGGCGGTCCGGTTATCGGAATCCTCTGTGAGTATGATGCGCTTCGGGGACTGGGCCACGGATGCGGCCACCATATGCAGGGGCCTGCCTGTCTGGGCGCTGCTGCCGCTCTTAAAAATCTGGATACGGATCGTCCTTTCCGGATTGTGGTGTATGGAACTCCGGCAGAGGAAACTCTGGGTTCCAAATGTGATATGATCAAGAAAGGATGCTTCCACGATTTGGATGTGGCTTTTATGATGCATGGAGGCCCCAATACCTGTACGGATGTGCGCTGTCTGGCGCAGAGAAGCTTTCATGTAACCTTCCATGGAAAACGCGCCCATGCAGCACTGGCGCCGGATAAGGGAAGAAGTGCTTTTGATGCGCTGCTTGCAGCGTTCCAGGGAATTGAATTTTTGAGAGAGCATGTGCCGGATGATGTGAGAATGCATTATACTGTGGCAAAGCTTCCGGGACCGGCCAATGTGGTTCCGGCAGAGGCTGAGGGAGAATTTGCAATCCGCTCTTTCTCCAGAAAGACGCTGGAGGGAGTCTGCGAGCGGTTCCTGGATATTATTAAGGGAGCCTCCCTGATTGCCGGTGTGGATTATGAAATCAAGGAGGGAACCTTCTTCTTTAACAAGATTCCGGTTCTGAAGTTAAATGAACTGCTGATGGACAATGCCAGACTGGCCGGTGCTCCTCAGCTGGCGCCGCCCAGAGAGAAGACAGGATCCACAGATTTCGGCAATGTAATGTATGAGATTCCCGGTTCCTGTATCCGGGTGGCATTTGTGCCGGAAGGAACACCGTCTCATTCTCAGGAATTTGTAGATGCCGGAAAGACAGAGGCGGCTCATAATTGTATTTTATACGGAGCCAAGGCAATTGCAGGTGCGTCGCTGGATCTGATTATGACAGATGGTCTGATGGAACAGGTAAAAGCGGAATTTGCAGAAAATAAGAAAAAGAATCAATAACACGATATTGGTGTATGATAAAGGACAGAGAAAGAAAAAACTCTGTCCTTTTCTTTTTCCTATCATAAAAAGAGGAGTGTGAAAAAATGAAGGAACAGGGAAAAAATCTGATTTGTGATATAGCGGGGGGACTGCTGCAGGCAGTGGGAATGTGGTGCTTTATCGATACCTGCAGAATTGCTCCGGGAGGAGTGTCCGGAATTGCGATGATGATCAGCCATTTATCCGGATTTCCGATAGGAACGCTGAGCCTGCTGATTAATCTGCCTTTGTTTGCGGCATCCTGGCTGTTTCTGGATCGGCGTATGACGTGGAAGACAATATGGACGGTTGTATGGATGAGTGTGATTCTGGACGGGTTCCGGTTTCTGGGTGTGCCGCAGTATACAGGGGATCGGCTGATTGCCGCGGCCTTTGGCGGCGTTTTTACAGGCGCCGGGATGGCGGTGGTGTTTATGCGGAATTCTACCACAGGAGGGGGAGATATTCTTGCGAAGCTGCTGCAGAAGTTCCGCCCGTATATGCAGACCGGCTATGCGATTATGATCATTGACTTTTTCGTTGTGGGAGCTTCTGTTCTGGTGTTCCGGGAAATTGAGGCGGCAATGTATGGGCTGATTTCCATTGTCTGTACGACGCAGACGATTGATATGATGCTTTATGGCATGAACCGGGGAAGCATGATTACGGTTCATTCAGAAAAAAACAGAGAAATTGCAGAGGAGATTATGCGCACCATGGATCGGGGAACTACTTTTTATAAAAGTATTGGCGGATACAGCGGAAAAGAATGCGAGACATTGACCTGCGCGGTGGACCGGAAGCAATTTTACAGGGTGAAGGAAATTATTGATCGGCACGATCCCAGGGCTTTTGTGATTGTATCTCCGACAAAGGAAGTGTTCGGAGAAGGGTTTCAGGAAGGGAGATAGGAGGCGGCGGAAAAACGGACAGGAGATGAGAACTGTTTTGAAAAATAACTGGTGTTTCGTCCGTTCCCCTGCTACAATAAACAGATAGAGCGGCGGGAGGCGGCAGAGAGCCGGACGCGTGGAATGCGGGAGAAAAAAGACGTCAGAGGAAGGCATGCAGGCCAGAAAAAGGCGGCAGAGAGCCGGAAACTGGCGAAACGGGCAAAATCGCAGAGATAAACAGCAAAAAGGATGGAGAGATACCAGAACACAATGAGAGAGCAAAGAGAAAAGAAACCGGAAGAACAAAAGAAGGGGCAGCAGGAAAACAGAAAATCAGTGTGCTTTGCAGCCGCGGGGCTGCTTCTGCTGGCAGCTGCGGCATTGCTGCAGCTGTGTGCCCGGTACGGACAAAAATTTGCAGACTGGTATGCCCGCAGGATTTATCCTGTCCTTGTAAAAGGAATCGGGGGTGTTTCGGGACTTCTGCCTTTTTCTGTTGTGGAGCTTGGTCTGTATGTGCTGGCAGCAGGTTCACTCTGGTATCTGGCAAAGCATATTTCTAAACCGGGCAGGCTTGTATCCCGCGGCATTTTTCTGGCAGGAATCCTTTTGTTCTCGTATATGACCTGCTGCGGAATCAATTACCATGCCGCTGCCTTTTCTGACTATGCAGGATTAAAGCCTGGAAAATATACCAGAGAGGAGCTGGTTGAGCTGTGCGAATATTTGACGGAAAAGGTAAATGAGACAGCTCCGGAACGGACAGAGGAGGGCAATGGGAAGGATAGGGATTACCAATACAGGGAAAACCGCAGCCGGTGGCGTGAGGAAAGCGTGGCTGCCATGCAGGCGGCCGGAGAGCAGTTTCCTGTGCTGGGGGGATATTATCCCAGACCAAAGGAGGTGGCTGTTTCCTGGATCCTCTCTGTGCAGCAGCTGTGCGGAGTGTATTCTCCTTTTACCATAGAGGCCAATTATAACGGCGATATGCCGGATTACAATATTCCTCATACCATGTGCCATGAATTGTCTCATTTGAAAGGATTCATGCGGGAGGATGAGGCGAATTTTATCGGTTATCTGGCCTGTATTTCTTCAGACAAGCCTGCTTTTCAGTACAGCGGTTATCTGACCGGGTGGGTATATGCAGGAAATGCCCTGGCGGAGGCAGATATGGAGACTTATGTGCAGCTTCACGGAAAGCTGTGTGAAACAGCATTGGCAGATCTGCGTGAAAACAGCGTTTTCTGGGAAAAATATGAGGGTAAGGTTGCTGAGGCGGCGAACCAGTGGAATGATACCTATCTGAAAATGAATAACCAGACGGACGGGGTGAAAAGCTACGGACGGATGGTGGATCTGATGCTGGCCTACCGGAAGGCAGAGAAGGAAGACGTGCAGCCGGTGATTCCGGCACCTTGAGGGGGGACTGAAAAAGTACCCTCTGTTTTTTAGGCAATAAAAAAAGCAGATGACGGGAATCGAACCCGCCTCCTCAGCTTGGGAAGCTGATGTTCTACCGATGAACTACATCTGCGTACCTGTTTAGTATACTACAGTTAAGTGGAAAATTCAACTTAACAAATGAAAAAAAGTGCGATAAAATATCTATTAAAACGACAGAGCCGGAAGGAATAAAAACCGGAGAAGAGGAGATTATAATGGGAAGGAAAAGTGAGATTTCAAGAGAAAAGGCATTGGAACTGCTGAAGCAGTACAATCAGGAGCCGTTTCATATTTTACATGGACTTACAGTAGAAGGTGTAATGCGCTGGTATGCCAGAGAACTGGGATACGGAGAGGAAGAGGACTTCTGGGGAATTACGGGACTGCTTCACGATATTGATTTTGAACAGTATCCGGAACAGCATTGTGTCAAGGCTCCGGAGCTTCTGCGTCCGGCAGGAGTCGGTGAGGATATGATTCGTTCCATCTGTTCTCACGGATATGGTATCTGCAGCGATATTGAGCCGGAGCATGAGATGGAAAAGGTGCTGTTTGCCGCAGATGAGCTGACAGGACTGATTGGAGCGGCAGCCCGTATGAGACCGTCAAAAAGTACAAAGGATATGGAATTATCCAGCTTAAAAAAGAAGTTTAAGGATAAACGGTTTGCAGCCGGCTGCTCCAGAGATGTGATTCGCCAGGGCGCAGAGCGGCTTGGATGGGAGCTGGATGAGCTGATGGAAAAAACGATTCAGGCCATGCGGGATTGTGAAGACAGAATCAATGATGAAATGGGACTGGACAGCTGACTGATGCAGCAGAAAATGGAATGTGAAAGAAGCTGCGGGAAGGGGAGCGGTCCCTTTGATGTTATTGAATTTGCTGAAAATATGTGTTATACTTGCATCAGATTGCAGCAATAAGAATGATCTGGAACAGGAGGCTGGAAGATGGAGTTTCTTTTAATAGCCGGTGGCGGACTGATTCTGCTGGTTTTATTTGTAGTAGCCGTTGTGGTGTCTACAATGCTCAGCTCAATCGGCGGCATTATTGATGATGAAGACGGCGAAGAGCAGTAACAGAGACAGATTCCAAGGTGGAGCAGTGCATGAAAGTGCCCGGCTCCATTTTTTGTCCGGTAAAATGAAAATGCTTTGCAGGAATTGCCCCTGCAGCGGAAGGGGATTTTGTCGAAGAAGCGGCCGCTGCAGGCGGAGAAGTTTGAGGGCGGGCTTCTTTCTGGTTGATTTCCCTGGTACTTCCGTGTAGAATGAAAAGCGGGTGCAGGTACAGCACAGAGACAGGAATCATACTTGCCGGAGATGGCGAGAACCACTGTGAGATAAAGGAGAAATGAATGAGTATTTTAAACGTAGAGCATTTAAGCCACGGATTTGGTGACCGGGCGATTTTTCAGGACGTTTCTTTCCGGCTGCTGAAGGGCGAGCATATCGGCCTGGTAGGGGCCAATGGCGAGGGAAAGTCTACTTTTATGAATATTATTACCGGAAAGCTGCAGCCGGATGAAGGTAAGGTAGAGTGGGCGAAGCATGTGCGGGCCGGATACCTGGATCAGCATACGGTGCTGGAAAAGGGCATGACAATCCGTGATGTGCTGAAAAGCGCGTTTTCTTTTTTGTTTGAGATGGAAGCCCAGATGAATGCGATCTGTGACAGAATGGGTGAGGCTTCTGAGGACGAGATGAATGAGATGATGGAGGAGCTGGGGACTATCCAGGATCTTCTGATGGCTCATGATTTTTATATTATTGACAGTAAGGTGGAGGAGGTGGGCCGTGCTCTGGGGCTTCAGGAGATTGGCCTTGATAAGGACGTTTCCGAGCTGTCCGGCGGTCAGAGAACCAAGGTGCTTCTGGGCAAGCTGCTTTTGGAGAAGCCGGATATTCTTCTTTTGGACGAGCCGACGAACTACCTGGACGAGCAGCATATTGAGTGGCTGAAGCGGTATCTGCAGGAGTATGAGAATGCCTTTATTCTGATTTCTCACGATATTCCGTTTTTAAACAGTGTAATTAACCTGATTTATCACATGGAAAATCAGAAGCTGGATCGGTATGTTGGAGATTACGATCATTTTCTTCAGGTATATGAGGTGAAAAAAGCTCAGCTGGAGGCGGCTTACAAGAGACAGCAGCAGGAAATTGCAGATCTGGAGGACTTTGTTGCCAGAAATAAGGCGCGGGTTTCCACGAGAAATATGGCCATGTCCCGCCAGAAGAAGCTGGATAAGATGGAAGTGATTGAGCTGGCAAAGGAAAAGCCGAAGCCGGAGTTTAATTTCCAGGAGGCAAGAGCAGCCGGAAAGATGATTTTTGAGACAAAGGATCTGGTGATTGGATACGACGAGCCTCTGACCAGCCCTCTGAATTTTTCTATGGAGAGAGGAGAAAAGGTGGTACTGAAGGGCTCCAACGGAATTGGAAAGACAACTCTTTTAAAGAGTATTCTGGGACTGATTCCCGCGGTATCCGGTCAGGTGGAGCTGGGAGATTATCTGTATACAGGATACTTTGAGCAGGAAATGGCGCCGGGCAATACCAATACCTGTATTGAGGAGCTCTGGCAGGAATTTCCGTCCTATACCCAGTATCAGGTTCGTTCTGCCCTTGCAAAATGCGGACTGACCACGAAACATATTGAAAGCCAGGTGCGGGTTCTTTCCGGTGGTGAGCAGGCCAAGGTACGTCTTTGCAAGCTGATGAACCGGGAAACCAATGTTCTGCTTTTAGACGAGCCGACGAACCATCTTGACGTGGATGCCAAGGAGGAGCTGAAGCGGGCGCTGAAGGCATATAAGGGAAGCATTCTGCTGATTTGTCATGAGCCTGATTTTTATGCGGATTTTGCCACCAGAGTTGTGGACTGCAGTGAATTCTGTCTGAGAGGATAAAAATGACTGACGCGGCGAAAAAGGATGGGAGTCCTTTTTCACCGCGTCAGCTTGGGAATGGTAGGTATACAAATTAAAGAAAATGGTTTTTAGGGGGGCCGGGCAATCTTCATTGCCCGGTATGAGTATGAAAAAGCTTTGTTATTTCAAGTGGGTCCTTGAAATAAGATTCATTACTCTTTCAAGTAATGTAACTACAGTATAAAAAACAATTGTGTCAAAAATGTGTCTCTGTCATAAAAAAAATATAAACAAAATAAAAAATAAAAAAACCCTTTCAAAATAGGCAATGTTTGTATATAATAAGAGGGATTGAAGTTATTTTACAGGGATAGATTGCTCTTTTTTGGAAAGAATTGGGAACGCAAGGAACAGGCAGGAGGAAGAATGAATGTTAGTATCCAATGACATCGGTATCGATTTAGGTACTGCGAGCATATTAGTATACATCAAGGGAAAAGGCGTGGTGCTGAAGGAGCCGTCCGTGGTTGCTATTGATCGCGACACTAATCGGATCAAGGCCATTGGCGAGGAGGCCCGCCTGATGATAGGAAGAACTCCGGGCAACATTATTGCAGTTCGTCCGCTGCGTCAGGGTGTGATTTCTGATTACACTGTGACGGAGAAGATGTTAAAGTATTTTATTAATAAAGCTGTGGGAAAGAGAACTCTGCGCAAGCCGCGCATTGCGGTCTGCATTCCCAGCGGCGCGACAGAGGTAGAGAAGAAGGCTGTTGAGGACGCTACTTATCAGGCAGGAGCCAGAGAGGTAACGATTATCGAGGAGCCGGTTGCAGCGGCTATCGGAGCAGGAATTGATATTTCCAAGGCATGCGGAAATATGATCGTAGATATCGGAGGAGGTACTGCAGATATTGCCGTGAT
>UQFC01000050.1 GCA_900540335.1 uncultured Clostridium sp. | reverse complement strand
ACATTTTTAAAAGCTCCTGCTCCGGTGCCGCGGCAAGTGCCGCCACATCCGGAAAACGCCGTAAAAAGCGCTCGTAATACGGAATCACCGTATCCACTCTTGTCTGCTGCAGCATAATTTCCGAGATCCACACATGGTAGGGCTTTGGATCCTCTCTCCACGGAAGAACCCTGGCATGACTCCGGTACCAGTCCAGAAGAGGCCTGTTTATGGCTTTCAGCCGCGCTTCCAGACTCAGTTCACCCGGTTTTTCCTCTGCAATCTGCAGGCTGTCATAGGCATGACGAATCTCATACATAGCCGTAAACCCCTCTCACAGAAACTTCTCCCGACACAACCGTTTCCATACTTCCGTCCGGTTTTTCCACAAGAAGCTGTCCCTCCCGGTCAATTCCGAGAGACACCCCTGTCCATGCGCCCTGAGGCGAAAGGATCTTCACCTGACGTCCCATGTTGACCAGACAGGCGTTGTATTCCTCCCGAAGATTCTGAAAATCCAGGGTTTTTAAAAATTCTGCATAATATTCCTCCCAGGCGCTCAGCACATGATCCACCAGGATTGCCCTCCTGACCGGCTGTCCTGATTCCAGAAGTAGCGAGGTTGCAGTACCGCTGATTTCCTCCGGAAACTCTGTAATATTTACATTAATTCCGATTCCCACCACCACATAGCGGATCTGATTATCCTCTGTGCTCATCTCTGTGAGAATCCCGCAGAGCTTCTTTCCATTTATTACAATATCGTTGGGCCACTTAATCTGACAGTCCAGTCCCGTTGCCCTGCGAATTCCCTTAGCCACAGCCATAGCGGCTGTCAGCGTCAGCATCGATGCATGTGCCGGCTCAAATTCCGGACGAAGAAGAAAGCTCATCCAGATTCCTGTTCCGCGGGGAGACTCCCAGCTTCGCCCCCGGCGTCCTTTTCCCGCAGTCTGGCGGGCAGCCAGAATCACAGTTCCCTCCACGGCTCCTTTTTCTGCCATACGTCTGGCCTCATTATTGGTAGAATCCACCTCATCAAAAACTGCCAGATTCTTTCCCAGCCATCTGGTAGAAAGAAGCTTCCCCAGTTCCTGCTCAGACAGCACATCCCCGGAATCCTCCAGACGATATCCTCTGTTTCTGACTGCTTCAATCACATATCCCTCGTCCTCCAGCTGACGGATGCACTTCCACACAGCTGTCCGGGAAACCCCCAGGCTTTCACACAGCTCCTGACCGGAAACATACCCGCCGGCCTCCCTGAGACGTTTTAAAATCTCTGCTTTCAATGTTTTACCTCCAGATACTGACGGCGCTGAGAAGGCCGATCACAAATAGAAATGCGGCGACCGCCCACAAAGCGGCTGCGCCGGCTTTTTTCCGTTTGTCTCTTCCTCCGTTTTGAAAACGGTTCCAGCCATTCACCCCGTTTAACAGGGCGGCAAGCCAGAAAATCACCGGAAAAAGAAAACTGTTTCTTTCCGGATTGACAAATGCCAGTACCGTACAGGCCACTACAAGAACCCCCACCACAATGTGGAGCATATCCAGCATCATGGCAGTATTGCGGGGATTCTTTTTCTTTTCCTGACTGTACATTCCTTATTCTCCTAACGTAGCCACCATAACTGCCTTAATGGTATGCATCCGGTTCTCCGCCTCATCAAATACCTTAGAGCATGGCGCCTCAAATACTTCATCTGTTACTTCCATATCAGTAATTCCAAAACGCTCTCCCATTTCCTTGCCGATCTTGGTCTTCAGATCATGGAAAGAGGGCAGGCAGTGAAGGAAAATAGCCTGTTCCCCTGCGTTCTTCATAACATCCATCGTTACCTTATAGGGAGTCAGATCACGAATTCTCTCCTCCCATACCTCATCAGGCTCACCCATGGAAACCCACACGTCTGTGCAGATAACATCAGCGTCCTTTGTTCCGGCCTTTACATCCTCTGTAAGAGTAATATCTCCGCCGGACTCCTTTGCATACTCCCGGCACTGTTCAACCAGCTCCTCATTGGGGAAGTACTTCGAAGGAGCACAGGCCACAAAATGAAGTCCCAGCTTCGCACAGACAATCATAAGAGAATTTCCCATATTGTAACGGGCATCTCCCATATAAACCAGCTTAACGCCTTTCAGACGGCCCAGATGTTCCCGGACTGTCAGCATATCTGCCAGCATCTGTGTGGGATGATACTCATTGGTCAGGCCGTTCCATACAGGAACTCCTGCATGCTTTGCCAGCTCCTCCACAATCTCCTGTCCAAAGCCCCGGTACTCAATGCCGTCGTAGATTCTTCCCAGAACCCGCGCTGTATCGGCAATACTCTCTTTTTTTCCAATCTGAGAGCTGGACGGCTCCAGATAAGTGGTTCCCATTCCCATATCATGGGCTGCCACTTCAAAGGAGCATCTTGTTCTGGTGCTGGTTTTCTCAAAAATCAGAGCCACATTTCTGCCTCTGTAATGATCTACCGGAATTCCCTCTTTTTTCTTTCTTTTTAACTCTGCCGCCAAATCCAGAAGATAGAGAATTTCCTCTGGTGTATAGTCCTTCAGGGTAAGAAAACTTCTGCCTTTTAAATTCATAATTATCTCTCCTCCTCTTCCGCCGGAGCGGATTTTTATTATCTATAACTTACTATAAGGCGAATTTCATGTCAAGTTTCTTATGCAGGAAAGAGAGCGATCGCTCGCTCTCTTTACATCGCTGTAATCTTCTGTATCTCTGCTTTTTAACAGTCTCTCCGGCTCAGCTGTCCTTGGCCACTTCGGTAATTGACTTGACCAGTCCTGCCACATTCTGAATATCAGACGGAATAATAATCTTGGTTGCCTTGCCGTCTGCAGCTGCCATAAAGGCCTCCAGACTTTTCAGCTGAAGCACTGCCGCATCTGCACCTGCCTCCTTCAGGAAACGGATACCGTCTGCATTAGCCTGCTGCACCTTCAGAATCGCTGCAGCCTCACCTTCTGCTTCCTTAATCCGCTTCTCCTTCTCCGCCTCTGCATGGAGAATCGCTGCCTGCTTATCTGCCTCTGCATCAAGAATTGCAGATTCCTTCTTTCCCTCTGCCACCAGAATCGTAGACTTTTTCTCACCCTCTGCCCGGAGAATGGCTTCACGGCGTTCCCGCTCCGCCTTCATCTGCTTCTCCATAGCATCCTGAATAGCTGCCGGCGGAATAATATTCTTCAGTTCCACCCGGTTAACCTTAATTCCCCAGGGATCCGTTGCCACATCCAGGGAGGCGCGCATTTTTGTATTGATGGTTTCTCTGGAGGTCAGAGTCTGATCCAGCTCCAGATCACCGATAATATTACGAAGCGTGGTTGCCGTCAGATTTTCAATCGCCATAATGGGATTCTCCACGCCGTATGCAAACAGCTTGGGATCTGTAATCTGGAAGAAAACCACAGTATCAATCCGCATGGTTACGTTATCCTTTGTAATCACCGGCTGGGGCGCAAAGTCCACAACCTGCTCTTTTAAAATCACCCGCTTGGCCACCCGATCCACAAAAGGAACCAGGAAATGAACGCCTACGGACCATGTTCCAAGATAGGCACCCAGACGCTCTACCACCAGAGCCTGGGCCTGGGGAACAATCTTCACACAGGATACCAGCATCAGCGCAATCACAATCAGAAACAGCAGAAAAATAATAATTCCTGTCAAACCGGCAAATGTACTCATTCATCGCCCTCCTTACAACTTCCTACAATCAGCTTCACTCCCTGAATATCCAGAATCCGGACTACCGTCCCGGCTGGATAAATCTCATGGCTGTCCCTGGCCCTGGCCGTCCACTCCTGTCCGCCAACCACCGCAGAGCCCGTTCCCTGTTCATTGTCAATCTCCGATGTCACCCGCGCATCCCGGCCGATAAGCCCCTCGGCATTGGTCTTTACCGTGCCGCTGTTGATAAATCTGGATGCAAACGGTCTGGTAAAAAACAGAAGGAGAAAGGATACCGCCACAAAGGCTGTCAGCTGAATCTCCACAGACAGACCAAACAGGGAAAGCAGAAATGCCACAAGGGCACCGCCTGCAAACCATATGGTGGTCAGCGCCATAGTTGCCACCTCGATACCAACTAAAATCACAAATGCAATCAGCCAATAGATGGAACTCATTCGCAAACCTCCTTTTTTCTTAGGTACATCATACTATATTTTCTGACATTTCACAAGAAAAAACGCATATTGTGCCACTTAAGTTTTTCTGAACATCCTGTAAAAAAAGCGTAAACTTTTACTGACGCCGCTGTCTTGCTGCCTCAAACATCAGCACAGAAGCTGCTACTGCCGCATTTAAGGATTCCACCTGTCCTGCCATGGGGATCCGGATATAGGTATCCGCCAGAGATGCCGCTTCCTCACTGAGTCCATTAGCCTCATTTCCAATCAGAAATCCCGTGCTCTGACAGTAATTCTCCTGATCATAGGCATTCTTTCCCTTTAAATGAGCCGCAAACAGGCGGACACTCTGCTTTTTCAGCCACTGAAGTGTCCCGCACAGATCCTCTGTATATACAAACGGAACCCGAAGCACTGATCCCATCGTAGACCGAATCACCTTGGGATTGTAAATATCTGCTGTGGAGGAATCCATAATCACACCTGTCACTCCGGCTCCCTCACCGGCTCTGACAATGGTTCCCAGATTTCCCGGATCCTGAAGATGCTCCAGAATCATCAGAAGAGCCGGTTTTCCGTCCTTTGTTCCTGCTGCCTGCTCCAGAGTGTAGTGATACTGTCTGACCAGAGCCAGCACGCCCTGAGGCGTCTGCGTATCTGACAAGGCCTTAAACACCTCGTCCGTCACTGTCTCTACATGGCGGACACGCTTAGCCAGAGCGCGCCCCTCCTTCTGCTTCAGAAAGCCCTCTGAAACATAAAGCGTGTGAATCCTCTCCTCCGGAATCTCCTGGCAGATGCGAAGCCCCTCTGCCACAAACAGATCCTCCTCCCGGCGGACCTTCGGCTTTTTGATCAGACTGCTGACATATTTTACCTGTTTATTGGTTGTACTCGTTATCACAGTTTTTTCCTCTCATTATCACTATTTCTGAAGCTGTTCCAGATCCTCCATCCAGATCTGTCTGGATGCATCACTGGGCATTCTCAAATCTCCGCGGGGGGAGACGGCAACGCTTCCTACCTTTGGACCGTCCGGCAGACAGGAACGCTTAAACTGCTGGGCAAAAAAGCGGCGGTAAAAGACATTCAGCCATTTCCGGATGGTGTCCCCGTCATACTCTCCCTGAAATGCACGAAGAGCCAGCCGGTAAATCTTAGAAGGCATGAAGCCGAACCGGAGTACATAATACAGGAAGAAATCATGAAGCTCATAGGGACCTACCAGATCCTCTGTCTTCTGGGAAATCACTCCGTCCTCCGGAGGCAGAAGCTCCGGGCTTACCGGCGTATCCAGCACATCAAGAAGCACAGCTGCAAGACTTTCCTCTCCGCAGGTATCCGCATAATACTGCACCAGATGACGCACCAGCGTCTTGGGAACAGATGCATTTACCCCATACATGGACATGTGATCACCATTGTAGGTTGCCCATCCGAGCGCCAGCTCTGACATATCTCCTGTTCCCACTACCAGACCGCCTCTCTGATTTGCAATATCCATGAGAACCTGGGTTCTCTCTCTGGCCTGACCGTTTTCGTATGTCACATCATGGCAGCTCATGTCCTGTCCGATATCCTCAAAATGCTGGGTTACGGACTTTTTAATATCAACCTCCTGCAGGGAAGCCCCCAGCTTCTCTGTCATCCTGCAGGCATTCTGATAGGTTCTGTCTGTGGTTCCAAAACAGGGCATGGTTACCGCATGAATCTGATCTCTTGGTATTTCCAGCATATCAAAAGCCCGGGCCGTCACCAGCAAAGCCAGTGTGGAATCAAGGCCTCCGGAAATTCCCAGAACCACATGGCGCACGCCTGTATGCTCCAGGCGTTTTTTCAGCCCCATCGCCTGAATGGTAAAAATCTCCTCACAGCGTCTGCTTCTCTCCCTGTCATCTCCCGGAACAAAGGGACGGCTGTCAATTCGCCGCAGAAACCTCTCCTCCTGCTGTTTCTCCATAGCGTCTGTATTCAGAGAAAACTCCACAGTCCGGTACCCCTCCCGGCAGGCTGCCGGATGGGTCGTTGTCCTGCGCCGCTCTGCAGCCAGGCGCTCCAGATCCAGATCTGCATAAATCACCTCCGGAACAAATCTCCGGGACTCCGCCAGCAAGGTTCCGTTTTCCCCAATCAGATTATGTCCGCCGAATACCAGATCCTGGGTAGACTCTCCCTCGCCTGCATTGGCATACACATACCCGCAGATAAGGCGGGCTGACTGTCCGCCAATCAAAGATCTTCTGTAAGAATCCTTTCCAACCACCTCGTCACTGGCAGAACAGTTTACAACCACCGTTGCACCTGCCAGCACATGACCAATGCTGGGCGGACAGGGAACCCACAGGTCCTCGCAAATCTCCGCAGCAATAGTCAGAGACGGAATCTCTCTGCAGGAAAACAGAAGTCTGGTTCCCATGGGAACCTTCTCTCCCTCCCAGGAAACCTCCACCGGCTCTTCCATACCCACAGCAAAATATCTCTGTTCATAAAATTCCCCGTAGTTTGGCAGATTAAGCTTGGGAACCAGTCCCAGAAGCTTTCCATCGCAGACAAAGGCTGCCACATTGAAAATCCGGCCGCCATACTCCCAGGGAAGCCCGACTACAGCCACCAGCTGCTTTCCCTTTGTGAAATCCACAATCTGCTTTAAGCCTGCTCTGGCCCGGCGAAGCAGCGGCTCCTGCAAAAACAGATCATTGCAGGTATACGAAGTAATACAGAGCTCCGGAAATACCATAAGCCCTGCACCTTCCCGCTCTCCCTCTTCTATTATTCTGCAGATTTCCCGGCAGTTATACCCGGTATCTGCAACACGTCCCTTCAGGGTTGCTGCTGCTGTGCGGAAAAAACCATCCTTCATTCTTTCCTGTCCTCCTTGCCTCTATTATAAAATAAGAAATACTGTCAATGACAATTACAAAAATTGTAACATTTCCCCTGTCATAAGTCAATTCAGGATGTCTCTTTACATTTTCTCTTTAATTTTGTACAATAGCTGTAAATCCTATTATTTTAGTAAAGTATAAGGAGGAAGTTATGAAAATTTCTACAAAAGGACGATATGCCCTGCGTATGATGATAGAATTCGGGATGAACCCGGACGCATGTACAAAAATCAGTCAGGTGGCTGCCAGCCAGGGTATCTCAGACAAATATCTGGAACAGATTGTTACCCTGCTTCACAGGGCCGGGTATGTCCGCAGCATCCGCGGCGCCCAGGGCGGCTATATGCTTACCATGCCGCCGGAAAAATATACAGTCGGCATGATTCTCAGGCAGACAGAGGGCAGCCTGTCACCTGTTTCCTGTCTGGATAAGGATGCCCCGCCCTGCGAACGCGCCGGACAGTGTGTAACTTTAAGTGTATGGCAGAAAATCAAGGATGCCGTAGACCAGGTGGTGGATCATGTGACTCTGGCTGATCTGATTGAAGAACAGCGGTGCCATCCCAATGACAACCTGCTGTAGGGAGGAACGATTCATGAACGAATTTTCCAGAACCGGTCTTTTGATCGGTGAAGAAGGTCTGACGCGCCTGGCCTCCTCCACCATAGCCGTTTTCGGCGTTGGAGGCGTAGGCTCCCACTGTATTGAAGCCCTGGCCAGATGCGGCGCAGGAAGGCTGATTCTGATTGACAATGATACCGTTTCTCTGACCAATATCAACCGCCAGAGCATTGCCTATCACAGCACTGTGGGACGATATAAAACACAGGTTATGAAGGAGAGGATCCTGGACATTAATCCCGACGCCCGGGTTATCACCTTTGAAACCTTTGTGCTTCCTGACAACCTGTCTCCTCTTTTAGACTCCATTCCCTGTCTTCCCGGAGCAGACAGACCCATTGATTATATCATAGATGCCATTGATACTGTCACAGCCAAGCTGGCTATTGTACAGTATGCAAATGACCACGGGATTCCTCTGATCTCCTCTATGGGTACCGGAAACAAGCTGCACGGAGAGCTGTTTGAAATCACAGATATTACAAAAACCTCTGTGTGCCCTCTGTGCCGGGTAATGCGCAGAGAACTGAAAAAACGGGGCATTGCTCATCTGAAGGTGCTCTATTCCAGAGAGGAGCCGCTTACCCCTGTTATTGAATCAGAAGAAGCCGGAAACAGACGCTCTGTTCCCGGCAGTATTTCCTTTGTTCCTCCTGCAGCCGGACTTCTGATTGCCGGAGAAGCTGTCCGGGATCTGCTGAAGGAAACCCTCTATTCATAACGAAGCGCGTCAATGGGATCTTTTTTTGCTGCCTTGGAGGCCGGATAAATTCCAAAAAACACGCCTACCAGGGCAGAAAAACCCACTGCCATCACCACCACAGACGGACGGATTACCGCTTTTACGCCAAGAGCCATTCCTCCGACCGAGACAAGTCCGACCCCCAGAAGAATGCCGATCATTCCGCCGCAGGCTGACAAGATAGCAGATTCTGTAAGAAACTGAATCAGAATATCTCTGGTTCTGGCGCCCAGACTTTTCCGGATTCCGATTTCCCTGGTCCGTTCAGTCACCGATACCAGCATAATATTCATAATTCCAATTCCTCCTACTAAAAGGGAAATGGCTGCTATGCCTCCGACAGCCGCAGAAAGACCGCCCATCATGCTGTCCATCATTCCCATTTCCTCCACTGCCGTCTGCATATAATAATCCTCCGGATCTCTTCCCTTCAGCCGTCCAATATAATCCTTCAGCTGTCCGAAAAACACATCCAGATTTACATCATCCTTTGCAAACACACGAATCGAATAAAAATAATCATTCGGCCAGGTCAGAAGCGTATACGGGATAAAGGCCGTTCCGCCTTCACTTGTTCCCATCATCATAGCCTGAAAGGGGCTGATCTCCTTGCGGTACACCCCTGCTACCGTATATTCATCCGTTGTTCCGTAAATCGTTGTGCGAAAGGTTTTTCCTACGGCATTTTCCACGCCAAAAAGAAGCATGGCACTGTCCGTGTCCATCACCACATTCTTCCTGCGTCCCTTCACATCTGCTTCATTCAGATATCTTCCGTATACCATATTCACAGGCTGTACGTCCTGATAATTCCAGTCAATCCCTTCGTAATTAAACTTCACCTGGGTTCTCCCGTTCTGGGCATTGGCAGACACACCGGAGGAACAGTCCATATAGGCAATCTCTTCGCCAAACACCTCACGGATCCGCTCCATATCATCCAGAGTAAAATAGTCGCTCTGGCGGACCTCCTCCAGCCAGTATCCAATAGAAATATATGCCTGAGTCAGTCCCACATCCTTATACAGATCCGCAAACATCCCCCGCATGGTATCTCCGATAGATACAATAGAAATCACCGAACCGATTCCGATAATGATTCCCAGCATGGTCAAAAAAGAACGCATCTTATTGATCCGGATCGCAGAAAATGCCATTTTCATATTTTCAATCAGCATGAAAACTCCTTTCCGCCGGAAGTCTCCTCCGGTTCAAAATCCGTATTCCGCTCTATATGGCAGCTAAACTCCGGCTCATGGGGAATATTCGGCTCATCACTGATAATTTCCCCGTCACGAAACCGGATAATCCGCTCTGTAAAAGCTGCGATTTCCTCCTCATGAGTAACCAGCACCACAGTGGTTCCTTCCTCATGAAGACGGCAAAACAGCTCCATAATCTCCACAGAAGCCGCTGTGTCTAGATTTCCCGTAGGCTCGTCTGCCAGAAGCAGGGGCGGATTGTTGGCAAGTGCCCGGGCAATAGCCACCCTCTGTCTCTGGCCGCCGGACAGCTCATTGGGCTGATGATGCATTCTCTTTCCCAGACCCACCCGTTTTAACAGTTCTTCTGCGCGGGCTGTCCGCTGCCGCTTTCCCTCACGGGCATAGGTCATGGGAAGCTCTACATTTTTCAGCGCCGACATCCGGGAAATCAGATTAAAGGACTGAAATACAAAACCAATCTTTTTATTTCGGATGGCGGAAAGCTCATCTGAGGTCATACCGGCCACATCCGCCCCATCCAGATAATAATGTCCCAGGGAAGGCCGATCCAGACAGCCCAGAATATTCATCAGCGTTGATTTTCCTGAACCGGACTGTCCCATAATCGCCACAAATTCTCCCCTGCGAATGGTCAGATTGATCCGCTTCAGCCCCAGAACCTTCAAGGCTCCTGTATCATACACCTTGGCCATATCCTCAATCCGAATCAGCTCCTCGCCGTATTCCTTCATGTCCAGCCCTCCTTATCCCTGGGGAACCGCAGTCACTGCAGTCCCGTCCTGTAAGGCCGGATCCGGTGCAACCAGATAATTCAGCCCCTCTGAAAGACCGTCGCCGGAAATTTCCACAGACACATCGCCCTCCACTCCTGTCTCTACAGGAATCAGCTTTGCCTTTCCTGCCTCTGCAGAGGCCAGCCAGGTTCCGTCCTCCCGCTCTATCACTGCAGATACCGGCACAACCCAGACATTCTCTGCCCGGTTTAAGACAATTCTGGCCCGGGCTGTAATTCCCGCAATCAGCGCCGTATCCTGATTCTGGATCCGGATAGTAGTCGGAATCACCCGCTCGGTGGAACCTCCGCCCTTCTCCTCGCCTGTAGGAGAAATCGCCGTAATCACACCCTGCTCCGTCTCACCGTTTAAAATATCTGCAGTAATCTCGGCCTCCTGGCCCAGCTTCACCTTACCAATAGAATATTCACTGACACTGATCTTCATTTCCAGGTTATCCAGATTGTCAATGGCAAACAGCGGTTTGTCATCATCCACCATATCTGCAAAACGGCCAACCCGTGAATTAACGCGAACCACAGTGCCGTCAATCGGGCTTTTCACCTCTGTCTCCTCCAGCCTCTCCTTCTTCTGCTCCAGCTCAAATTCTGCATTTTTTACCTGAAGACGAAACGAAGGCTCTGCTGCCGGCTTCCCGTTTTCCATATAGAATGAAGCCGTTTTCCGCTTCGCGCTGTTTAAGGCATCCGCAGCTGCCTCCATCTCTGCCTGAGAAATATCTCCTCCGGCAAACAGCACTGCCTTTCTGTCATAATCCCTTTGGGATGCCTGCTGCTCCTGAAGAGCCTCTGCATATCCTTTTTCAGCCTCCCTCTGAGCCTCATCCAGATTAGCCGATGCCAGATCATAGGCATTCTGGGCTATTTCCACTTCCTTCTGAACATCATCAGGATCCAGTCTTGCCAGCACCTGACCGGCCTTCACCGGATCTCCCTCCTTCACCAGAATTTCCAGAATCTCTGCATGAAGACTGGACACCACCTCTGCACTGTCCGTTCCCGATACAGGCCCGCTGACAGACAAAATCTCCTCCACGGTTCCCCGACCAAGGGTCTGGGTCATGACAGGTGCTCCATTCTGTTCTCCTGAGCCGGACATTCTGGAAAATACAAGCAGGGCGGCTGCTGCTGCCGCCGCCCCTGTTATCAGCTTCCGTCTCCTGCTCCAGGAGCCCACCGCCTTATATACTCTGCGTATTCTTCCTTTTGTATGCTTTTTCTCATCAGACGGAGCAGCATCCAAAAGCTCCGCCAGTTCCTTCTCATATTCCTGATCTGTCATAGAATGTTTTTCCCCTCTTCCATGTTTCCTGTTCTGCAGAAGCGCCGAATCTCATCAGTAAACCGGCTGCAGCTTTTCCAGTACAAAATCCGGAACCTGATCCTTTGGAAATACTGCATAATTTTCATACTGCCTTCCGTCCCTGTTATAAAAAACAACATCCAGATCCGACTGGAGATACATACTGTTATAATACTGTATCCCCGGCACTGATATCACCTTCTTCAGCTTCTCAATCTCCTCCGGCTCTTCAAATACCGCCTGCTCCTGAACCTCTTTCTTTTCATTCCAACGGCTTACTGTTATCGCATAAAGATCCAGTCTGTCATAAAAATCTCCCGGTATAATGCCGTGCTTTCTCAGAAGCGAACAGGTTTCTTTGAAGGAACGATAGACCGGATAATAATCCTTTTCTGCAAAATTATAGGAAAGATACGGATAGTAATCCTCCGAATCCTGCGTTTTCTGAAAATGCTCCCAGTTCAAAGCTGCCACATCCATATCCGAGGTAAACCGAATCAGACCTGCAGGAAGCTCATATTTCAGCTGCTCAATGGTCATTTCAGAAAATTCCTTCTGATATGTTTCCAGAAGCTCCTTCTTCTCTTCTTTTCCCAGAGCATCCAGCCGCACCTCTGATGCTTCGCCGCCGCAGCGCCAGCGGATATCCGCCACCTCATCCGCTGTCTTTTTCAGCAGAGGAAAGCTGGCTTTCTTGTATGCCTCGCTGGCATACAGCTTTTCAAACAGAGGCAGATTTCTGTCCAGATCCATATGGTAGCTTCTGTATACCTTCCGTCCGTTTTTCATGGTATAACAAATTTTCACCCGGCTGAAAGAACCTTCCTCCTCATAAACAAGCGTATCCTGTTTTTTCTCCTGAAGCTGTTCCACTCCGGCTGCCGCAATATTGCAGATCGTCTCCACATCCTCAGATTCCATCATATCCAGAAGCCAGTCATCCTCCAGATATTTCCACTGATAGGAGCCGTCCTCTTTTTTCAGCACATATCCCCGGGAAACCCAGGAATCCAGCCGATCTACGGAAACAGCTGCGCATCTTACCTTTCCCGCATCCGGAATATAAGTATCATAGCCAAACCAGTCATAACGGAAGGCAAACAGGACTGCCACAGATAACAGGACGCAGCCTGCCAGCTGAACCGGATGCTCAAACAGTCTTTTAAAATCAAAATGATAAATAATCTCAATCGTGCAGTGAGAAATCACAGCTCCGCAGATAATACCAAACACAGCCCAGCCGGTAGAGGAGCGCAGTCCCCAGAAAAAAGCGCCCAGGCCAAAGGCTGACAAAAGCACCAGAATAATCCGTATTACCGGCATGGTCACAGAAAACGCCATCGCCTTCCCTGCCGCCTCTGAAGGACGCTTCTTATACAGAAAACACCCCACTGCAGTAAACAAAGCGGAAGCAGCCAGAGCAGCCATCACATACGGAGCCATACGCTCCCCGTTTATATACGCCTCCATGCTGTTTATATATTCACAGACCGGAGAAAACCGAATCCCTGTTTCCATGAGATTCTGCCAGCTCTCCCACATCCCTGTGCGGAAAAACATCATAAAATATCCCTGAATCAGACTGACTGCCAGAGGCACTACGGAAGAAAACACCACGCAGCCCAGAAAGGCCACCACCATATTTCCCGTCAGCATCACTGATACAACCACCATGGTATACATCAGAATAAAATACGTCAGATGAAGTCCGCAGGCAGCAAAAATCACCGGCCACAGCTTTGTGCCGTCCACTCCGTAGCCCACTGCAATGCAGCCAGCCGCAGCCATGGAAATCACATAAGGCACTGCCATAATCAAAATTCCGTTGATGAAATCAACAGCAAAGAGTACCTCTCTGCGCACAGGAATGCTGTGATAAAAATCCACCTTGCTTTTTGCATTCAGCCAGGCAAAGCCGCTGATTCCGCAGACCAGGGCAGCCACCATCATCACAAATGCCGTCATGCCGTTTTCAAAGGACAGCCATTCCAGAATCTGATCACTGTAACGAATCATTCCCAGCTTCAGATCCTCATAGCGCTCAATATCTCCTGCACTCACCGCTGCTGTCACCGGATAGGCAAAAAAGCAGCCCATTCCTATCAGCGCCACGGCCCAGAGTCTCTGGCCCAGATCCTTTTTCATCAGCTTAAAAAATAAGTTTTTTGATGTCATAGCCGACTACCTCCGTTTCACTGATAAAGATTTCCTCCAGAGAAAGAGGAATCGTCTCATAAAAGACCGGCTCCGCTTTCTGCATCACAAACTCCACCCTGCTTAAATCTCCGCGGACTGTCAGCGTCATCAGCTTTCCTCTCCGCTCTGTTTTCAGAATATCCAGCCCCTCCAGACTCTCCGGCTCCATCCCGGGCTTCAAGACACACTGAACCTTGTGAATCTTCATCTTCATCTCATCCAAATCACGGCTCAGAAGAATTCCGCCCTTATGAAGAAGTCCCACATGATCGCAGATATCCTCCAGCTCCCTCAAATTGTGGGAAGCTATAATCGGTGTCAGCTGCCGCTGGGCCATATCACTGGCAAAAATACTCTTCACAGCCTGCCGCATCACCGGATCCAGTCCGTCAAAGGTCTCATCACAAAACAGATACTCTGTACCAGAGCAGATTCCGCAAATAACAGAAAGCTGCTTTTTCATACCCTTGGAAAAGGTATTAATCTTGCGCTTTTCATCCAGCCCGAAATTCTTCATCAGACTGTGGAACCTGTTTTCATCATATTCCGGATAAACAACCCGGTAATATTCCATCATCTCTTTCGGAGTGGCATTGCTGAAAAAATACTGCTCATCAGAAATATAAAAAAACTTCCGTTTTGCCTCCTCATTTTCAAAAACCGTCATGCCGTCTACAGTAACGGTTCCCTCATCCGGCTTCAGAACACCTGCCGCCATACGCAGAAATGTGCTCTTTCCCGCTCCGTTTGTTCCAATCAGGCCAAACACACTTCCCGTGCGGATCGTTGCGCTGATATGATCCACAGCAAGAATGCTGTCAAACCGCTTTGTCAAATTTACTGCTTCTATCATACCGACTGCTCCTCCCTGTTCTCTTCCGCCGTCCGGCCATACTCCTTTCTGGCCAGATTTACAAATGTCTCACAGTCCATGTCAAGACTTACCGCCTCTTTGGCCAGTTCTCTCATGCTTCCCGCCAGTTTCTCTCTCCTGGCCTCTTTGAGACGCCTGATACTTCCCACAAAGCTTCCCCGTCCCTTTACCATGTAAATATATCCCTGACGCTCCAGCTCTCCGTAGGCACGCTGTATCGTATTGGGATTGATGGAAAGCTCCATAGCCAGACTCCGCACAGAGGGCATCTGGTCATCCTCTTCCAGAACTCCCAGAAGCATCAGCTCCTGCAGCTTCTCCACTACCTGCTCATATATGGGACGGCTGTCTTTATAATCCAGCAGAATCATCGATCATCTGTCTCCTTTCCTCCAGAACACCCAAGTGTACTAGGACTATTAATACACTTATACCATAAAAAACCCGGAAGCACAACTGGAAAAATCTTACATTTTTCTGAATTCAGCAGGAAATAATCCCTATCCATAAAAATACCGGATAGAGATAGGAGGCCCCAAAGGTCCCCAGTTTTTTCGGCCCGCTGACACAGCAGTTCTGCTCCAGGGCTTTTCGATATGCAGTCATCACCGTAGAACGGGTAATGGATTTTGTCTTCCTGTCTACAAACATTTCACCGCCGTGAATCCGGTAAGTAAATTCTAATCCCTTTGCAGTAAAAAACGGTCTCCCCTGAAATTCCTGCAAAAGCTGCCACAGCCTTTCCTCTCGCTCAGAAGGCTCCAGAGTCCTGTATATTTCTGCAAATTGCAGACATGTAAGGACCTCTGGCTCCTCCGTCCGCCTACTCATGAAGCTCCAGCGGAAGTCCGTCCGGATCTGCAAAAAAAGTCATCCGTTTTCCGGTAAACTCGTCCACCCGGACCGGCTCCACCTCAATCCCCATTTGTTCCAGTTCTGCAATCATTCCATCCAAATCCTCTGCATAAAAAGCCAGATGACGAAGTCCTGCCGCCTCCGGACCAGTAACCCGCTTCGGAGGATTCTTTACCCCGAAGATCTCCAATTCCGTTGTTTCATTGATTCTGAGATCCAGCTTCCAGTCATCTCTGGCCGGACGGTAATTTTCCCGAATCACAGAAAAACCCAGCTTATTCACATAAAAATCCCTGGATCGCTCATAATCTGAAACAATAATCGCAATATGATGAATGGTATTCAGCTTCATAATCTTCTTTCCTCCTGATAAATGTAAAAAACAAAAAACCCCGGAAAAGCCTTCGTATCCTCACATATTCTGCATCTTCCTGCAGTCTGTGTCCGCGCCTCTTCCGGGGTTTTTATCAAATTCTATTCTGCTGTCCTTCCCGGGCCAGCTGCCTCCTGCGCGGGAGCATTACTCCACAGTCACAGACTTGGCCAGATTTCTTGGCTTATCCACATCCAGGCCTCTGGCCACACTGACATAATAGCCCAGAAGCTGCAGAGGAATCACCGCAAGGCTGGCTGCAAAATGCTCATCTGTTCTCGGCACATAGACTGCAAAATTCACAGCATCCTCAATATCATACTTTCCATAAGAAGTCAGCCCCATCAGATAAGCGCCGCGGCTTCTGCATTCCGCCATATTGGAAAGAGTCTTTTCATAAAGCCGGCTCTGGGTCAGAACACCAATCACCAGAGTGCCGTTTTCAATCAGACTGATGGTTCCGTGCTTCAGTTCACCGGCTGCATAAGCCTCTGAATGAATGTAGGAAATCTCCTTCAGCTTCAGGCTTCCCTCCAGGGAAACGGCATAATCAATGCCTCTTCCAATAAAGAACACATCCTTTGCCATGGAATTCTTCGCAGCAAACCACTGAATCCGCTCCTTATCCTCCAGAATCTTTTCAATCTTCTCCGGAATCGTCTGGAGTTCTTCTAAAAGAGAGAAATATCGTTTTTCATCCATTTTTCCCCTTACAAGAGCAAACTGCAGAGCCAGACAGTATACTGCAATCAGCTGGGTGCTGTAGGCCTTTGTTGTCGCCACTGCAATCTCAGGCCCCGCCATAGTATAGAAAACATTGTCTGCTTCCCTGGCAATCGAAGAGCCGACCACATTAACAACAGCAAGCGTCTTTACTCCGCACTGCTTTGCCTCCCGAAGAGCTGCCAGGCTGTCCGCCGTCTCTCCGGACTGGCTGATAACAACCACAAGACTTCCGGGCGCTAACAGGGGCTTTCTGTAACGAAACTCCGAGGCCACATCAATCCGAACCGGAATCTCAGCCAGATCCTCCATCACATACTGGGCTACAGCCCCCACATGGTAAGCCGATCCGCAGGCCACAATCTGAATCTGAGAAATCTCACGGATCTCCTCCTCCGTCAATCCCACGCCAGACAAATCCAGTCTGCCGTCACGAATCACAGAGCTGAGAGTGTCTGCCACAGCCTTGGGCTGTTCATGGATTTCCTTCATCATAAAGTGCTCAAAGCCGCCCTTTTCCGCCGCCTCTGCATCCCACTCAATCTCAGTCAGCTCCCTGGAAATCTCATCTCCATCCAGGTTGTAAAACGTAACCTCTCCGTCTGCCAGCCGGGCCATCTCCATATTTCCAATATAATATACCTGACGGGTATATTTCAAAATGGCAGGAACATCCGAAGCCACATAGCATTCGCCGTCTGTCACTCCCAGAATCATGGGGCTGTCCTTTCTCGCCACATAAATCTCTCCGGGATAATCATGAAACATCACGGCCAGAGCATAAGAACCGCGGATACGCACCATGGCATGATTGATGGCATCCACCGGCGTTCCTTCGTATTTTTTGTAGTAATAATCAATCAGCTTAATCGCTGCCTCTGTATCTGTGGAAGAATAAAAGGTGTAGCCCTTTCTCACCAGCTTATCCTTCAGCTCCTGATAATTCTCAATAATACCGTTGTGGACACCCACAACATTTCCATCATCCGAGCAATGAGGATGAGCGTTGGTTTCAGAAGGTTCTCCGTGAGTCGCCCATCTGGTGTGACCAATACCGCAGGTTCCCTTTAACGCCTCTCCGTTGTTGGTCTTCTCCGCAAGAACCTTTAACCGGCCCTTCGCCTTAACAATCTGAACCGGTGCATCACCGTCCCTGACAGCCAGTCCCGCAGAGTCATATCCTCTGTACTCCAGCTTTGACAAACCGTCTAAAAGAACCGGCGCTGCCTGATGGGTTCCAATAAATCCGACAATTCCGCACATACATTAATCTCCTTATTAATTTGTAGTGTAAACCTCTCCCCCATACACACAAACTACCCCTTTATTAAAGCATAATTCCTGAATTTCTGCAAATAAAAATCAATCGGATTTTCACAAAAGAAGCTCGCTTGCGAGCCTCTCCGCCTACGGTGGGTCGCTTCTGCAACAAAATTCTTTTCCAACCCATGGCGATCCTTGCGGAGCGTTTTTTATGTCATAGGACGCATTTTCCTATGAGGATTAGGGTGTCAAAAGACACATTAACATTCATTGATTTTTGTTTGTACCTTG
>UQFC01000049.1 GCA_900540335.1 uncultured Clostridium sp. | reverse complement strand
CCCGCCGCAGGCGGAGAAGCTCGCGGGCAAGCTTCTTTTTTATGAGGTTTCGCTGCAGAATCAGTAGTCAGGAGAATGAAAATTGTGATATACTTGCGTCACGGGAAGAACAGATTCCTGGAGAATTATACGGACAGGAGGGATTTTATGCCGCTGTTTTTGTCGCTTCAGGGGTCTATGGCAGCGGGAAAGACAACCGCAGCGAGATATCTGGAAGTCTGTCTTCCGGAGATTCATGTAAGCTATGAAGCAAATCAGTCTGTAATTAAAGAAATTCGGAGAAGAGGCCTGAATAAAAATAAATATGAGGATTATCTGGAAATTCAGAAGCTGTGGCTGATGAATGAAGTAAGAAGGTGGGAGGCCTGCAAAGGTTATCCCTGTACGGTCATGGATTTTGGGGCAGAGGAGATCGTTTTTTACACGCTGAACTATCCCCGTTCCATGGGACTGGATTGGGATGTGGAGACACCGCTTCGGGAGGAACTGGAACGGATTCAAGTCTGCCTTCCTCAGAGAATCTTATTTCTGGATGCCTCTGAGGAGTGGCTGCGCAAAAACAAAGAGGGGGACGAGACACGTTCCCGGGAATTTTTTGAGTATTATGTGAAGCATATGATGCCTTTGAAAAGAAAATGGTTTTCAGGCAGAGAGAATGTGGATTTTTTAAAGACAGACGGGATGACCATAGAGGAAATGGGACAGGCTGTAAAAAAATGGGCAGAGGAGCAAAGAAAACGATGACAAAAGAAGAACGGACACTGGAAATTATTGAACGGCTGAAAAAAGAGTACCCGGATGCAGGCTGTACCCTGGATTACGAAGAGGCATGGAAGCTTCTGGTCAGTGTGCGTCTGGCCGCACAGTGTACGGATGCCAGGGTGAATGTGGTAGTACCGAAGCTTTATGAAAAATTTCCGGATATTGATGCTCTGGCAGAGGCATCGGTGGAGGAGATTGAGGAGATTGTAAAGCCCTGCGGACTGGGCCGCAGCAAGGCCAGAGACATCAGCGGATGTATGAAAATGCTTCGGGATGAATTTCATGGCCGGGTGCCGGATGATTTTGATTCTCTTTTGAGGCTGCCGGGAGTCGGACGGAAAAGCGCCAATCTGATTATGGGAGATGTGTTTGGAAAGCCGGCGATTGTTACAGATACACACTGCATCCGCCTGGTGAACCGGATGGGACTGGTAGACAATATCAAGGAGCCGAAGCGTGTGGAGATGGCCCTGTGGAAGCTGGTTCCTCCGGAGGAGGGAAGTGATTTCTGTCACAGGCTGGTGTTTCATGGACGGGATGTATGCACAGCGCGGACAAAACCATTTTGCGAAAAGTGCTGCCTGTCAGATATCTGCCTGAAGAACGGGGTATCTTAAAATTGTCATAGAAAGTACAGATTTCTCACAAGAAATTCCATGTTTCCGGCAGAACGGCTCAGGTATAATAGGAAGCAGTTTGAAAAAGGAGAGTGTGGAACCATGTTGTATCCAAGAGAAAATGAAGTACGGGCTGTGATGGATTTATCCGGAATCTGGAATTTTGAACTGGGAGACGCCGGGGAACCGGGAGAAACCTGCGGGAGCCTGAAGGCGCCGGAGCTGATTTCTGTTCCTGCGTCCTATAACGATCAAAAAGAGGATCCGGCATACAGAAATCATTATGGCTGGGTGTATTATGAGAGAACCGTTGCTGTACCGGCCAGTCTGAAGGGACAGCGCCTTGTTCTCCGCTTTGATGCAGTGACACATGCAGCAAGGGTGTATATCAACGGAAAGCTGGCTGCAGAGCATAAGGGCGGCTTCCTGCCCTTTGAGGTAGAAATTACGGATTTGATTCCGGCAGGAACGCGAGGAATCCTTACGGTTGCGGCAGACAACCGGATCCATCATGGAACTCTTCCTGTGGGAAATGAAGGTGCCATTGCCTTTTTTGGTTCTGATAATCCGGGAGTGCCCAGTGTAGAAGCGGCAAAGCGGTGGGCAAAGCCGCAGAACATACCCAATTTTGATTTTTTTAACTATGCAGGCATCAACCGTCCGGTTCGTCTGTATACAACACCGGAAATTTATATAGATGATATTACTCTGGTTCCGTCTGTTGAAGGAGCAGATGGACTTGTGGAATACGCTGTTTCTGTAAAAGGCGGAGAGCGGGAGAATCTGATTTCTGAAATGACTGTCATAGAGATCCTTGACGAAAACAGAAATTGCGTGGCCAGAGGAACAGGCGATGCAGGGCGTCTTCGGATTCCTCAGGCAAAGCTGTGGTGGCCGTGGCCCGGAACGCCGTATCTGTATACAGCCCGGATTTCCTGTGGGGAAGATGTGTATGAACAGATGTTTGGCATCCGCACAGTCCGGGTAGAGGGGACGAAATTTCTCATTAATGAAAAGCCTTTTTATTTTAAGGGATTTGGAAAGCATGAGGATTCTGCCTTTCATGGAAGAGGACTGGATCTGTGTCTGGATGTCAAGGATGTGGGCCTGATTCACTGGCTTCACGCAAATTCCTTCCGGACCAGTCATTATCCTTATGCGGAGGAGATGTACGAACTCTGCGACAGAGAAGGAATTGTGGTGATTGATGAGACACCGGCTGTGGGAATCGGCGCAGGGGAAGCACAGAACCCCTATGAAACCTTTCCTGTCCGGGAACACCATGAACAGGTGCTTCGGGAAATGATTGCCCGGGATAAAAATCATCCGTCAGTAGTTATGTGGTCAATGGGAAATGAGCCGGATACAGAGCATTTTCCTGAGTCAGCTTACGAATACTGGCATACCCTGTATGAATATACGCACAGTCTGGATCCCCAGAACCGTCCGGTGACCTTTGTCTGCTGTCAGAATAATTATGAACGGGATCTGGTAACGCGGACCATGGATGTGGTGTGCATTAACCGGTATTACGGGTGGTACAATCTGTCAGGAAATCTGGACGCCGCCTGCTATGCCTGGAATCAGGAACTGGATTTCTGGGAAAAACAGGGAAAGCCGGTTATGGTAACAGAATACGGAGCTGATGCGATTGCCGGAATTCATGAGACTGTTCCGGAAATGTTCAGCGAAGAGTATCAGATGGAGTTTTATCGCCGCCAGAATGCAGAATTCGATAAGAGAAGCTTTTTTATCGGAGAGCATGTGTGGGGATTTGCCGATTTTGCCACAGTTCAGGGCTGTATGAGAGCAGACGGCAATAAAAAAGGACTGTTTACCAGGGACAGACGGCCGAAAATGGCTGCCCACTATTTCAAGAAAAGGTGGAGTGAAATTCCAGACTTTGACTATAAGCCTTTCTAATGGTATAATAGGAAAAAACAGAAAGGATAGGAGTAACTATGAGTGATGAGAAGGTAGTTCTGAAAAACACAATTCGCGTGCTGGATCGGGAGGGCAACGAGAAAGCATCTGCTTCTTCTGAGGGAGCAGCCATTCTGGCATGGATTGGCCAGTATGAAGAGGGCGATAAGATTGTATGGGAGGCAGCAGAGACAGATAAGTATTATGTTATCCGTCTGGATGATACCATGGATGAGGATCTGGTATATCTGACCAAGTCCCAGGTGGAGTTTGCCATTCCCTTTGAGGAGAAGAAAACCTCCTACAATCCCAAGGCATTTACAGGAGAGCGTCATTATCTGACCATGCGTCCGGCTTTGGATCGGGAGATTTATGCATATAGAAATCTGGCAAAAAACAGTATGGATCAGCACGGAGATCCCGGCTGCTATCCTCATGCATCTGCCAATGTAGAGACAAGAGGCGAGGCTGTATTTGCAGCACGCAATGCTATTGACGGCGTACTGGCAAATGAGTCTCACGGATACTGGCCTTATGAGTCCTGGGGAATCAACCAGCAGGATGATGCAGAGCTGACTCTGGAATTTGGCCGTCCGGTAGATTTTGATGAGATTGTTCTGTATACAAGAGCAGACTTCCCTCACGATAACTGGTGGGAGCAGGTGACCTTTACTTTCTCAGATGGTTCTGAAGAGACTGTAAACCTGGAAAAGAGTGTAAAGCCCCATATCATTCCCATGAAGAAGACAGGCATTACCTGGCTGAAATTCGGAAAGCTGATTAAGGCCGATGATCCGTCTCCGTTCCCGGCTCTGACACAGATTGAAGTGTACGGAACTTACTGCAAATAAGAAGAATAGCGCTGCCGCCTTGAAGCGGCAGCTTTCTTTTTGTATCTTTCTTTATTTTCTTTTCAGCACAGCTTCGATTCTCTGAAGCAAAGATTCCTGTGAGCGGTTTTCCTCAGAAATTTTCAGAATCAGAACATCAGGGCGGGAGACAATGTCCGGCCAAAAGGCATCTGCAGGAGCCTGAAGTACACCGAGAACAGGTACAGGGCCGTCAAGGGTATCGAGAACGGTCTGATGAAATTCTTTTGCTCCGGCTTCGTGAGGGCCCAGTTCATCCATAAGAATGAGAGAGGAGTCCGCACTGTGTCTGAGACGGTCGCTTCCCATTTGATTAAAGCGGGAATCAGAGTTTTTGTCAGGTTTTCCACAGGCAAAAAGGAAGTTCTGCTCTGTGGGAATACCTGGTTCTCCCGGAGAAAACAGATGGACAGAGAATCCGGAATCCAGATAGCCGTTCATCTTTACAGTGTAAAATCCACCGACGGAGCCGGAAAATCTGCTTAATACCTGCCGGATTACCGTTGATTTTCCGATTTGCTTCGGCCCGGTAAGAAATACATGGCGAATGGAAGGGGCAGGGGAAACAGGCTGGTAATCCGGACGTTCCACCGGATTGCGGACATCCCACAAAAGTCTTCCATAGCTGGAATCGCTGATTTCTAACAGCTTTCCCTCCTGATTTTGATGTTTTTGAAGCCAGCTTTTGATTTTATCTGCATGGGCTCTGGTGATTTCCTCCCGGGGAAGCATATGTTCCATCAGAAAATCAACATATTCCTCATCGGGTGTTACCCAGATTTCCTGGCGTCGGTTTTCATAAGTGGTTTCCGGGTTATATCCGGAAAGGAAAAGAATGTTAAAAAGAGCATAAAAGTTCTGTCCATTCCACGGACTTACCGGTTTTTTTCCAAACAGCTCCCACAGAATTTGTTCCCGGAGATAGTTTCTTCCGGAAAGGTGAGTGATATGACAGCACCAGCCCCGGCTCATTTCCATGGATTTTTTCAGATTATCTATGCCCCGGAGCGCCGGAGTCATGGAACTGAAAACAAGATCAAAGGCTTTGCGGTATCCCTCTTTATCAATGTCAAGAGTCTGGAAATCACAGGTGCGAAGGCTGGCATTGGTCAGCTGCTCCTGATTGAGATATTCCATGCCGTGAGCCACCATTTTTTCTGAAATATCAAGTCCTACAACCCGGTGAACCCGGCGGGCAAAGGCGGCAGCGAAACGGCCGGGACCGCATCCGATATCTGCAACGTCAAAGTCCGGCCGGAGCAGTCCCCGTTCCTCCAGATAGGAAACAGCGCTGACGACTCTCTCATCTCCTTTTCGCCGGTTCACCCGCTCTTTTTTCCAGAATTCTGCTCTCTGATCCCATTTTTGAGGAGAAAAGTCTCTGCTGTCTGCAGGCCGGGACTCCTGAAGGGATATAAAATAGGAAAGAGCCTTTTCGTTGGCTTTGGATTTCTGCGTCATAGTGAAACCTCCCGTGCAATATTTTTGACAGGAAGACATACGGTTCGCTCTACACCGTACCGGTCCTGTATGGTGACAACATCCATTTCAATTCCATAGGCGGCTTCCAGATTTTCCGGTGTAATGATTTCTCCGGGTTTTCCGAAACCGGCAACCCGTCCCTCCTTCATTAAAAGAACCCTGCTGTTTACAGAGGAAGGATATTCCGGACTGTGAGTTGACATGATAATACAGTATCCTTTTTGTGCAAGGTCAAAAATCACATCGGTAAGAACCTGGTGATTGGCATAATCCAGATTGGCTGCCGGCTCATCCATAACAAAAATGCTGGCGGACTGGCAGATGGCTCTGGCAATCAGAATCAGCTGTCTCTGGCCTCCGCTGAGAGATGCGTAATTCCTGTTTGCAAGTGAGAGGGCGTGAACCTTCTCCAGCGCATCAAAGGCAGCCTCCCGGTCAATGGCTTTTGGTTTGTCAAAGGCGGAAAAATGGGAGGCCCGTCCCATAATGACAATGTCCAGAACGGAATAATCAAAGATGGGGGAGTGATACTGGGGAATGTATGCGATCTGGTTGGCCAGTTCTTTCTGGGACATTTCCCGGGTACTGCGTCCGTTGATTTTGATTGTTCCTGAAGAAAGGGGGATAGAGCCTAAAAGAAGGCGGAATAAAGTGGTTTTTCCGCATCCGTTGGGACCTATAAGGCAGAGAATTTCGCCCTGATCCGCATGAAAGGTGACTCCCTTTACAATATCTCCATGTCCGTATCCCCCATAGAGTTCGTTAATTTCCAGCAGCATGTGAATGCCTCCCTCGTTGAATAATGAGATAAATAAAAAACGGCGCTCCCATAATGCTGGTTACAACACCCAGAGGAAGCTCCATAGAAAGAAGCGACCGGGCAATATCGTCCATAAGTATCAGATATCCGGCGCCTAACAGGGCGCTGGCGGGAATCAGCCGCTCATAATCAGCACCGACTAATGCCCGTGCCAGGTGGGGAATCATCAGACCGACCCATCCGATGAGACCGCCGAGACAGACTGCCGCAGCGCTTAAAAGTGTGGAGGCGGTAATAAACAAAAGCCGGTAATGGCGGATGTTGATGCCCAGGCTTTTTGCCTCCTCCTCATCCAGGGTCAGAAGATTGATTCTCCAGCGGAACAGAAAAATAAAGCACAGTCCGGCCAGCATGGGGAGAAAGCTCCACTGAAAGGCCTTCATGTTTGTTTTGGTAAGGCTTCCCATAAGCCAGAAGGTGATCTGCTGAAGCACGTCGTTGGGATCGGCAATATACTTGATCATGGTCACTCCGGCGTTGCAGAGGGACATGATCATAGAGCCTGTGAGAACAAGGATCAGCGTATGGGAATACATGGATTTCCGGCTGATCAGATAGGAAGCGGCAACAGCAGCGACACCTCCGGAAAAAGCGGCCAGCTGAATGACCCAGTCGGGAGCGCCGTTTAAAATTGCAAAAGCGGCTCCCAGGCTGGCTCCTGAGGAGACGCCCAGAATGTCCGGAGAAACAAGAGGGTTTCGGAACATTCCCTGATAGGTAGAACCGGCAACGGACAGGGAGGCGCCGATAAACAGGGCGGAAAGGATTCTGGGAAGCCGGATGTTCCAGAAAATAGTAACAGCCTGGGGCAGAATTTCACCCTGATAGCCAAAACGTGACAGAAAGGCAGTCATAACCTGGGAAGGGGAAAGAGGATAATAGCCTATCCAGAAGGAAAAAAATACAATTGCAATCAGAATTCCGGACATGCCCAGAAGGAGAAGGCGGTAATGGCGCCGTTTTCTGGTGTCCTGCTGTACTTCATGATGAGATAGATTCATAGCAGCTGCTCCTTATATTTCTTCAGTCTTGACGAATGAATATTCAGGTGCTATACTTCAGATAGCCGATATGTTTTTAAAAACCATTCGCTTTTAAAAGTATATCGCAGGCGGGGGCAGATGTCAATTCGATCCTGCCTGCATGACGAAAAATTATGCATCATTTAGAAAATTCTTTAGTGGAGGTACTTATGAAAAAGTCAAAACGATTATTAGCCCTGTCTCTTGCGGCAGTAATGGCGGCCGGTATGCTTACCGGATGCGGAAATGCAAAAAAAACTGACGCGACCCTGCAGGAAACCACGGTTCAGGCTCAGGAGGAGACAACAGAGAAGGAAGAAACAAAGGAGGAGACTCTGGCGGAGGTTTCCAAAGAGCGTGAGATTACAGATATGGCAGGGAGAACGATGACGATTCCTGCGGAAATCAAATCTGTTTTTTCTGCCGGACCGGCCGCTGCAATTTATTTATATACCCTGGTTCCGGATCGGCTTCTCGGATGGAACTACGAATTGAACGAGGTAGAAAAAAGCGTAATTCTGGAACAGTATCACAGCATTCCCAACTTCGGTATGGGAGATGCAGTGAATTATGAGGCTGTGATAGCAGCTGATCCCACGATTGCTCTGAATGTAGGAACGATTAATGAGAAGATGGTTTCTGACTGTGATGCGCTGTCAAAAAGCCTTGGAATTCCCGTTGTGGCTGTAGATGGAGATTTGATGGCAGCTCCGGAGGCATACCGGTTTATGGGAGAACTTTTTGGTGAGGAGGAAACAGCAGAGAAGCTGGCGGCCTATGCGGAAAAGACCTTCCAGGATATTGAAAATATGAATATTCCGGACGAGGAAAAGGTTCGGATTTATTATGGAAACGGTGAGGATTCTCTGGAAACAGCGCCGGTCGGCTCTCCTCATGCCCAGATCATTGAAATGGTCAATGGAATCAACGTGGCAGAGCTGGAGATGGGAGAAGGAGGACGGATTCAGATTTCAGCAGAACAGCTTCTGGCATGGGATCCGGATGTGATTATTGTAAACGGAGAACCAAAGGCAGACATCACCGGAGCTTCGGCAGCAGAATCCATTCTCGGAAATCCGGATTATGCATCCTTAAAGGCAGTGAAGAACGAAGCTGTATACGGAACACCAAATGCTCCCTTCAGCTGGATTGACCGTCCCAACGGACCGAACCGTATTGTAGGAATTCGCTGGCTTTCCGGGCTTATTTATCCGGAATATCTGAATTTTAATGTTGATGAAGAGGTGAAGGAATTCTTCCAGCTGTTCTATCATGTAGATTTGACAGAGGAAGAGCTGGATCGAATCTATCACGGTATGCTGAAGGAGAACCCCTCATGACAGGAGGACTGATTGTTGCAACGGGAAAAACGGATCACAGCAATCCTTTTGTTCCAGAACGTATGATTGGAAAAATCTCCGCTCTGGAACGGATGGTTTTGCTGCTGCAGATGTCCGGAATCCGGCGGATTGCGGTGGTAGGGGACGAAAAGGAGTGGCCCAAAAAGCTGGTTCCCTCTATGAATCTGGTGTTTCTTACTGCTTCATCAGAGGGGGAGATGATGGACGGAGTCCGGCAGGGAATCGATTTTCTTCAGGAACAATGCACGGAGATTCTGGTATCCCATGTCAATGTACCGATGTTCTCAGAAAAAACCGTCCGGATGCTTCTGGAAGCGGAAGGAGAGGTGTGCATCCCCTGCTGTCAGGGGCGGTGCGGTCATCCCATCCTTTTAAGAGAAGGCTGTTTTTCCCGGCTGCTTGCCTATCAGGGGGAAAACGGATTGAGAGGAGCAATTGAAGCCTCCGGGATTCATCCCAATATTATAGAAACCGATGATATCGGGATTTTATCTGACAAAAAGACGGGGACATCTTATGAAGGTCTGTCAAAAAATCATGATATCAGGAAAATGACAGCTCTGGTTCAGCTGCGAATTCGCCGGGAAAAAGTTTTTTACGGTCCAGGAAGCCATCAGCTTCTGCAGCTGACAGAAACAGAAGGTTCGCTGGCGAATGCATGCCAGCGCATGGGAATTTCCTACACCAAAGGGCGCAGGATCATATCTGTGATGGAGGAGCAGCTGGGTAAACCTGTTCTGGAAACAGGGCAGGGAGGAAAGCGTGGGGGCTATTCCCATCTGACAGAATCTGCCAGGCAGATGATGGACTCCTACACTGCGTTTCAGGAAGAGGCGGAGGATGCCGTTCAGAAGCTGTTTCAGAAGCATTTTCAGAAAATATCAGAGGAATTGGAAAGCGAGAGAGAATAAGCATGAAAAAAATATTTGAGTTTATCCGGCAGGAAGCCGCAGCTGGTCATGATCTGGTTCTGACCAGTATTATTTCCCAGGAGGGCTCTTCTCCCAGGGGGCTGGGAGCGCAGATGCTGGTAGGAGCAGAAGGACGGATTTGCGGTACTGTAGGCGGCGGAGCTGTGGAGCTGCAGTGTATCCGTTTTGGACAAAAGGTTCTGGAGGAAAAGCACTCCTGTGAGAAATTTTTCTCCCTGACACCCAAGGCCAAAGAAAATATTGGCATGGTCTGCGGCGGAGATGTAACCGTATGGTTTCAGTATATTGATTCCTCTCTTCCCTTCTGGAGTGAGTTTTCTGAGCTTTTGTTAACGAAGATGGAGGAGAGAAAACCCGGCTGGCTGGTGCTTCACCTGGACGGCGGACTTCCTTCCTTTGCAGAGGCAGGAGTGGAAGGAAGGGAAGAGCTTCCCGGAACCGGTGATTTCGGCCGGAACGAAAGTCAGGTATTCCTTCCGGTTCCCATTGGGGATCGCGCAGTGATTTTTGGCGGAGGCCACTGCTCGCAGGCTCTTGTTCCCATACTGAATACAGTGGGATTTCGGGTAACCGTTATGGATAACCGTCCTGAGTATGCAGCAAAGGAGCTTTTCCCCGGAGCAGAAGCGGTAATCTGCGGTGATTTTCGGAAACTGTCAGAATCTCTGATTCTGTCAGAATCGGATTATGTTGTAATTATGACCAACGGACACAGCTTTGATTATGAAGTAGAACGTCAGGTTCTCCAGAATCCGCCCTGCTATGTGGGAGCAATCGGTTCTCAGCATAAAAAGAATTTTGTGAATGGAAAGCTGCGCGAGGCAGGAATTGAAGAATCGGTGATTCAGCAGGTGCATTGTCCCATTGGAACAGCGATTCGGGCTGTCACACCGGAAGAGATTGCAATCAGCATAGCCGGAGAGATGATTTCAGAGAGGGCCCGTATGCGGGAAGGAGAAAAGGGCGGTCATCATGGCTGTCCCATGTCATAAAGGCAGTTTTTACAGGAAAAAACGGCCGATACATCAGTTACAAAATAACCGGTGTATCGACCGTTTCTTTTTGAGATGAACCTGTTAAGGAAAATCCCGTTTTTGATTATTACATATGAATCCACCCGAGTACATTAGCAATGGAGCTTAAAAGAATGATGGTAATGCAAAGGGGGGCAAGGTACTTCAGAAAGAAGCTGTAAAGTTTCTTTCTTTTAAATTTGGAAGAACGCTCAATTTCTTCGGCGATGGTCTGAATTCCAACAACCTTCAGAATCAGGAAGCAGGTTGCAAGAGCAGCAATCGGCATCATGACAGAGTTGGTCAGGAAGTCAACAAAGTCAAGAATCTGCATTCCGAAGATCGTTACGAAATCCCAGATTCCGTATCCAAAGGCAGAGGCGCTTCCAATGGAAAGCATAACGAAAGCCATAATAATACAGCTTTTTTTCCGGCTCCAGCCCAGCTCATCTGAGATAGTGGAAACGCTGGTTTCCATCAGAGAAATGGCACTGGTAAGGGCTGCAAGCAGTACAAGAAGGAAGAAGGCGAAGCCTGCGATTCCTCCAAAGCCCATGCTGGCAAATACCTTCGGCAGGGTGATAAACATCAGGGACGGACCAGCCTGCAGGGTTTCCGGAGCACCGCCGGAGAAGGCAAATACTGCAGGAATGATCATCAGACCGGCCAGCAGTGCAATGGCTGTGTCAAAGATCTCCACCTGTTTGGTAGATTCTTCAATATCCACCTCTTTTCCCAGATAAGAGCCATAGGTATAAAGGATACCCATTGCAATGGAAAGAGAGTAGAACATCTGTCCCATGGCGGCAACCACTGTCATAGGCGAGAAGGTCTCAAAGTTGGGGATCAGGAAGTATTTAACGCCTTCCATGGCTCCCGGTCTGGTAACAGAATAACCGGCTACAAAAATTGCCAGAAGCACAAGCACCGGCATCATGATTTTGGATACCAGCTCGACACCATTTTTTACACCTGCCAGGATAACAATAAATACCAGGGCAGAAAAGATGAGGAACCAGAACTCAGCTGTACCTGAAGATGCAATAAAATTGGAAAAATAATCATCTGCTGCCAGGGCTGCAGAATTTCCTTTTAAGTATTCAAACAGGTATTTGATAACCCATCCGCCGATTACAGAATAATAGGGGACGATAATCATAGGAATAACTGCATTAATCCATCCGCCAAAACGGAACGGAAAGCTTTTTCCAAATTTAGAAAAGGCGCCTACAGGGCTTTTGTGGGTCATACGTCCCAGCGCAGTCTCAGAAACAATCAGCACATAGCCAAAGGTAAGGATTAAAAGCAGATATACCAGCAGGAACATTCCGCCGCCGTACTTGGCTGCCAGATAAGGGAACCGCCAGATATTGCCAAGACCTACGGCAGAACCTGCAACAGCCAGCACATAGCCGATGCGCCCGGAAAACTTGCCGCGGGCATGATGATATTTTTTTTCAGTTTCGTTGTTATTCATTTTAACCTCCCATTCAGTCATATGATAACAGGATACCATTTTCCGACATTTTATTCAAGGCATTTTTCCCTCGGCGCATTTTTGCCATGTTTTTGCACGTTTTCTGGCAGGAAAAGAAAATTTTTGTCAAACCGGACTCATTTCAGGGAAAAGACGCATAGGATAGGGTATGAATGATGTGGGAGAGTGATGGAAATGCCGGAGACAGCTGTTTTGCTGACACCGATTCATTTCGTTTATCTTGCAGGTGTAATTGCAATTTTGTCAGTGATGATTCTGCGGATTGAGACTCCGCCGGTATGCATCCTGTTTCTTTTTTTGATTGGATTTTTTGGCCTGGGTACTGTGAGCGGAGGAATACAGACTGTTTTTTCAGCGATTATTTATGCGGCCAGAGAGTTTATGGAGGTAATTGCAACGATTGCCCTGGTTTCTGCCCTGTCTAAATGTCTCACGGATTTGGGAAGCAGCAGGTTTTTGATGGCGCCTGCAGCCCGGATTATGAAGACACCGGTTATGGCATGGTGGGTTCTGGGAATTTCCATGTTTCTGTTTTCTCTGTTTTTATGGCCCTCGCCCTCTGTGGCTCTGGTGGGGGCAATCTTGCTGCCCTTTGCAGGGAAAACAGGACTTTCGCCGATGATGGCGGCTATGGCGATGAATCTGTTTGGACATGGAATGGCTCTCAGCTATGACCTGGTGGTGCAGGGAGCGCCGTCCGTATCTGCAAAGGCAGCGGGGATTACTGCACAGGATATTCTGCAGGAAGGCGGTCCGCTGTTTCTTGTGATGGGAGTCGTGACAGCAGCGGCGGCTTTTCTTCTATATAAAAAGGAAATTGGGGAAGGAACGCAGGGAGAAAACGGTTGTAATGAAGAACCGCAAATCTTCGGGAATTCACTGAAAAGAGAACCGGAATCCGGAGAAAGGAAACGGGCAGCTGTGGCTGCGGCTGTTTTGACACCCTTGGCATTTTTGGCGGATATTGTATTTTTGACGGTTTGTGACGGGAAGGGGTCAGATGCAACCAGCCTGGTTTCCGGAACAGCGCTTCTTGTTATGTGCATCAGCGCAGGAGCAGCCTACGGCCGAAATTCCTTTGGGAAAATTACAAAGTATGTGACAGAGGGATTCCTTTTTGCAATTCAGATCTTTGCACCGGTAATCGTGATTGGCGCCTTTTTCTTCCTGGGAGGAGGGGGATTAAATGCAGTGCTGGGCAGGGAAATCAGCAGCGGTTTGATGAATGACTGGGCTCTCTGGCTGGCAGCGCATGCGCCTGTGAGCCGGTATGGTTCTCTTCTGATTCAGATGCTGGCAGGAGGGCTGACCGGGCTGGACGGTTCGGGATTTTCCGGACTGCCTTTGACAGGAGCTCTGGCCAGAACCTTTGGCACAGCTTCCAAAACATCGATTCCAGTGCTTGCTGCCGCAGGACAGATTACAGCAGTTTTTACAGGAGGCGGAACGATCATTCCCTGGGGACTTGTCCCGGTTGCAGCGATCTGCAATGTGGATCCGCTGAAGCTGGCAGGAAAAAATCTCAGGCCGGTGCTGATTGGATTTGCTGCAGTCTTTCTGGCGGGCTGTGTACTTTTGTAGAACGGAGAAAGGAACAGAAGAAAGTCTTTAGGTGGAACACGGAAGAAGATAGACAGGAGTTGAAAATCAGAAAAGGAGACAGAGCTTATATGGCAGCAATTGGCGGATTTTATGGAGGATTCTGGGATACAGGAGAACAGGAGGCAGCGCTGGAAGGGATCTTTCAGGCGCAGCAGGATCGGGGAGCCGTATTAGCGGGAAGAGTGTGGGGAAACCTGGAGGAGACAGCAGCTGGTGGAGTGGCTCAAATGCATATGTCTGCCCGGAAAGAACAGGAAGAACATGAATGCTTCTGGGAATGGCGGAATGCGGGACGGAGAGCGGCAGTTTTGTTAGACGGGGAATTTTATAATTCCGGGGAGCTGCGCTCTGCGCTGAAGGAACAGGGGGAAAAGCTGGAGACAGACGGGGATGCAGAACTGGCAGGGCGGATGTATCTGTGTTACGGCCCGGAATTTGTAAAACAGCTGAACGGAGTATTTGCAATGGCTGTTTTGGACTTAGACAAAAAGATGATTTTTTTGTATCGGGATCGGATGGGTGTAAAGCCTTTATTCTATACATTCTGGAAAGACCGGCTGTATTTTGCTTCCCGGATCAAAGGACTTCTTGCCTGCCCCGGGATTCAGCCGGAGATAGGACTGGAGGGCCTGAATGAGATTTTCAGTGTCGGTCCTGCACGAACACCGGGAAATGGAGTGCTGAAGGGGATTTTTGAACTGGAACCGGCCAGAATGATGATTGCTGCGCCGGAAGGATTGAAACAGATGGAATGGTGGAAGCTGGAAAGCCACCCCCATGAGGACAGCTATGAAACAACGGTGGAGACGGTAAGGGAACTGGTGATGGACGCAGTCACACGCCAGGCAGATACAAAAGAGCCATTGTGTGCCTTTCTCTCCGGAGGCCTGGACAGTAGTCTGGTATCAGCAGTCTGCGCCTCTCTTGCAGGAGAAAAAGGACAGCGGCTGGATACCTTCTCTTTTGATTTTACAGATAACGGGAAATATTTTAAGGCCAATGCGTTTCAGCCCTCCCAGGATCATCCCTATGTAGAGCAGATGGCGGAGTTTCTCCATTCCCGTCATCGCTGTCTGGAGTGCAGCAGCCGTCAGCTGGCAGATTTGCTGGAAGATTCTGTAAGGGCGGCAGATTTGCCCGTGATGGGAGACATTGATTCTTCTTTATTATATTTCTGCCGTCAGACTGCCAGGTATTGCGGGATCGCGATGACGGGGGAGTGTGCGGATGAAATTTTTGGCGGGTATCCCTGGTTTCATAAAAGGGAGATGATGAATGCAGATACATTTCCCTGGACCGGAGATCTGGATGCCAGAAAGGTTCTTCTGAAGGAGGAATTTATTCAGGAGCTGGGAATGGAGCAGTATGTGGAAAAACGTTACAGGGAAACCCTGGAACAGGTTCCGGAATGTCCGGAGGAGGGAGAGGAAAAGAAACGGCAGCGGCAGATGGCATGGCTGAATCTGAGGTGGTTTATGCAGACGCTTCTGAATCGTATGGATCGGACCAGCAGCTCGGCCGGGCTTACAGCGCGGGTTCCCTTTGCGGATTACCGGATTGTGGAATATCTCTGGAATGTTCCCTGGGAAATGAAGGCCAAAAACGGGGAGGTCAAACATCTTCTGAGGGAAGCTGCAAAGGGAATTCTGCCGGAGGAGGTTCGCATAAGAAAGAAATCTCCTTATCCAAAAACCTATGTGCCGTATTATGAAGAACTTCTTGCTGAGCGGATGAAGGAAATGCTGGAGGATTCCAAAAGTCCCGGAGCAGAGTTTCTGGATCGGGAGAAAACCCTGCGTTTCCTGAAAAAGCCCTCTGATTATGGAAGACCCTGGTACGGACAGCTGATGGCAGCTCCCCAGATGATGGCGTATATGCTTCAGACAGACTTCTGGCTGCGGGAATATGGCATTAAAATCAGGGTATAAGGAATGTTCAAAAAGAAAAACAATGCTGTAAAGAAAAAATACTTGACACCTGCCGGACTTTCATGTATGATAACCAAGGTGATGTTATGGAAAGCATTATAAAACAGAGTCTCTTGTATGACTTTTACGGAGAGCTTCTGACGGAGCATCAGCGGACTGTTTACGAGGATGCGGTGTTTAATGACATGTCTCTCGGAGAGATTGCCGGGGAGCAGGGGATCAGCCGTCAGGGAGTCCATGATTTGATCAAGAGATGCGACAAGATTTTAAGCGGATATGAGGAAAAGCTTCATCTGGTACAGAAGTTTCAGCAGACGAGACAGATGGTAGAGGATATCCAGGAAAGAACCAGAGCGTTTCATGAGACGAAAGACGAGTCTCTGATTGCGCAGATCGAACAGATTTCCAGCAACATCCTGGAACTGTAGGGCATGGATGCAGTGATGCTGCAGTGTCTGTGCAGATTTTCCACAGGAGGATGATTTATGGCTTTTGAAAGCTTATCTGAAAAGCTGCAGAACGTATTTAAAAATCTGCGGGGTAAGGGCCGTCTCAGCGAAGCGGATGTAAAGACTGCTTTGAAGGAAGTGAAGATGGCACTTCTGGAAGCGGATGTCAGTTTTAAGGTAGTAAAGCAGTTTATCAGCTCTGTTCAGGAGCGGGCGGTAGGAGAAGAGGTATTGGGTTCTCTTCAGCCGGGACAGATGGTTATCAAGATTGTAAATGAAGAGATGATTCGTCTGATGGGCTCTGAAACAACAGAGATTGCACTGAAGCCGGGCAATGAAATTTCGGTGATTATGATGGCTGGTCTGCAGGGTGCAGGTAAAACCACAACTACCGCAAAGATTGCCGGAAAGCTGAAGGCAAAGGGAAGAAAGCCTCTTCTGGCAGCCTGTGACGTATACCGTCCGGCGGCAATTCAGCAGCTTCAGATCAATGGTGAAAAACAGGGGGTTCCGGTATTTTCCATGGGAGAAAACCAGAATCCGGTTAATATTGCAAAGGCCGCAGTTGAGCACGCGGCAAAAAATGGCTACAATGTAGTGATTCTTGATACTGCCGGTCGTCTTCATGTAGATGAGAGCATGATGGAGGAGCTGGTAAACATCAAATCCGCAGTATCTGTAGACCAGACCATTCTGGTGGTAGACGCCATGACCGGTCAGGATGCAGTAAATGTAGCTTCCAATTTCCAGGATAAAGTCGGCATTGACGGTGTGATTCTGACAAAGCTTGATGGTGACACCAGAGGCGGTGCAGCCCTTTCCATTCGGGCGATTACCGGAAAACCGATTTTATATATTGGTATGGGAGAGAAGCTTTCTGATTTGGAACAGTTTTATCCCGACCGTATGGCTTCCCGTATTCTCGGAATGGGCGATATCCTTACCCTGATTGAGAAAGCGGAGATGGAGCTGGATGAAGAAAAGGCCAGAGAGATGGGTCAGAAGCTGAGAAAAGCAGAGTTTGACTACAACGACTTTCTGGAACAGATGCATCAGATTAAAAAAATGGGCGGCATCGGAAGTATTATGAGTATGATGCCGGGTATGGGACAGATGAAAGGCGGAATGCCGGAAGTGGACGAAAAGGCCATGGATCGGGTGGAAGCTATTATTCTTTCCATGACCAAGGAGGAACGGGCGAATCCGGGAATTATGAATCCCTCCAGAAAACAGCGGATTGCCAGAGGCGCCGGTGTGGACATCAGCGAGGTAAACCGGATTGTCAAGCAGTTTGATCAGATGAAGAAGATGATGAAACAGCTTCCCGGCATGATGGGCGGTAAAAAAGGCCGCGGCGGCCTGGGCGGAATGCTTGGAAAGTTTAAAATGCCCTTCTGATGCAGGTCAGACAGGTCAGCTGAAAAGCTGTCCGGTTATTATCAGGTAACAATGCAGACATTCTGTATTTGTTGATATATCAGTTCAATTTAAGGAGGTGAAATGACATGGCAGTAAAGATGAGATTAAAGAGAATGGGTGCTAAGAAGAAACCTTTCTATAGAATCGTTGTTGCAGATTCCAGATCTCCGAGAGATGGCAGATTCATCGAGGAGGTTGGTACTTACGATCCGAACCTGGAGCCGAGCGGCATCAAGTTCAACGAGGAAGTAGCCAAGAAATGGCTGGCAAACGGCGCACAGCCCACTGACAGAGTAGCAAAGCTCTTGAAGACCGCTGGTATTCAGTAATCGACGAGGTGAATAAGCTATGAAGGAATTAGTTGAGGTAATTGCGCGGGCATTGGTGGACAATCCGGATGAGGTGGTTGTTACCGAGACTGAAAAAGAAGGCGGTACTTTCATTGAATTGAAGGTGGCACCTTCTGATATGGGCAAGGTGATTGGCAAACAGGGACGCATTGCAAAAGCAATCCGCTCTGTTGTCAAGGCAGCTGCTTCCAAAGAAGAAAAAAAGGTTGTTGTTGATATTCAATAGCCGGTAAGGGCTGTCGTCGGAGTTTCCAGCGGCAGCTTTTTGTTTCATAGGAAATTACGACCTATGAAACAAAAACGCTCCGCGAGAATCGCCATGCGGCGGCAGAGAATTTTGTCGCAGAAGCGACCC
>UQFC01000048.1 GCA_900540335.1 uncultured Clostridium sp. | reverse complement strand
GGACGCCTAAAGCTTCTTGTCCGCTGTAAGCGGGCAAGAAGATGCAAGACTGAACTGTTACACTTCCTTTCCCTTTATCAGCCTCTGGTGAGCTGATACATCAAAGCATTGCAGATGGCTGCCGCAATATTGCTTCCTCCCTTTCGCCCTCTGGCTACAATGCAGGGAGCCGGATCCGCCGCAATCAGCTCCTTTGATTCCACTACATTTACGAATCCTACGGGAACTGCAATAATAAAATCAGGATGAAGCCTTCCCTCTTCCATCATTTCATGGAGGCGAATCAGGGCTGTGGGGGCATTCCCAATGGCAAATACCAGAGGGCCGTCAAGCTCTGCCGCATATTCCATGCTGACAAGAGCCCTTGTCACACCCCGTTTCTTTGCCTCCGCCGCCACCTGTTCCTCTGCCATAAAGCACACGGCACGGCCGCCCAGCTTTTCCAGTGCTTTTTTATTAATGCCGGACGCCGCCATATTCGTGTCTGTCACAATGGTAAATCCGCCTTTTCTGAAGATTTCCAGGGCTTTTTCCACCGCATGTTCAGAAAAATACAGATTTTCTGCGTAATCAAAATCTGCAGAGGTGTGAATACACCGCCTGACTACCGCCAGTTCTCCGGGACTCCAGCTTCCCCGGGGCATTTCTGATTCAATGATTTCCATACTGCGGGCTTCGATCTCTTCCGGCCGAATCCACTGCATCTGTTCTTTCATACTGTCAACTCTCCTTCTGCGTGTTCCGCCTCTCCTGTATTTTTCGGTTCCAGGCCCATGATTTCATAAATTTTCTTCATATCCAGGTTTTCCCGTACCAGCCGGGCCAGTCTGTCGTACTGTTTCTCCTTATAAGCCCTGCGGCTTTCCTCCGGACTTCTCCACAGAATTCCTTTTTTCTCTGCCAGACGGGAAAGCAGCTTTCCCGTCCATTCTTCATTGTCGAAAAGGCCGTGAAGGTAGGTGCCAAATACCAGTCCGTCTTTCCGGCAAAGGCCGTCTCTTCGTCCGTCCTCCAGAAAAACTGCCGTTTCCTCCTTCTCATTTTCCCGGGAGGAAAGCGCTCTGGTAACTCCCATATGAATCTCATAGCCGGAAATCACACATCCCTGTCCTGCGGAAAAAATCCCGCTCCCCGCCTGTACGCGGCCTGTAATTCTTGTTCTCGTTTTCCTGGAGGCAAACACAGTTTCTGCATGAAGCAGCCCCATTCCCCTCATAGAAGCTCCGGGCTCTCCCTCAGCTCCCTCCGGGTCCTGAAGCTCCTCTCCCAGCATCTGATAACCGCCGCAGATTCCGATCAGAGGAACCTTTTTCTCCTCTGTCAGACGGATTATGGCTGTCTCCAGACCTGTTTCCCGCATCCAGGCCAGATCTGCCATGGTATTTTTCGTTCCCGGAAGAATCACAAGATCCGGCTGTCCCAGCTGGGAAACACGGCTTACATACCGGAGTCTTGCTCCGCTGCCCTGTTCCAGAGGATTGAAATCGGTAAAATTGGAAATATGGGGAAGATGAATCACTGCAAGATCCAGAACCGGCTGCCCCTCTCCCTCTTCCGTCTGAAATCCCCCCGCATTTCCCGCATCCAGCCGTTCTGAAAGACTGTCCTCGTCATCCAGATCAATCTGCTCCATGGGAATGACCCCCACCACAGGAATCCCCACCTTTTCTTCTATCATATCCAGTCCCGGCCTCAGTATTTCCACATCTCCCCGGAATTTATTAATAATCAGTCCTCGGATCCGTTTCTGCTCCTGTGGGGAAAGCAGCTTCACGGTTCCGTAAAGGGAGGCAAATACACCGCCCCGGTCAATATCTCCCACCAGAAGAACCGGGGCGTCTGCCATCTCTGCCATTCCCATATTTACAATATCATTTTCCCGAAGATTAATCTCCGCAGGACTTCCCGCCCCCTCTAAAACAATAACCTCATACTGTTCCTCCAGACGGGAAAAAGCGTCTTTGATTACGGGAACCAGCTCCGGCTTTCTCCGGTAGTAATCCATGGCCTTCATATTGCCGAAAACCTCTCCCATAATCACAACCTGGCTTCCCATATGGCTGGTGGGCTTCAGCAGGATAGGATTCATCTCTGCCGTGGGAGAAATTCCTGCGGCCTCTGCCTGCATAGCCTGGGCTCTTCCAATCTCCAGCCCGTCATCTGTAATGTAAGAATTTAACGCCATATTCTGAGATTTAAAAGGCGCTGTCCGGTATCCGTCCTGATAGAATATCCGACACAGAGCTGCTGCCAGAAAGCTTTTTCCCGAATTGGACATGGTTCCCTGAATCATAATTTTTTTTGCCATTTTCCGTCCTCCTGTCCTGTTTCAGGTTGCTGCGCCTGTTTCACTGCTTTCTGCCTTTTCTGCCTTCCCGCTCTCTCCCTTTGCCGCCCGGTACCCGTGGCTGAAATTCTCATCATACAGCTTAGAAAGCTCAAACTCATCTCCAAGAAAACGTCCCACTGTGATCATGGCAGTTTTCCGGATCCCCGCCTGACGCACACGCTCTCCGATATTCTTTAAGGTTCCTGTCACTATTTTTTCATCCTCCCAGGAGGCCTTATACACCACTGCCGCCGGGGTTGTTTCCGGATATCCGCCCCTGATCAGGCGGCTGCTCAGCTCATCCATCTGGCCTGCGCTTAAAAATACAGCCATCGATGCCTGATGAACCGCCAGCGCCTCTATCTGCTCTTTCTCCGGCACAGGCGTCCTTCCCTCCATCCGGGTAAGAATTACCGTCTGACTGATTCCCGGGAGGGTATATTCTTTCTTCATGCTTGCAGCCGCTGCCAGAAAGGAGCTGACTCCCGGCACCACATCATAGGGAATTCCCAGCTCGTCCAGACGAACCATCTGCTCTCTGTGAGCCCCGTAAACAGACGGATCCCCCGTATGTACCCGGGCCACCGTCTTTCCCTGACTGTCTGCCTCTTTCATAACAGCAATCACCTCCGGAAGCGTCATTCCGGCGCTGTTGTAGATTGCCGCATCCGGCCTGGCACCCGCCAGAACCTGAGGATTCACCAGAGAGCCGGCGTAGATGATCACATCCGCCTCCTCAATCAGCCGTTTTCCCTTCACTGTAATCAAATCCGGATCTCCCGGCCCTGCTCCGATAAAATGCACCATATCCGTCCGCCATCCTTTCCTGTCAGTCCTCAAAGCTTTCATAAGCCCTGATTTTTATGTCCGCAAAGGTACTGTTTTCCTCATAAACAGCAGCTGCCATATCTAAAAGCGGAAACAGCATGACTGCTCCCGTTCCCTCTCCCAGAGCCAGGCGGCCGTGAATCACCGGCTCAAATCCCAGGCGATCCATAACCAGACGGCAGGCCGGTTCCTTTCCCAGATGGGAGGGCAGCAGATAATCTGTCACATTCGGACAGAGGGCTGCAGCCAGAAGCGCTGCCACTGCGGAAATCATTCCGTCCAGAACCACCGGAATCCGGTAAATAGCTCCGCCCAGCAAAAAACCAGTCATGGCTGCAATATCCAGTCCGCCCAGAGCGGACAGAACCTCCAGCGGCTTTTCCCGCTCCGGCTTATGAAGGGCAATGGCCTTTTGAATCACCTGAATCTTCCTCTCCAGCCCCTCTCCGGAAAGTCCTGCACCCCGTCCCGTTACTGCCTCCGGCGGCTGGTTCAGCATAACACTGGCAACAGCGCTGCTGGTCGTGGTATTGCCGATTCCCATTTCTCCCACTGCAAGCAGATCATACCCGCTGTCCTTTAACTCGCCGGCCAGAGCAATTCCTGTGTGAATTGCCTCCAGAGTCTGTTCCATGGTCATCGCCGGTTCATGCAGCAGATTGGCTGTCCCGTCTGCAATCCTGCAGTTACGAATCCCTGGCTCCTTCAGCTTTCCAGCCACGCCCACATCTACCGGAATTACATCTGCTCCGGCTACAGAAGCCATCCGGTTGACACTGGCAATGCCTCTGGCGATATTTTCCGTTACCACTGCCGTTACCTCACTGCCGGTCTGGGTTACGCCCTCAGCCACCACGCCGTTATCTGCACAAAAAACCACAACAGCCTTTCGTTCCAGACACAGCTTCTCACTGCGGACCACTCCTGCGATCTTTACCAGAAGCTCCTCCATCCGCCCCAGTCCGTCCAGGGGCTTTGCAATCCCGTTCCAATGCTTTTTTGATGCTTCCATTGCTTCCCTGTCTCCCGGTTTTACCTGTCTGCAGAGACATTCCAGCTGTTTTGCATAATATGCTTCCATTTTCTGCACTCTCCCTCAGATGTTCTGATATCCTCTGGGCGTTACCATGCGCCCGTCCATCACTCTTGTCTCGGAATTTCCTATAAAGACTGTTGTAAACATATCTGCCGGATACTCCTCCAGCTCTGACAGATGCATAACCTCTGCATGTTCTCCGTCTCTTCCTGCCGATTTTACCACGCCGCAGACCAGATCCTGCCCCGCTTCTTCAAAAATAATCTGACAGGCCCGTCTCAGATAATCCGAACGCTTTTTACTGGAGGGATTATAAAGGCAAATTACAAAATCCGCTGCTGCCGCCGCTCTGAGACGTTTCTCAATCTTCTCCCAGGGCGTCAGCAGATCACTCAGGCTGATGACAGCAAAATCATGCATCAAAGGCGCTCCCAGAAGCGCTGCTCCCGCCAGAGCCGCAGTCACACCGCTGATCACCGTTACCCGGCAGTCCGGATATTCTTTTCCCAGCTCCAGCATCAAACCGGACATCCCGTAAACACCTGCATCCCCGCTGCAGACCATGGCTACCCGTTTTCCCTTCTGCGCCTCCTCAAATGCCATCCGGCAGCGCTTTGTCTCCTGGCGCATGGGTGTTGTCAGGTATTCCTTGTCCGGAAACCGTGTTTTCAAAAGATCCACATAAACCGTATATCCTACGATGGTATCACAGGACTCCAGTGTCTGCAGCGCCTCTAATGTCATCTTTTCTTCCCGTCCCGGTCCCATTCCGATTACATAAAGCTCATGTTTCATCTGTCTTTCCCCCGCTTCTTTCCGCCCTGTTTTCCTGCGGCTTCTTTTTTTCTTTTACAAGAATCAGAGAATAGTATCCTTCCTGCCCTGTTACAGCCCCGGCCCCCTTCTGAAGCCGCTGGCCGGGCATCCCGCAGTTCTCTGCCAGAAAGATTTCCTGCCCCTCCTGTTCTGCCTGCTCCAGCTGCTGCAGAAACTGCCTGCTCTGCCTGCTGCTTTTCATAATTACCCTGGTTCCGGAAAGAGAAAGCCCTTCCTCTACCTGCCCCGGCTTTGCCAGAATATGAAACTGCTCATGTCCCTCGGCCAGACCCGTTCCAAAGGCCGCCGCTGCTGCGCAAAAAGAGGGAATTCCATTAATCAGCTCTGCCTGAAAGCCCCGTTTTTGTATCCTGCGGTGAACGTGAAGATAAGTGGCATACAGGGTCACATCTCCCAAATTCAGAAACGCTGCCTTCTGCCCGCGGCGAAGCCGCTCCTCCACCAGATCCGCAGCCTGGTCATAAGCCTCATTCAGCTTTTTTCTGTCATGTACCATGGGAATCTCCACACAGATGCACTCCCTGTCCTCCAGCTCCGGCAAAGCCTGAACGGCAATCCCGTATGCCGTGCTCTCCGCTCTGCTTTTTCCCGGTGCAAAGACAACGTCACATTCTTTTAAGATGCGAAGCGCCTTTATGGTCATTAACTCCGGATCTCCCGGTCCTACGCCGATTCCATAAAGGATTCCCGTCTCTGATTTTTCCTGCCTTGTTTTATCTGTCATAATTCTGTCTCCATATTTTGTTTTTCCATTATCAGCAGCCGAAAGTTTTTATTTCATAAAACGCTGTTTTCCATGGCATAAAAATGTTCTCAGCTGCATACTCAACTGCTTTGGAATATCATATTAATGTTTTTCCCCTGTCATGTCAACGTATCCGCCAAAGAAAATAAGAGATTCCTGCTTTAAAAACAGGAATCCCTTACTTTATTTTCCCTCGTAAATAATTGCGGAATCCACATCATATCCAGCCAGATTCTTTCGTCCCTGAAGACCTGCCAGCTCCATCACAAAGCATACCTTTACGACTTCACCGCCCAGCTGCTCTATCAGATCGATGATTGCCTCCACAGTTCCTCCTGTGGCAATCAAATCGTCTACAATTACCACCTTCTGTCCCGGCCGGATGGCATCCTTATGAATCTCAATCTCTGCAGAGCCGTACTCCAGATCATACTTTGCAGAAATGGTTTCTCTCGGCAGCTTTCCTTTTTTCCGGACCGGAACAAAGCCCTTATGCTCTGCATATGCAACCGGAACACCGAAAATAAAGCCTCTTGACTCCGGACCTACCACTAAATCAAAATCCAGATCCTTTACCATCTCTCTCAGCCTGTCAACAGCCATGTGAAGTCCGTCTGCATCCTGAAGAATGCTGGTCACATCACGGAAAATAATCCCCGGTTCCGGAAAATCCGGGATACTGACAACATAGTCTTCCAGTTTTTTCATTGTGCTCATGCTCTTTTCCTTCCTGTCTCTGTTTTATTCTCTAACGAAATACCTGAAGAAGATTCTCCACTTCCTTCTGACACGCCTCCTCCTGGAAGGAGCTGTAGGCATAGAAGCAGAAGCCGGATACCTGCCCCGTGGCCCTTCCTGCCAGCACCTGACGCTTCATAATATCATCATAGCGGAGCCATTCCGGCACCTCGTTGTTGTCACTTGCATTGGAACCTGTCTTATACATGGCAAGCCCCAGATACAGCTTTACATTTCCCTTCTTTTTCATCTCAAGCCAGGACTTCAGATTGTTTTCAAACGCAAAGGGCGCAGGGCTTCCGCTGGAGGTCTTGTGCTCAAAGCCCCAGTAAATCTGCGGCATAATATAATCAAGATATCCCTCCTCAGACATCCAGGTATCCACATCTGTAAACAGTCTGACATCACTGCGCAGATGAGCCAGATAGCCCTCCGGGCTGATGCCGAACTGCGCTGACGGCCTTGTCTCCTTGACAGTGCTGTAGACGCTGCGAATCAGCTTGTTGACATTCTCCCTTCTCCAGTCTGCAATCGGCAGGGTACTTCCTGAAGCCTCGTATTCCGGCTTGTCAAACCAGCGGCTGGGATCCTCGTCATCCACATCCGGATAAAAATAATCATCAAAATGGATTCCGTCCACGGTATACTTCTGGGCAATCTCCCGCACTCCGTTCACAATCAGCTCTCTTACCTCTTCCACTGCCGGATTCAGATAATACGCGCCGTTCTGCTTCAAAACCCAGCGGTCATTGGAAGGATCCCCGTCGCTTAGCCACTGCTTGACAGGGCTGTTTTCCGACACCTGATCCCAGGTATTGTGATAACCCGTCACACGAAACGGATTGATCCAGGCATGGAACTGAAGTCCCCGCTCATGGGCGGCGCGGACAAAATATGCCAGAGGATCGTATCCCGGATCCTGTCCCTGGGTTCCTGTCAGAAAACGGGACCAGGGAAAATACTGGGACGGATACATGGCATCTGCGTCAGGGCGCACATGTACAAATACCGCATTCATTTTTAATTCTTTGCACCGGTCCAGCATTTTATCCACTGCAAGCTGGTAGGACCCCCACTCAGAAGGAAGCTGCTCCCAGTCCAGATAGGAGATCCAGACGCCTCTCAGCTCATCCGAGCGAATCACCGATGCCCCCGGCCTGCCACCTGTATCCCCGGCTGCAGGAGCAGCCACAGCCTGCTGCGGCCCACTCATCACAACCAGAGCGCAGGCCATCAGCAGGCTGCACATTCGTTTCCATATCTTTCTTTTCTTGTCTTTTGTTGTCTTCTCCCTCATAAAGCCTCTCCTGATTCTGCTTTTCCAAAAATATGCATAACGATTCAGGATGGCGGAAAATCTCCGGTGCTCCGTCCTGAACAGTTAAATATTTCCATATATAGCATAGTATAGCAAAACCACAGGAAAAGAACAACTGAAAGAACTCTTAAGATTCTCTGTCGCTCTCTGTCCGGCATTCGCGGATGTCCTTCACCGTGCTGCGGATAATCAGCTTGTTTTCCAGATAAATACGGCTGTTGTCCACAACACCGCTCTCCAGACGCCGTAAAAGAACCCTGGTTCCCTCCTTGGCAATCTCACCCATGTTCCGCTCCACAGTTGTCAGCTTCATGCTGTTATATCCGGACAGATCCCAGTTATCAAAGCCAATCAGAGAAACATCATCCGGAACCTTCAGCCCTGCCTCTGCAATCGCTTCCCTGGCTCCAAATGCCATTTCATCATTAAAACAGAGAATTGCCGTGGGATTGTGCTGCAAAAGCAGCTTGGCACCCTGATAGCCGCTGGCATACCGGTAGGTTCCCCCTACAATGGGAATCTCCTCCGGATCCATCCCGTGCTTCCGCACCGATGCTCTCCAGCCCTTGTGGCGGAGTCTGGTAGAATCCAGATTCGGAACACCTTCAATCACACATATCTTTCTGTGTCCGTTTTCAATCAGATAATCCATGGCTTTTTCCATGGCCCCGGCTTCATCTGTCGTCACATTGGGCGCATCGGCATACACCGTTCTGCAGATTGTCACCATGGGAATCTTTTTTTCCAGAACTTCGTCAATAAATGCCTGATCCTCCGAGCGCTGACTCAGCACAATAACGCCGTCAAAGTACGTGGGATTTAAGGTTCCCGGCTCATGCATATCAATACCCTTGACTACCACATTGTATTTGCTTCCCACAACACTGTAAACCCCGGTCAGTACATCATGCAGCACAAAAGGCGACGACATTTTACTGATCGTAGAAAAATACAGACCAATCACATAAGAGCGGGAAAGCTTCAGATTGATGGCCGCCTGATTAGGCACATATCCCATTTCCTCTGCAATTTCCAGAATCCGCTTTCTCTTCTCTGTATTTTCACTGCCAATCCCGTTCAAAGCCCTGGACACCGTAGAATAAGATACCCCGGCCCTTTTTGCCACATCCTTAATTGTTACTGCCATTTACTGTCATCTCCTTGCCCCTGATACCATTGCAGATGTCCTGCGTTCTCACAGGACCCTGCCGTTTTTCTCCTTTATTTTTCCAGAGAACCCTCCAGACGGTCAATGCCCTCCAGAATCATGGCCTCGCCCTCCTGGCCCTCCAGGACTACATCCCGAAGCACAAGGTGGGACACATTTTTTGCAAAAATCCCCATTTTTCTGCACTCTCCCTGACCGTCCAGCATAGCCGGCACTCCGGCAGAAGCATTCTCCGCATAAGTAACACGGATATGCTCCATAATCACCTTCTGAATCTTCTTTTCCGGAAGACCATACATATAAACTGCCGCTACATGACAGTTTTCTGCCTGAATATTGTGGAATACCATCGTCCGGATCTCCGGCGTTCTCTCATCCACCGGATGCGGCTCCCTGCTCTGCACATATTCCGTATGACCGTCCGGATCACAGAAATAAAAGCAGTTGATTACAAACGGTGTCAGAACGTGATCCATCCGGATGTTCTCAAACAGAACCCCGTCAATGACAGCGTCCTTTCCTCTTCCCCGTCTTGTCTTAATCCTCAGTCCCCGATCCGTATGCAGAAACAGACAGTCACGGACCGTCAGATTTCTCACTCCGCCTGCCATCTCGCTTCCAATCGTAATCGAACCGTGTCCGTCCCTCATGCAGCACTGCCGGATGGTAATATCCTCGCAGGGCTGTTTGTATCTGGAACCCATGTATATTTTTCCGGATTTGACGGCAATGCAGTCATCACCCAGGGAAAAATACACGCCTGCAATTTCCACGTCACGGCAGGATTCCGGATCCAGTCCGTCCGTGTTGGGAGAATCCTTGGGATTTAAAACGGTCATGTCAAGGAACCGGAGGTGATCAGAAAAGTAGGGATGAATATTCCAGCTGGGACTGTTCTGCACCCGGATTCCCTGGAAAACAATGTCCTCACAGTGATTGAGAAAAATCATTCTGGGCCGCCATGCTCCCCGCTTCACCTTTGCATCATACCACCAGTTGTCCGGTTCTCCACTGGCATTTCCCTCAATAAGGCCTTCCCCATAGAATACCACATGCTTTACATTTATTCCAGTGATAATTGCAGAAAACATGGACAGGGGATTGCCCTCCCAGGTACCCAGATTGTACTCTGACTCCTCATCATAGCTCTGAATCAGTCCGGGAAGCACAGGAAAACGGCTTCGATCCGTTTCTGCTGAAAGAACAGCCCCCTTCGCCAGCTCTATTTTCAGATCATCCTTTAAAAACAGGCTGGTAATTTTGTAGGTTCCCTCCGGAATCAGAACACGCCCCTCCTTCGGACAGGCCATAATCGCTGCCTGAATAAAGAGGGTATCATTCTGTATCCCGTCGCCCTTTGCTCCGAAATCCCTTACATTCAGGGTTACAAATTCATAATCTGTGTGAAGCTTTACAGAAGCGCATTCCTCTCCTCTTCTGACAGTAATTTCGTAATCCGTATCCGGTTTCAGGCCGTATACGCTTGTAATCACCCGCCTGGTTTCTCCGTAAGGCACTCCGTTTACCAGAATCTCCCAGCTTTCTTCCAGTTCAAAAATTCCGTTATTTTCAAGCTCCAGGACAGCGTTTCTTGCTGTCTGAAAAACACAACTGACTTTCATTCTCTCTCCCTCTTTTTCTCAATCTTTTCAAACACAAAAGGGAACCCCGAAATGAGATCCCCTCTTTGTTATTCACAAGGTACCGGCTTAACCCTTTACGCCGCCTGCTGCAATACCGTCGATGAAGGAGTTCTGTGCACAGAAGAACACAATCAGAGACGGAATAATTGTAATCAGAGACATGGCAAGAATACGGTTCCACTGGAAGCCTGTATCACCGTCCATAGACATACGCAGGTAAATAGAGTGGGTGTACTTTGTCATGTTGGAAATGTAAATCAACGGTCCCTGGAAGTCGTTGGATGTCCACATAAACTGGAACAGTGCACAGGAAACCAGTGACGGCTTCAGCATGGGAACAATCACATACCACAGGGTTTTGATGGAGTTGCATCCGTCAATCTTCGCTGCCTCCTCCAGTTCTCTGGGAATACCGCGCAGGAACTGTACCAGCATAAATACGAAATAGGTATCTGCTGCAAACAGAGACGGAATTACCAGCGGAAGGTAGGAATCGGTCCAGCCCCAGCCATTGTACATGATGTACTGGGGAGCATTCAGTACAACCTGCGGCAGGAACAGGGTAGAAATCATCAGGGAGAAGAGAATGCCTTTTCCCTTAAACTCAAACCGTGCAAAGCCGTAAGCCGTAATGGTTGCAGAAACAACAGTGAAAACAACCTTCGGAATTACAATCTTATAGGTATTGATCATGGACTTAATCAGATCAATTTTACCGCCGTAGCTCTTAAAAGCATTGTCATATCCGTCAAATACCGGATTCTTAGGCCAGAACCAGGCGCTGGTGAAAATCTCGGAGTTGGTCTTGAAGGTAGCGCCTACCATCCAGATCAGAGGGTAAACCATGATAATACCGACAATAATCAGTACAGTGTAACGCAGAAATGCGCTGACCTTTGCTCTTTGCTCTCTTGTCATGTTTTCTACCTCCCATCCTCATCTGAATAGTAAACCCATTTTTTCTGGCTGATAAATGCAACTGCAGTAAAGGTCATAACGATAACGAACAGAACCCATGCCTGGGCGCTTGCCATACCCATTTTATGACGAAGGAATGCATTGTTGTAAATCAGCATGGAAATCAGAGTGGTTGCTCCGTTGGGGCCGCCCTTTGTTACCAGGTACGGTGCGTTGAACTCCTGGAATGCCTGACACAGCTGAGTAATCAGGTTGTAGAAGATAACCGGTGTAATAATCGGAACGGTAATCTTGAAAAACTGAGTCCACTTGCCTGCTCCGTCGATTGCAGCTGCCTCATACAGATCCTGGGAAACACCCTTTAATGCAGCCAGGAAAATAACCATTGCAGAACCAAACTGCCATACACGAAGCAGAATAATTACAAACAGAGCACTGTTGGCGCCTGCCATCCAGTTAATCGGCTCTGCACCGAACATGCCGATCACGTTATTGATCAGACCGTCGGTGTTAAATACTGCTCTCCACAGAATCGCAATGGCGATGGAACCGCCCAGAATAGACGGAATATAGTAAGCAGTACGGAAGAAGTTTACTCCCTTTAACTTAAAGTTCAGGATATAAGCAATAAACAATGCAAAAGCCAGCTTCAGCGGCACATCGAAAATTGCATATTTAAATGTTACTGCAAAGGCACGGATAATATCCTCATCCGTAAAGATTTTCTGATAGTTCATCAGTCCTGTCTTTGTAATTCCAGTAAACAAATCGTAGTTTGTAAAACTGTAATACAGAGAAGATGCAAATGGATATACCTTAAATACCAGGAATCCGATCAGCCACGGCACAATAAATAAAAAGCCGATGTTGTCTGTCAAAAACCTGCTGAAGCTTTTTTTCTGCATACGCTGCCTCCTCGTCATTGTACTAATTCTTTTGCCAGTTCCTCATACTTCTCAGCCAGCACAACCTTCTGGCTGCATGCGCTCTCCAGCGCTCTGGCCAAAAGCTGTCTGTCTGCCTCCTGCGGGAAAGCCTTTCTGCAGCCTTCCTCTTTGCAGATTCTTCTGATTCGCTGAAGCTGTCCTTTGAGCAAATCACAAAGGGCTCTATAATGTTCAAATATTTCCTCGGACACCTGAGAGATGGTGTCTGCAAGACATACCATCTGTTCCGGGCTTAACTCCCCTAAGCTGCGGAATTCTGCCACAAGATCCGGGTACTTTGCTTTCTCTATCATAAAAACTCATTCCCCTTATACGGGCCGCTGAATTATTTCAGCGGCCCTTTTATGTTCTGCCAGGATGTCAACTGCGATGCTGTTTTTGATAAAGTTTCGATTCAAGTCTATTTCTTAGTTGCCCATGCACTCGTTTACGCCGTCCATCAGATCCTGAGCAGCCTTTGCGCTGTCGATATCGCCTGCGCTTAACTTACCGAATACCTTGTAGTATACGCCGTCCGGATTTGCCTTCAGATCGTTGTGCTCAAACTTCGGATCCAGCGGGAACTCGCTGTAGCCCATAACCTTTGCATTTGCTTCCTTTACAAGAGCATCGCCCAGACCCTTTTCATTCAGCAGAGCAAGACCTGCTGCAGAACAGGGAATACCGCGCTGTGTGCCGGAAATTTCAATACCCTCAGCCTCGTTTAACAGGAAGTTGATCAGCATTGCTGCTTCCTTCGGATGCTCAGAGGTTGCTGCCACTGCCAGACCCATGGAAATCTTGGTAAAGCCTCCGTTGTAATCGCCCAGCTTTACAAAATCACCAATTACAAATTCCTGACCCGGCTTGTTGGTAGACTCTTCTACTGCCTTCTGGAACTTGTTTGCAGAGGAATCCCACTCGAAGATACCTGCATACTTACCGTCAATCCATTTTGCATTCTTATCCAGAGAGTCAGCCATATCGCCCTGAATGGTAGCGATGGTCGGGATTACATGAGCCTCTTCCAGCTGGCAGATGAAGTCCATACCGTCCTGAATCTCTTCTGCAGTGTACTGAATCTCATTGTCCTGAACCCACGGCTTGTTGTACTTGGACTCCAGATAGTAAACCAGGAAAATCATACGGTCGTACTCGCCCAGAGCCAGGGGATAATAATCCTCGTTGAATGCCTTAAATGCAGAGCCTGCATCCAGCAGAGACTGGGTATCGGTGGGGATTGCGCATCCAACCTCATCGAAGGTGGTCTTATTCCAGTAGAACACACGTCCTGTCATAGCTACCGGCACTGCCATCAGCTTGCCGTCTGCCTTACACTGCTCCAAAGCAGCCTCCGGGAACTGGGTCAGATCCAGAACATCTCCGTACTGGCTCAGGTCTGCAAAGTTTGCTCCGTTATTGGAATAAGCCTCAATCCAGTTCCAGTTGATCTGCATTACATCAGCAGCATTTCCGCCCAGAATATTTAAGGACTGCTTCTCTTCCCAGCCGGTCCATGCGCCGTATTCAGGAGTTACGGTGATGTTGGGATACTTTGCCATAAATGCTTCGATTGCCTTCTCAGTAGCCTCATGACGGCTGTCACCGCCCCACCAGGAAAAGGTCAGTTCAACCTGCTCGCCGTCTGCGGAAGCTCCGCCTTCAGCCTTGCTCTCTCCTGCTGCCTGGGTTGCTGCCGGTGCATCTGCCTTTCCGCCTCCGCATGCGGTCAGAGATAATGCCGTAACTGCTGCCAGTGTCAATGCTGTTGCCTGTTTCATGCTCTTTCTCATAAATTTTTCTCCCTTTCTTTTATGATTTATTCATTTCTTCCGCTCCCTTTTTCCTCCTCCTGACGAGTTGCAAAGGTTTGCAAAATAATCTGAAAATTTATGCATTTCTGCCATTTGTAAGCAATTACAATTCAAGTCCTTTAGGCATCCATGCATTCCTTTTGTTGATGTTTAAATTTTATCATGGTTTTTCTCATGTGTCGATAGACATTATGCTCAATATTGTAAGTACTTTTTTGTGCATATTATCCAATTCTTTTCTGCCCTATTTTATGTTAATATAATGATAGCTTGCAAACGTTTGAATTCAGAATGATTCAATGAAAAACTTACAATTAAAGGAGTAACATCGTGAAAATTCTTGACCGCTACATTGAACAGCTGCTGGAAAAAAGCAGCCCCCAGATGCCTGTCTGGAATATCGAAAAAATCAAAGAAGGCAAGAAACCTACCTGGAATTACATGGACGGCTGCATGATTAAGGCCATTCTGGAACTCTACCATATTACAAAAAAGGAAGAGTACCTGACCTTTGCCGACAATTTTATTGACTATTTTGTAAGCGAGGACGGTTCTATCAAATCCTACGATCCTGACGAACACAATCTGGATAATGTAAATGCCGGAAAAACTCTGTTTGACCTGTATGAGCTGACAGGAAAAGAAAAGTACAGAAAAGCCATTGATACCGTATACAGCCAGTTAAAAACACAGCCGCGCACTTCCACCGGAAATTTCTGGCATAAGGCAATTTATCCCAATCAGATCTGGCTGGACGGCCTTTACATGGCACAGCCCTTCTATATGCAGTATGAGCTTACCTATAATAATGGTGCCAACTGCCAGGACAGCTTCCGGCAGTTTCAGAATGTCTATGAGCTTATGCGGGATCTGCGCAACGGTCTTTACTACCATGCCTATGACGATTCCCGGGAAAGCTTCTGGTGCGACAAGGTAACCGGCCTTTCCGACAATTTCTGGCTCCGTGCTCTGGGCTGGTACGCCATGGCTCTGATTGACACCATGGAGGTTATGCCTGAGGAAACCTTAGGCGCTGAGAAAAAGGAATTAAACAGAATTTACAAAGAGCTGATTGATTCCATGCTTCCTTATCAGGATGAGAAAACCGGTATGTGGTATCAGGTTGTCAACCGCGGCGGCATCCGTCCCAACTATCTGGAAACCTCCGGTTCTGCAATTTTTGCCTATGCCATTATGAAGAGCGTTCGCCTGGGCTTTCTGGAGGAAACCTACTTCCAGTACGGCCGGAAAGCCTTTGACGGCATCTGCAGCACCTATCTTTCCGAGAAAAACGGGGAACTGCAGTTAGACGGCATCTGCCTGGTTGCCGGTCTGGGCAATAAAGAAATGAGAGAAGGCACCTTTGACTATTATATGCGGGAGCCTGTTGTGAAAAACGAAGCCAAGGGAGTTGCTCCTCTGATTCTGGCTTATATTGAAATTCTGTTCCGCAGCGAGGAATAAATATAACAGTTCAGCCTTGCGGGGATTCAGTCAGGAAAACTTGTTGAAAGTTTGCTTTCATAAGAGTTTTCCTGACTGAATCCACATAAGGCGGACGCCTAAAGCTTCTTGTCCGCTGTAAGCGGGCAAGAAGATGCAAGACTGAACAGTTACGAATAACTACCTTCTAAAATCAGCTTCCGTCAAATCCCGGTTAGCTGCTTTTCCGCTGAACCTCAAAAGCGCCGCCAAACCACAGGTATTTTCTCTGGTTCAGCGGCGCTTCTTATTTACAGGATTTTCACTGCCTCTGTCTTATCCCTGCGGATTCCATGATGGACTGCAGGCTCTGCATCCTCTGCCGGATAACCCACAGGGAAAATGGCAATCAGGCCGTAGGGTTCCATTTCCGGATACAGGTTTTTCAGACGGGGAGCATCAAAATGACCAACCCAGGTGGTTCCCAGACCCAGATCCTGGATTTCCAGCATCATCTGCGCAGCCACAATGCTGGCATCCACATCTGCAAAGTTTCTGCCGTCATATTTCCGCACCCAGGCCTCTTCCTCCAGGTATCCCACTACAAAAAACACATCTGCATCAAAGGTAAAACGGGTTACCTCATAAATTGCTTTCCGGGCCTCCTCTGACTGCATCAGCCATATTTTATAGGGCTGCTTATTGACTGCCGTAGGAGCGGCAATCCCGGCTTCCATTATCTTTTCCAGCTTTTCCTGCTCTACTGCTTTTCCTGAAAACTTTCTGCAGGAATACCGTTCCTTTGCAAGTGTTAAAAAATCCATAGGCTCCTCCTTTATTCTTTTAAGTATATCCCTTCCTGTCACACCATGCCTCCATTATACAAAATCTTTACAGGAAAGTCTTTATGAAATTGCAAAACCTGCCGCAGGAACTGCTGAAAATTTTCCCGAAATATAGTATACTGATATCCATACGCTTTTTTAATCTACTTTACACAAGGAGGAAAAAACGATGAATCTTCGAAAGTCATCCTCTGTTTCCAAGACAGAATTATTTGAAGAAATCCCTGTTTATCAGGCAGTGCTTCAGCTCTCCATTCCTTCTGTTATCAGTTCTCTGGTTATGGTGATCTACAATCTGTCTGACACCTATTTTGTAGGACTGTTAAATAATCCCATAGAGACTGCTGCCGTTACTCTTGTTTCCCCTGTAACTCTGGGGTTTAATGCCGTCAACAACCTGTTTGGCGTCGGCTGCTCCAGCATGATCAGCCGCGCTCTTGGCAGAAAGCAGGAGGACTTTGCCAGCCGGGTTTCTGCCTTCGGATTTTACGGCGCCCTGTGTTCCGGCCTGATATTTTCCCTGGTGTGCCTTCTGCTTCAGCAGCCTCTTCTTGGGCTGCTGGGCGCCAGCTCTTCCACCTGGGCTGCTACAGAAGCCTATTTATACTGGACAGTTCTCTGGGGCGCTGTTCCATCTATCCTGAATGTTGTGCTGGCCTATATGGTGCGTTCGGAAGGGGCCTCTCTCCATGCCAGTATCGGAACCATGAGCGGATGTATTCTCAATATGATTCTGGATCCCGTTTTCATTCTGCCTCAGGGGCTGAATATGGGTGCTGCCGGAGCCGGACTTGCCACCTTTTTATCCAATTGCGCTGCCTGTATTTACTTTTTCATTCTTCTGTACCACAAACGGGCAAACAGCTGCATTCAGATTTCCCCGCGGAATTTTTCCCTGGAAAAAAACCTGGTTCTGGGTGTCTGCCAGGTGGGCATTCCCTCTGCCATTCAGAATCTTCTGAATGTGACCAGCATGACTCTTTTAAACAATCTGACTGCTGTTTACGGCCCCGATGCTGTGGCAGCCATGGGAATTGCCCAGAAAATCAATCAGGTTCCCATGCAGATGGCCTTTGGCTTTTCCCAGGGCTGTATGCCGATTATCAGCTACACCTATTCCGGAAAGCTTTATTCCCGCATGAAGGAGTCTATCGATTTTGCCTTCCGGGCTCTGATTCCCATTATGATTGGAATCACTGTCCTCTACTTTGTTTTTTCCGGAAACCTGGTTCGGCTGTTTATGGATAATCCGACAATCATCCAGTATGGAACCAGCTTTCTGAGAGGCTTTTGTCTGATCCTTCCTTTTCTCCGGATGGATTTCCTCACAGTCAGCATTTTCCAGTCTCTCGGAAACGGACGGGTTCCCCTGTTCTTCTCTATTCTGCGCAAGCTGATTCTGGAGGTTCCTGCCCTGATTCTTCTGGATCGGATCTTCCCCATGTATGGCCTTGCCTATGCGCAGCTGATTGCAGAAGTAGTCCTGGCTGCCGTGGCCATGGTTATGCTGAAGCGCCTTTACCGGAAGCTCCATATTTCATAGGGAGAAATGCTCATTTTGGGCCGGGACACTGCAAAATCAATGTCAATAAATTAAGGACATTGCCTGAGACTCCTGCATAAAATTTCAAATGGCTGAGAACAAAAATTTCTGTTTTCAGCCATTTTTACATATAGCAAGAAAAACAGCCTGGTTATCATTATTTACATCTGTATCCTGGAATTGTGCAAATCCCGCTGGTTCTCTCTGAAAATGCAAAATTTCTCCCATAGATTGTGCAGAATCTGCCTTTATCTCTTCTAAATGCAAAATCTCTCCCTCACATTGTGCAAGATTCGCCTTTAAAAGAAACTTTTAAAAGCCCGTCGGGGCGGAGGAGTCACAAAAACTCCTCCG
>UQFC01000047.1 GCA_900540335.1 uncultured Clostridium sp. | reverse complement strand
TTGTGACAAAAAGAATCCCGTATTTATGCGGGTTTCGGCGTTTCGCAAACGCCTAAATGAAAATTAAGAAGAAAGGAGGCGGACAGGAATGCCTTTTTCTATGGCAGAGATGCAGAAGTATAGTCAAAGTATTCTGCAGTTCTACATAAAAATCCCTTATAAAAAAATGAAAAAAATCGTGACTCTCCAAGTACGAATCCTCGCTGTTTATTTACATGAATGTGCACACTGCCATAGCAGAAAGGCATTCCTGTCCGTCCCCGCCGGAATGACGCTGGAAGCTGCGCTTGTCCTTCCTCTGTTTATTTTTGCATCGGTCAGTCTGATTCTTCCAATGAAAATTATGAATACAGAGAGAAAAATACAGGCGGGCTTAGAGGCGGCAGGTGAAGAATTAAGTCAGTATGCATATCTTCAGGATGTGATGATGAATGGGGAAGAGGAACAGATTCCGGGAGCAGACAGTTATGCAAAAGATTTTTGCAAAAATCTTGCGGGAGCTGCCGCTGGAATTTATGCGCAGCTTCGGGTGCAGGAACATGTGGATACAAAGCAGGTGATTTTTATGCATTCATTACAGTCTTCAGCACTGGAGGATGGAGAAATGCTGGATTTGGTTTTGAATTATCAGATACAGATGCCGTTCCCTGTGCTGGGACTGGAGCATATCAGCCGTACTGCAAGGAGCCGCAGACGAGCATGGATTGGAAGAGAGGGACATGATGGAACGGCAGGCGAAGGAGCAGGCGGAACCGGTGAGGATGAAATTGTTTATGTAGGGAGAAACAGTACACGTTATCACAGAAGCCGCTCCTGTCACTATCTGGCCAATAATTTAAATCCTGTGGCATTTTCAGAGATAGAAGGGCTGAGGAATAAAAGCGGAGGAAAATACTATGCCTGCAAGATTTGCGGAGCAGGAGCAGCATCTGGTTCTACGGTTTATATTATGCCGGAAGGAAGCAGTTATCACAGCACGAAAAACTGCAGTGCCATTGTATCGTATGTGAGGGCAGTGAAGCTCAGAGAAGTGGCCCACCTTGGTCCCTGCTCTTATTGCGGAAAATAGAAGCCAGAGGAAAAAGGAGGGCAGGGGAAGAAATGGAACTGGAGACAGTGGTGCTTGCAGGTTTTACTGTTTTGGCGGCAGGGCAGGATCTGAGAAAAAAGCAGGTTGATGTAAATCTTTATTGGATATTCGGGATAATAGCCGGGGCAGCGTTGATTTTCCGGATGTGGGAGGATCAAAATATGATGTGGGAAAAGGCTGCGCAGGGAGCTGCAGGTCTTTTGCCGGGGCTGGCGCTTCTGGGATTGGGAAAAGTCAGCAGCGGAAGCATAGGAGCCGGAGACGGGTGCTATTTCCTGATCAGCGGTCTTTTGCTGGGGTTCTGGAGAAATCTGGCAGTATTGTTTTATGGAACCCTGTGCTGCGGCCTTTTTTGCCTGGTGTATTTTGTCTGGGGGAATTTTAAGAAAAAAGAAAATCTGAGGAAGCAGACGGTTCCATTTCTTCCTTTTGCGGCTCTGCCTGTTTTCTGGATGATTATAGAAGAAGCAGCCGGAGGCTGGAAAGGGTGAGACAGGATGAGAAAGGGACTATGCAGAGGAAAGCGGGGAACACGGGCATCTTTGCCGGCTGTTTATACAGTAGAAGCAGCCGGGGTCATGTCTGCAGTGCTTTTTACGATTATGACCTTGATGGGGCAGGCCTTTCGCATGCAGGCGGAAACTCTTGGCAATTTTGGACTTCATCTGCAGGTGGAAACAGAACGGCACAAGATTGAAAATTCAGAAAAGTTTAAGATTACAGAGACCGCAGAAGGAAATGGATGGAGTCTGGAAATATCGGCTCCTGTGTACCGGCCGGAAAAATTTTTGAGAATGTGGAGTCTGACGGAGGGATTGACATGAAGATTAGTTACCGGAGAGAGATGAAGCATAACTATATGATTGTGGAACCGGAGGAGTCAGACTGGTGCAGCTACGAATGCCGGATGCTGGAAGCCAATGCAGTAGAAGGAATTCTGGGGTTTCAGCTGAATCAGACAGACGGACAGCCAAGGTTTTATTATGAAATTTCTTCTAAACAGCCATTGGCAAGGATTCTGGAAAATCAGAAGATTCGGGAGGCTCAGCTGCGCCGGCTGATTTTATCGTTGACTCAGGTGCTTGACAGAATGGAACGGTATCTTCTTCCGGAAGGAAGTATTCTTCTGGAACCGGAGTACATATATATTGAGCCGGAAACTTTTTCTGTATGGCTTTGTTTGATTCCCGGACGCAAGGAACCGTTTTCAGAAAACTTTGGAAAGCTGCTTGAGTATTTACTGGGAAAGGTAGATCATCAGGATAAAGACAGCGTAGTCCTTGCATATGGTCTGTTTCAGGAAAGCCGCAGAGAGAATTATGGAATGCAGGATATTCTGCGTTTGATGGAGCGGGGAGGATACAATAAGGAAGAAGCCGGTCATGATAGAGAAAACGATAAGGAAATTTTAAAATGCAGGGAAGAACAGATGGAAACAGGGACTTCTGCAGAGCCGGGAATTCAGAGCGACAAGGATGGATGTGAAAAGAAAGGGAGCGAGAAGAAAGGGAGCAGCCAGGGAGAGCGAATCGGTCAGGGCAGAAATGAAATCAGGAATTTACAAAAAAGACAGGATATTCGTGAAAAATCGGAAAACAAGTTTTTGAGATTTCGGGAAATAATGGCAGAGCTTTGGAATCGTTTCATCCATCCAAAGGAAGCGGCCGGGAGAAAAAAACAGGACGAACGGGAAAAATTTCCGGTTCAGGTTTCCTGGGAGACCATGTTTGGTTCAGAGTATTCCGAGGATCCGGAGGAGAGCGAAGACGGAGCGCTGAGCCCGGAAGAAAATCAGAAAAAATCAGGATCCGGGGATTTTGACGATTTTAGAGAGTGTGAAGAAGGAAGAGATACGGTGCTTCTGGCAGATCTGGGAACAGAAGAATGTACAAAGCTGCACAGGCTGTGTTCCCTGGATGGAGAATCAGAAGATATTGTTCTTTCTTACTATCCGTTTATAATCGGAAAACAGGAAAATCTGGTTGATTATATGCTTCAGAAGGAAACAGTCAGCAGACTTCATCTTAAAATTGAACAGATAGATGAGGAGTATTTTATTCAGGATTTAAATTCAACGAATGGAACTTCTGTGTCAGGTCACCTTCTGGAGAACAATGAGGCAGCCCGTCTGCATCCGGGAGATGAAATCTGTATTGCCCGATATCGATACCGGTTTAAGTGAAAAAATCGCATAAAGATGCAAAAATGATGAAAAAAGGCTGAAAAACGGAGAAATAACAGAGAAAAAACAGGAAAGAGACAATAGAATACCTTAACAAACGGGGCGGACTATGCTAAAATAACCGTGAAACAGATACATGAGGAAAGAATTCATGGGAATCGGGAATATGGAAAATTACGGACAAAGGCAGCAGAAGGCCTGGATAACAATGACTTTGATCGTATTGAATATCCTTTATTTTGTGTACCTGGAGGCGGCTGGTTCCAGTGAGGACGTCCTGTTTATGCTGGAACACGGAGCAATGTTTGGCCCTCTGGTTTTAGATGGTCAAGAGTATTACCGGCTTTTGACTGCTGTATTTATGCATTTTGGAATCAATCATATTGTTAATAATATGCTGGTGCTGTTTGTGCTGGGAGATAATCTGGAGAGAGCGCTTGGAAAAATCAAGTATTTGATTTTTTATCTGACATGCGGTGTGGGTGCCAATGTTGTATCGATGTTTTTAGACATGAGGCAGCAGAACCATGCAGTCAGCGCAGGTGCATCAGGAGCTATTTTTGGTGTTATAGGCGGTTTGCTTTATGCGGTGCTGGTAAACCGGGGAAGACTGGAGGATTTAAGCAGCAGTCAGTTGATTATTATGATTATATTTTCCCTGTATTTTGGTTTTACAAGTACGGGCGTTGATAACGTGGCTCATGTGGCAGGTCTGGTTATCGGAATTATTCTGGCGGCGATTTTATATCGAAAGCCAAAGCCGCACTGTGCTTATGAATCCTGGGAGGTATAATAAACATTAGGAAAGGGGGGAATGCAAAATGAAAGAGGAAAACTGCATTTTCTGTAAAATTGCGAATGGGGAGATTCCGTCATCCACAGTTTATGAGGATGATGATTTTCGGGTGATTCTGGATTTGGGGCCTGCTTCAAAGGGGCACGCTCTGATTCTGCCCAAGGAACATTATAAGGACATCTGTGAAGCAGACATGGCAGTGACGGGAAAGATTTTACCTCTGGCTGCAAAAATAGGCAGCGCCATGAAAAAAGGGCTGGGAGCCAGTGGATTTAACGTAGTTCAGAACAATGGAACAAGCGCAGGACAGACAGTATTCCATCTGCACGTACATGTAATTCCGCGATATGAAGGTGGTCCGGTCATGGTGGCATGGAATCCGGGTAAGGCTGAGAGCGAAGAATTGGAAGAAACGGCAGGGATTTTGAAGAATGCGCTGGCAGAATAGTTATTTACGGAGGCAAAATGAGAGAAAGTATAAAATCTCAGGATGAACGTTTTTACTCTATACACAGCCGTTATTATCCGCTGCTGCGTACAATAGCCCAAAGAAGAGGGATTCCTTATGATGAAATTGACGATGTGCTTCAGGATGCATTTCTGGCATTCTACGAGCATTATCCGCTGACGTGGCCGGATTCCAAAATAAGGGCAACCTTGCTGAAGACACTGAAGAATTTGTGTATTGATTATTGGAGAAAGCGCGAAAATCGCAGTGTTGCCAGTATGGATCCGGCGCAGCTGCAGGTGCTCAGATATGAACTGAGCATTCTGTCAGGAAAGGATCTCAGTACAGTTGTAATTCAAAAAGAGTTGTACAAAGATGTTTTGAATGCATTAATGACGATGAAACGGGACTGGGCTGTGGTATTCTTTTTATATATCATCGAAGGAAGACCGATGGACGAGGTTAGTACAATTCTTGGAGTTTCAGGAGCTGCATGCAGAATGAGGCTGATGAGAGGAAGAAAGTACCTCCGGGAAAAACTGGAGAAGACTGAAGAAAACAGTCTGCGCGAAGCATCCGGACATCTGAAAAAATTGCCTGAAGCTTCGGAATGAGAGGCTTCAGGCAAATCTGTAAACAGATATGGCAGGATACAGAATGTAAAATTATGCAGATGTTTCTGCATAAGAGGCAATCAGATTCATAACAATATCCACAGCATCTGACAAGGTACTCTGATTCATGGCACTTATGAATTCCTGACGGTTTTCATAAGTGTCCTGAATAGTGTGATATAAGGTTTCGCCGGTCATCTGCTCTTCTTCCAGTACAGCAGAGAAGCCCTGATTCTTAAAAGACCGTGCATTGAGAATCTGATCGCCCCGGCTTGCTGCTGCAGACAGAGGAATCAGAACATTGGGTTTGCGCAGAGCAAGGATTTCGCAGATGGAATTCGCTCCGGCGCGGGAAAGGATCAGGTCAGCCGCAGCGAAGAGATGACGCAGCGGGGCATCGACATATTCAAACTGTACATATCCTTTTTGACCAATGAGGGAATCATCAAGATGCCCTTTGCCGCAGATATGTATCACCTGATATGTTTCCAGCAGTTTGGGAAGAATACTGCGTACAGCGTTGTTGACAGCTACAGCGCCCAGACTTCCGCCGATGACGAGGATAACCGGTTTTTCTGCGGACAGTCCGGCATACTGCAGTCCGGTCAGACGATCGCCTTCCAACAGTTCTTTCCGTATGGGAGAACCGCTCAGCACAGCTTTTTCCTCCGGAAGATAGGGAAGGGTTTCCGGAAAGTTGCAGCATACCTTTGCTGCAGAAGGAATACAGATTTTATTAGCCAGTCCGGGAGTCATATCAGACTCGTGGATGATAGCCGGAATTTTAAAGTGCTTTGCAGCTAATACAACAGGAACGGAAACAAAGCCGCCTTTGGAAAAAACCACATCAGGACGGTATTTTTTCAGCAGGCGACGTGCTTCAGCATAGCCTTTTATTACACGAAAAGGATCAGAGAAATTTTTTAAGTCAAAATAACGGCGAAGCTTGCCGGAGGAAATTCCATCATAAGGAATTCCGGCACCTTCAATCAGCTTGCGCTCAATACCGTTGTAGGAGCCGATATAATGAATTTCATAACCGCGTTCTTTCAAAGATGGAAGCAGCGCGAGATTAGGGGTAACGTGTCCGGCAGTACCGCCGCCGGTTAAAACGATTTTTTTCATAAAAGTTGCCTCCGGAAATAATCTTGTCAGGGTATGATTACCCATGAGTGATACTTTATTATTATACTAACCGCAATGTTTAAAAAGTCAACCCCGAATCGAATAGAAAACAGGGAAAACAGCGGGTGCGGCAGAAAATCCGTGAATAAAGAGGACGGCCAGTGAGACAGAATAAACGAGCAGACAATTTGTATACGATAGAACAGAAGGCCCAGAAACTTTTCAGCAGCGATGAAGCCAGCCTGCTGGAGGAAATGGATGAGGCAGAACGCATCTGGGCAGAAGAAAAGATTCGGGATTCTAATGCAATTTCAAGCATGGAAGCTGCTGCAGCGAGTCACTATGAGAAGCTGAAAGAGCAGATTCAGATAAGAGGAATCAAGCCGGTAACGGAAGAAGAATATGAACGAAGAAGAAAAAAAGATCTGGGAGAGGACGAGGATTCAAAACCGGGAATGAGAATAATCAGATGGAAAAAATTCTCAAATAAAAGATTCCGGCCGTTGATGAGCATTTTGTGCCTTCTTTCAGGAGGCAGTGATGAAGGAATATCCGGAGATACCTTCGTCAAAAATCAGAGCTCTGTATTTTTTACTCAGGAAAATTTTGATCTTGAATAATCACTGAAAATATAGTAAAACATATAAGTAAGAAGTATTTGAAAGGTATTTGAAAATCAATAGACAGGAGGAGTTTGTTATGCAGAAATATGTTTGCGGCCCCTGCGGCTATGTATATGATCCTGAGGTAGGCGATCCGGATAACGGAATTGCACCGGGAACAGCATTTGAAGATCTTCCCGAGGATTGGGTATGCCCGCTTTGCGGACTTGGAAAAGATGTATTTGAGCCGGAAAACTAAGCTCAGAATTTGATTGATTTCAGGAAAAAAGAATGGTGCCGCCGGCTGCAAAGCAGACAAAAGGCAGTGCCATTCTTTTTCTTTCATTACGGACAGAGGAGAAGGAGATTCAGCAGTTATGTTAGGAATTATCGGAGCAATGGCAGATGAGGTTGCCCAGTTAAAGAAGGAAATGAACAATGTTAAAATTGTTCAGGCGGCAGGAATGGAATTTTACCAGGGAACAATTGGCGGGAAAGAGGCTGTGGTTGTAAGATCCGGGATTGGAAAAGTAAATGCCGCAGTGTGCGTGCAGATTCTGGCGGATCGGTTCCAGGTAGACGGAATTGTAAATACAGGAATTGCCGGTTCACTGAAAGCAGAAATTAACATTGGAGATATGGTGCTTTCTACAGATGCTGTACAGCACGATGTGGATGCAGTGGCATTTGGATATCCGGTTGGACAGATTCCCCAGATGGATGTTTTTGCATTTCAGGCAGATGAAAAGCTGAGAGAACTGGCTCTTGCCTGCAGCAAAAAGGTAAATCCGGAGCTGGGTGTTTTTGAAGGACGGATTGTGACCGGAGATCAGTTTATTTCAGATAAAGATAAGAAACAGTGGCTGACAGATACCTTCCAGGGCTTCTGTACGGAGATGGAAGGGGCTGCGATTGCCCAGGCGGCATATTTAAATGGAATTCCGTTTCTGATTGTCCGCGCAATTTCTGACAAGGCAGATAACAGCGCATCTATGGACTATCCGGAATTTGAACGCCAGGCTATTTTGCACAGCACCAGATTGACAAAGGCTCTCATTGAAGCGTATTAAAATTGACAAAATATTCCATGAAATCATATTGAATATGAAGTTAAGAATCGAATTTTAGCAGAATTTGATGATCGATTCTAGGCTCCCTGAACTTTCCAAAAATGATTTTGCCCGGTATAATGGGGATGTCATCAAGAAAGAAAGGGGAGCTGTTTTTATGTTACAATTACTGGAAACAGGAAAGGCACTGTATGTGCTGGCGGGAATCTGTGTACTCGGGATTATGACGAGAGCGATTACCAAACGCTTCTACAAAAGACTGATAAAAGAAAGTACAAATCTGGCGCTGACAAAAAATAAGAGTCTGAAGGAACTGCGGCAGAAGGCGGAAAATACATATCGGATGAATCAGGGAATGTCTGACAGCGGAGCATGGCTGGAGCATCAGCTGTATGAAATGAAGATTATGGGTGTGAACCTGTCAGGCTGGAGCAGCCTGTGTATGCAGTGGACCTGGCTTTGTCTTCTGGCAGGCGGCCTCGGGGCATTTCTTTCATACTGGTACCGGCTGGATACCTTTTACATTGTGCTCTATGGAGGCGGCTCGGTTCTTATGGCAATGATTACCATGCTGTTTGACAATGGTACGGCAGGAGGATGGAGAGAGCAGCTGCAGGCATCGCTTCAGGATTATCTGGAAAATGTGCTGTATCCGAGAATGGCGCGGAGCATGGCAGGAGAAGGAAGCCGGAGCGATAAAGGTATGCAGGAGCGTTCCGGACTGCGTGGAGTCAGAACCATAGGAAAACGGGAAGGAAAACTGGTTCGCAGAACACAGCCTGGTGCAGAGGAAGGCGGAGAAGATACCGGGCAGGAAATGTCCGGCAGCAGTGTGTTCTCCAGAAGTGTCCAGGAACGGTCAGGAATCGAAGGACAGATGGAGACGGCGGGAGCCAGAGAGGAGAAGCCGGCAGGAGCCGGGAAGGCAGGAACTGCGGATTCAGAAGGTCAGACAGAGCCAAGACGTACCTTATTTGGCGGACTGCGGGGAAATGGAAGAAACAGAAACAGCCAGAATCTTTCAGATGGACTTCAGGGAGAGACGAGGGCTTTGGGCAGGGAATGCACAGCCCTGGAACAGCGGGGACAAAAGGAGGCCGGGAACAGGACTGGAATCCAGTCGGAACGGGCAGAAGCCGGATTGGAGGGCAGAGGCGGCAGAAGACAGGTTTCCTCAGGTATCTGCGGCAATGGCAGCGCAGGGGAATCGGGAGAAAATCAGGAGCTGAAGACGATTCGGGATTTGGATTATTTGAGGAAGAGCCTGGAGCAGATTGCTGCCTGTCGTGAAAAAAGCCGTGCAGCTGATGAAAACTGGCTGAGAGATTTAAGACCAGAGGAGGTAGAGCTGATCGGAGACATTTTAAAGCAGTATTTGGTGTGAAATTGTGTCGCATTTTTGTGGAGAATATGGTATAATTGATTCAATAATGATTCTCGGCAAGAGGCATTGTGGAAATTGGACCGGGGAACAGAAGAAAAGGAGAGAAAATTATGGGCAAGACTGTAACATTTGATTATTCCAAGGTTGCTGATTTTGTATCTGCAGAGGAACTGGCGAATTTTAAGAGCACTGTTATGGGGGCAAAGGAGACTCTGATCAGCAAGACCGGAGCGGGAAATGACTTTGTCGGCTGGATTGATCTTCCGGTAGACTATGATAAAGAAGAGTTTGAGAGAATCAAAGCAGCAGCAAAAAAGATTCAGAGTGATTCCGATGTGCTTCTGGTTGTGGGAATCGGCGGTTCCTATCTGGGCGCCCGTGCAGCAATTGAATTTTTAAGCCACAGCTTCCACAATGTTCTGGATAAGAGCAAGAGAAAAGCTCCGGAGATCTACTTTGTAGGAAACAGCATCAGCAGCAAATATATCCGTGATTTAAAGGATGTACTGGAGGGAAAGGATTTCTCTATCAACATTATTTCCAAATCCGGAACAACCACAGAGCCGGCGATTGCTTTCCGTGTATTTAAGGAGATGCTGATTGAAAAATATGGCCGTGAGGAAGCCAACAAGCGTATTTATGCAACCACAGACAAGGCAAGAGGCGCACTGAAGAATCTGGCTAATGAAGAGGGCTATGAGTCCTTCGTAGTTCCGGATGATGTAGGAGGCCGTTTCTCCGTACTGACAGCAGTAGGTCTTCTTCCTATCGCTGCAGCAGGTCTGGATATTGATAAACTGATGGAAGGCGCTGCTTCCGGAAGAAAGAAAGCTCTGGAAACTCCCTATGAGTCCAATGATGCTCTGCTGTATGCCGCAATCCGCAATATTCTTTTGAGAAAGGGCAAAAACGTAGAGATCGTAGCAAACTACGAGCCCAGCCTGCATTATGTATCTGAGTGGTGGAAGCAGCTGTTCGGAGAAAGTGAAGGCAAGGATCAGAAGGGTATTTTCCCGGCAGCAGTGGATCTGACCACAGACCTGCATTCTATGGGACAGTTTATTCAGGACGGCGCAAGAATTATGTTTGAGACTGTTCTGAATGTAGAAGAGTCTCCGGCAGAGATTCTGCTGAATAAAGAAGATGTTGACACAGACGGTATGAACTATCTGGCAGGAAAGAGCGTTGATTTTGTAAATAAGAGCGCTATGAACGGAACCATTCTGGCTCATACAGACGGCAATGTTCCGAACCTGATGGTTCGCATTCCGGAACAGAACGAATTCTATCTGGGCGAGCTGTTCTATTTCTTTGAGTTTGCCTGCGGTGTCAGCGGATATATTCTGGGTGTAAATCCGTTTAACCAGCCTGGTGTAGAAAGCTACAAGCGGAATATGTTCGCGCTGCTTGGCAAGCCGGGATATGAGGATGAGAGAGAGAAGCTGCTGGCCAGACTGTAATAGATAACAAAATATAAATGAAATAGCAAAGGGTGTCGCAAACAGGTTTTTCACACCGGATATGGCGGATTGCATAACAGGCAAAAGGCTGTATCCGGCAGAATGACTGTATTTTGCGGCACCCTTTTCGATTTTACTCTTCGATTACCTGAATTTCCAGATAATCAAATTCGATTTCCTCGATAAAATTATCCTGGCCGAACCGTGTTTTATCGTGGCGTTTGAAGTCTGTAATATTGGAATCCAGCCAGATGGGCTTGCTTAAATCAAACTGACAGCAGATATCATCCAGAGACTGGAAAACCATCTGTGTGCGGGACATGCGATAGTCCGTCATGCAGATGACCGTATCCTGAAGCATACGGTTGTCTTTCCAGATTTTTCCCCACATACGAAACATGAAAAAGCCTCCTTCGTTCTAAGTGATTTTCAGTATATCGGATTTTTATGTAAATGTAAATCCCTGTAGAAAAATACAGAAGTATAACCGGATTTTTATTGTCTTTTTCTGCGGCGGCAGTATAATGAAAAGAGTTCGTTCAAATGCTGAACAGACAGAGACAGCAGACGTGATTTTAAGAAAAAGGAATGGTCAGGAGTGAATTGCAATGGAAAAAAAAGCAGCGGCAATGGATATGACACAGGGAGCGATTACCCGGCAGTTAATCAGTTATTCAGTGCCTTTGATTCTGGGAAATCTGTTTCAGCTGACATATAATGCCGTGGATTCGATGATAGCAGGACGTTTTATAGGAAAAGAGGCGCTGGCGGCAGAAGGAATGGCCAGTCCGGTGATGAATCTTGTAATCCTGGGTATTTCCGGCATCTGCATGGGTGCCGGTGTTCTGATGAGTGAATTTTTCGGGGCAAAGCAGCTGGAAAAGCTGAAACGGGAGATGTCTACGGCAGTCCTGTTCGGCCTGTATTTTTCTCTGGCTGTGACAGGACTTGGAATGGTCTTTACTCCGGCGCTTCTGAGACTGCTTCATGTGCCGGAGGAGCTGATGGAAATGACGGCAGTATATTTAAGAATTATTTTTATTGGCGCGCCGTTTACTTATTTTTATAATGCATTGTCATCTGCGCTGAAAAGCGTGGGAGATTCCAAAACGCCTCTGAAATTTCTGATGTTTTCCTCTGTGCTTAATGGAGTGCTGGATCTGATTTTTATCGGAGGCCTGGGATTTGGAATTGTGTGTTCTGCTGTTACCACAGTGGTGGCAGAGGCGGTATCTGCGGGCCTGTCTGTCTGGTATGTGTATCAGAAGATTCCGCTGCTTCGGCTGGAGAAGGGAGAATTTGTCATAGACAGGGATCTGCTGAAGTCCACCCTGCAATACGGTTGTGTGACAGCCCTGCAGCAGTCCTGCCAGCCGATCGGGAAGGTGCTGATTCAGGGCTCTGTCAATACCCTGGGAGTGGACGTAATTGCTGCCTACAATGCAGTAACCAGGGTTGATGATTTTGCGTGTCTTCCTGAGCAGAGCATTTCCCATGGAATTACTACATTTGTGGCCCAGAACCGGGGTGCGAAAAACCCGGAGCGGATGAAAAAGGGGTTTGGCCGCGGCCTTTTGCTGGAGTTCGGATACTGGATTGGAATCTGCACAGTGGTGCTTCTGATTCGAAATTCCGTACTAAAGCTCTTTGTCACAGGCGAAGGCGCAGAGGCCATTGCGGCCATTGGCGGTCAGTATCTTGCGGTTATGGCATTTTTTTATATCTTTCCAGCCTTTACCAATGGATTTCAGGGCTTTTACCGGGGCATGGGCATGATGAAAATGACCCTTCTGGGAACCTTTATTCAGACCAGTCTGCGGGTCATTTTCACATGGCTTCTTACACCGTCCCTGGGAATCAGCGGCGTGGCCTTTGCCTGTGCCGCCGGGTGGAGCGTTATGCTTCTTGTTGAGATTCCTTATTATTTTCATTTACAACGATCCCGTTGACTTCCACGCCTCCGTCAATGGCGATGACAAGGCAATGGCGTCCGTCGATTTCGCGGGTTTCTATCAGGTCAGCCCGTTCCGGGTTGACCTTGATAATGACATCCGGTGTTTTTACTTCAAGAGCCCTGGCGTTTACGACATTTCCGGCAAAGATAGAAGCACCCGGACCGGCGATTTCGTCAAAGGTCTCATCAAAACGGGAAAGCTGTTCTTCTTCTACTCCGCTTTGCTCCAGAAGGGATTTGACCTGATACTTATCCAGCATCAGGGGCTCCGGCTGGTCCTTATGCTCTTCCAGCATTTCACTGAGGTTTTCGTGAATGTCTTTAACGGTTTCGTAGTCACAGGCGTCTCCCAGAGTTTCCTCAATAATTGTCTGGAAGGATTCCTTCTGAAACTGGGCAGGCAGGGGCAGAGGGCAGCCTAACAGCTGTTCCATAAAGGAATCGTGAAGGTCATTGACATTTTTGGAGTAATACAAAGCGCCGTGGAGGTCGGTGGAACGGTCATTGAAGGCCGGGAAAAGGAAGCCAAGCTCGGGCTTTCCTACCACCCAGTCGCGGACCCGGTTCTGGAAAAGATTTTCCAGCTCATTGTAGCTTAATCCCGGTTTTGACAGATCAACGGGGCAGATGCTGCAGAGAATGTAGCTGTAGACCTCGTCAGAAGCATCATCCATTTCCAGTCCGTCTGAGGTTTTTCCGGGAATATCATAGGCATCATGAATCAGCAGAATCAGATAGTTTCCCACATACTCATAGGTTTCAATAATCCGGTCATAAAAGGCTTCCAGAAGAGCTTCGTCCTGAAGACGGCTGTTTCTCAGCTTCAGGAGAAATTCGTGGGGGCCTCCTTCTTTTTCTGCTTCCAGAGGAAACTCCAGATTCATGAGATTTTTTCCCAGAGTACCGGAAAGATTTTTCCGGAGAATTTCAAAGTATTTAAACATATCCTCTTCGGGAAGGGAAAGAAAGGCTTCTTTAAACAGGGCTTTTTTATTTTTTTCTCCGTCCACGTAACAGCCGCAGATGCGGGTAATGGAACAGTTGGAGGGAGTAAACTGACGCTTGATTTCTGAAATTTCTTTTTTTGTCATAATTGATGTCTCCTTGTTTTTGGATGTCAGTTCAATTGCTGTCACATCTGGATTCTAAAATATTTCTGATCAATCTTTTTCATTTTATAATAAAAACAGGAAAAAAACAATGGAGGAACTGCCCGGAAATACGTGATTCAAACCTGTTCCGGTGACGTTCACCCTGGTCTCCGGCTTTTCCTGATGTAGACGAAAAGGGCTTATTATGGTATAATTATAAGTCAGATGGCTGTTTTTAGGATACTGGGAATTCGGTAAGGAGAACGGTTATGAAAGAAAATATGAAAGTACGAGGACAGTTGAAGTGGTATCTGGCCTGGCCGCTGCTGCTATCGCTGTTTCTGATGTTCGCCAATGTGGCTGTACTTCTTGTAAGCTGGCAGGCGGCATGTATGATGCTGCCGTTTACCATCACATATATTGCGATGTCTGCCTGGCTGAGAGTTTACAGCCGCAAGCGGGTACTGGGCGGTCTGGTGGAGTTTTCTGCCGAATATGCCTGGATTCAGAAGCAGCTTTTGACAGAGATGGCACTTCCCTATGCCCTGGCAGATGATGACGGAAGGATTGTCTGGATGAATCAGGCCTTTCAGGATATCATTGCCCGGGAAAAAGGCGCAAGAAAAAACCTGATTTCACTGTTTCCGGAGGTAACAAAGACAGATCTTGCTGTGGATAATGAGACAGCTCAGGTACATACTTCTTTCGGGGAGTACAAATTCCGGCTGGATCTGCAGCCCATATTTGTAAGCGGCACAGAAGAGGAGGATATTGAAGCTCTGGTCAGCCGTCAGAAGCTGTTAGCTGTTTATCTGTTTGATGAGACGGAGAATCTTCGCTATCGTCAGGAGATTACAGATGAGCGCATGGTGGCAGGACTGATTTATCTGGATAACTATGACGAGGCTCTGGAGAGTGTGGAGGAGGTCCGCCGCTCGCTGCTGACTGCTTTGATTGATCGAAAAATCAACAAGGCCATCGGTTCTATTGAGGGCGTGGTAAAGAAGCTGGAAAAGGATAAATATTTCTTTACCATCAAGCAGAAGTATATGGAACAGCTGGAGGAGGAGAGATTCTCCATTCTGGAAGAGGTAAAGGCTGTCAATATCGGAAACGAGATGGCAGTGACTTTAAGTATCGGTATCGGTATGGGCGGAGACAGCTACAGCCAGAATTATGATTTTGCCCGGGCTGCCATAGATATGGCCCTGGGGCGCGGCGGAGATCAGGCGGTAGTGAAGAATGGAAGCCGGATTCAGTATTACGGCGGAAAATCACAGCAGCTGGAAAAGGCAACCCGCGTTAAGGCCCGTGTCAAGGCTCATGCGCTTCGGGAGCTGGTGGAGACGAAGGATCGTCTGCTGATTATGGGACATCAGATGAGCGATATCGATTCCTTCGGCGCAGCCATCGGTATTTACCGGATAGCTGTGGCATTGAATAAAAAAGCCCACATTGTAATCAATCAGGTAACCTCATCTGTACAGCCTATGATGGATCGGTTCCTGGACAATCCGGAATATCCCGAGGATCTTTTCCTGAAGGGACCTCAGGCAGCGGAGCTGGTAGACAACAACACCATGCTGGTGGTGGTAGATGTGAACCGTCCCAGCATTACGGACGCGCCGGAGCTTTTAAAAATGGTAAAGACGATCGTCGTTCTGGATCACCATCGCCAGAGCAGCGAGGTGATTACCAATGCGGTGCTTTCCTATGTAGAGCCGTATGCATCCTCCACCTGTGAAATGGTTGCAGAGGTACTTCAGTACATTGCAGACGGAATCCGGATTAAGCCGGCAGAGGCAGATACCATGTATGCGGGAATTGTAATTGACACCAATAATTTCACCAATCAGACGGGTGTGCGGACCTTTGAAGCAGCAGCTTATCTGCGGCGCAGCGGAGCTGATGTAACAAGGGTGCGGAAGCTGTTCCGGGATGATATGGCAGATTATAAGGCAAAAGCATACACCATTACTTCGGCAGAGGTTTACCGCGATAGCTTTTCTATTGGTGTATGTCCGGCAGAAGGGCTTCACAGTCCCACGATTGTCGGCGCTCAGGCAGCCAACGAGCTGCTGGAGATTAAGGGAATCAAGGCGTCTGTTGTTCTGACGGAATATCAGAACACGATTTATGTCAGCGCCAGATCCATTGACGAAGTAAACGTTCAGGTTATGATGGAACAGCTGGGAGGCGGCGGCCACAGAACAATTGCAGGCGCCCAGCTGAAGGATGGAACCATTGAAGATGCAAAACGCCGCGTAAAAGAAGTAATTGATCAAATGCTGCAGAAGGGAGATATATCATAATGGAAATCGTATTATTAGAGGATGTAAAGGCTCTTGGAAAAAAGGGTCAGATTGTAAAGGTAAATGACGGCTATGCAAGAAACTTTATTCTGCCGAAAAAGCTGGGTGTAGAGGCTACTGCAAAGAACTTAAATGATTTAAAGCTGCAGAAGGCCAATGCGGCCAAGGTTGCAGCAGAGCAGCTGGCCGCAGCAAAGGAGCTGGCAGAAAAGATCGAGAGCGGTCAGGTTGTGCTGAAGATGAAGGCCGGCGAGGGCGGAAAAGCCTTTGGCTCTGTATCCGGAAAGGAAATTGCCGCTGCTGCTTCCGAACAGCTGGGTCTGGATATCGATAAGAAGAAGCTGGTTCTGCCGGATCCGATTAAAACCTTCGGAAACCATGAGGTGCCGGTAAAGCTGCATAAGGATGTAACGGCAAAACTGACTGTAAAGGTGACAGAAGCGTAAGAGATAATGGCTGCCAGTAAATGGGCAGCCATTTTGCTCTATGGAAAGTAAAAAAGACAGGAGACGAGCAAAGTCATGGATGAAGCTTTGATGAAACGGGTGCTTCCCCACAGCATAGAGGCAGAACAGTCTGTTATTGGTTCCATGCTGATGGACAAGGAGGCGATAATTGCGGCCTCTGAGATTGTAACTGCGAGAGATTTTTATCAGCAGCAGTACGGGATTATGTTTGAAACCATGGTAGAGCTGTTTAACGAGGGAAAGCCGGTGGATCTGGTTACTCTTCAGGATCGTCTGAAGGAGAAGGATGTTCCTCCGGAGGTAAGCAGCCTTGATTTTGTCCGGGATATTATTACCACGGTTCCCACATCAGCCAATGTGAAATCCTATGCAAATATTGTCCGGGAAAAGGCCGTTCTGCGAAGACTGATTAAGGTAAACGAGGAAATCGCCAACACCTGCTATGCGGGAAAGGAGCCTCTGGAGCAGATTCTGGCATCAACGGAAAAATCAGTATTTGATCTGCTGCAGAGCCGCAGCTCCGGTGAGTTTGTTCCTATCCGGCAGGTAGCCTTAAACGTGCTGGAAAAGATTGAGGCCGCCTCGAAAACCCAGGGAACCGTAACCGGAATTCCTACAGGATTTATTGATCTGGATTATAAGACCTCGGGTATGCAGCCCTCGGACTTTGTTCTGATCGCAGCCCGTCCTTCTATGGGAAAAACGGCATTTGTGCTGAATCTGGTTGACCATGTGGCTGTGCGCAAGGGCCTGCCCTGTATGATATTCAGCCTGGAGATGTCCAAGGAGCAGCTGGTAAACCGTATGCTGGCTATGGAGTCCAATGTAGATTCCCAGAAGCTGAGAACAGGAAATCTGACAGATTCAGACTGGGATGCCATTGTAGAGGGAATCGGCGTGATTGGAAATTCCAAGCTGGTCATTGACGACACACCGGGTATTTCAATTACAGAGCTGCGTTCCAAATGCAGGAAAATGAAGCTGGAGCAGGGACTCAGCATGATTATCATCGACTATCTGCAGCTGATGTCCGGAAGCGGCGGAAAAAGCAGCGAGAGCCGTCAGCAGGAGATTTCGGAGATTTCCCGTTCCTTAAAGGCTCTGGCCAGAGAGATGAACGCGCCTGTAGTGGCCCTGTCCCAGCTGAGCCGTGCCTGTGAGACGAGAACCGACCACCGGCCTATGCTGTCGGATCTGCGTGAGTCCGGCGCGATTGAGCAGGACGCAGACGTAGTTATGTTTCTTTATCGTGATGATTACTATAACAAAGATACAGATATGCCCAACATTGCAGAGGTTATTATTGCAAAACAGCGTAACGGCCCCATTGGAACGGTAAATCTGCTTTGGCAGCCGGAGTTTACAAAATTTGTGAATCTGGAAAAGTAAGGATACAGAAATCTGCTTCAGAATGTATGGCAGGTATGTGCAAGGAATTAATCATAAATCTCAACCACTCCTCATAAACTATAAGTAGGCTATGAAATTAAAAAGAACATAAGGGGAGGAAGGGAATGGACGATACACATTATTCCATATCAGAGGCCGGCAAGCTGGTCGGTGTGGAATCCCATGTGCTCCGGTACTGGGAGGACGAGCTGCAGCTGAATATACCAAGAAATGGAAAAAGCCACCGGTATTATACGGGACTTCATATTCGTTTATTTCAAAAGATAAAAGAGCTGAAGGAAAAAGGATATCAGCTGAAAGCCATCGAACAGGTTCTTAATAAAATGCTTGAAGGAGATGAGAACGTGGATGTGGACGAGATTTTAGAGCAGAATGCGGTTCATATTTTAAAAGAGGGAAGCGCAGAGAATCCGGATGAAAAAGCGCCGGGGCTTCGTGTGCTTCCAAAGCCCGGTGAAGAGGCTGCTGTAATCAATCAGGATAAACTGGATCAGTTTCAGGAGATTATGAACCACATTATCGGCAATGCCATTGGACAGGCCATGAAGCAGAGCAGCGCTGCGATGAGCAGTGAAATCAGCCGTCAGGTCAGCAATCATATGGTTCAGGAGCTGGAGTATATGATGCGTGTTAATGATGAGCGGGAGGAAGACAGGTTTAAGATGCTGGATGAAACTCTGAGAACCTACCAGCGGGAAAGCAAGGGAAAGGCGGAGGCCGCAGCCACAAGACTTCCGTTTTTCAGAAAGCGGAAATCAGGGAGAAAAAGCGGATAAACAAAGAGACAGGTGAAACGGGCGCGGCCGGAGATGATTCGGAGCGCCCGTTTGGTGTATTTATGTTTCTGACTTGCTGCAGGCTTTTACAAAGGCGGAAAACAGGCGGCTGGCAGCCGGATCCTGCTCCCAGAGATATTCCGGGTGCCACTGAACTCCGATCAGGAAGGGGTAGCCGGGCATTTCCACACATTCGATCAGGCCTTCCGGACCGTGGCCGGAAGCAACAAGTCCCGGTGCGGGGG
>UQFC01000046.1 GCA_900540335.1 uncultured Clostridium sp. | reverse complement strand
GGTAAAGGAGCTATCAATTCCCCCACAGAGGATGGCGGAGCATCCGGTTCCGCCGCCAGTGAAGGGGCAGCCGCCTGGCTTTCTGTCGAAGGAGGGAAAGTATTGGATGACCTGCGTGAAGGGGCGCAGGCGGACGGCTGTATCTGTTCCGTAGCTTTTTTGGGCGCCGCCCTGGAGCCTGGGGAAGATATTGCGGCCTTTCTGGCATCAGAGGAGGCGGAGCAATATCTGGATGCGTATCCATTCATTAAGGAGATACCGCCTGAACGGTGGATTGCCCACCCGGAGGGTGGATATGAGGTCTACTGTATCGTTCCTACAGACCCAAAAGCTTCCACAGCGGTCAATACATGGGACATCAACGAGGACAACGATTTTCTTGGCGAAAGCGACCAGGTACTCTACCGCAGCGACTGCGGGGATCCTATCCTCCTTTTGGGCAACCTCAGCGATATTATGCCCAGCCTGGATGTGGAGATTGTGGACAGTACAGGGAGAAGCCTGAGTTACCAGCCCTCTCTGTGGCTCTACGATGGTTCGCTGTCAGGCCCGTCTGAAATTTTTGATTTTACCATGTATCATAATCCTGACCTTATTGGTATATGGTCCGCCGTGATTCCGGCGGAATTAGGAGGCGGTATCTCCCTGAACCTGAATATCGGGCGCGGGGGAAATCTTACCTACAGCTATGGCCGCGGTAACAGCGAACCGATTGCTCTGTACGAAGGCACCTGGAGCAGGCCGGATGAGGCGATGGTCCAGTTCGGGCCGGAGTGCGTGGTTTTCGAGCTGTGCCTTGTAGAGGGCATTGAGGATAACGATCTGTGGGGACAATATGGTCCGGGAGAACTCCATGATGAGATATGCGGCGTTTGGATCTGTGAGCGGGGGGACGGGCCAGGCACATCCTCACTCAGATTGACCCATGTTCAAGGGGATCCTTTTATTGATGGATGTGGAGGATGGGCCATTGTATTTGAGGGCGAAGACCAGGGCGGAGACAATGGAGGTATGGAACAGGGAGCAAACGTCAACCCTCATGTGCTTACCACAGGAGGACCCGCATTTACCCACATGACTGTCCTTCAAACGGAAAACTATCCTGATGGGGGCTATTACTATGAGGATATGACACAGGACGGTTCCATATTGATCATAAACTGCGCTTATCCAGGCGGCCGCAGGAATGGAGTGTCCATGGAAGAATACGCAGTAAAAAGTATCGAGCATCTGACGATGTATGAGGCAGAAGATCTCTCTGTCGAAAAGAACAGCGGCTACAGTGAGGCATTGGGACACCCCGTCTATATTTTGACGTATACGACAAGTGAAAATGATCACACATTTCACTGGAAAATCTTTATGACGGAGGCGGATGGCTATACCTATCTCTATGCCTTTGACGTGTGGCACGAGGTCTACGCAGATATGGAGGATGTCATAGATGATGTTTTCGGACGGCTGTTCTTCCTTGAGATGTAACCGTCCGATGTTATACGCACGAACGAAAACATTTGCAACTTAAATGTATAACGAGTGGATGAAAAGACGTGGAGGATAGATATGAGAAGCAGTAGATTTGCGGCAGCGTTGCTTTGTCTGCTGTTGCCGCTGGTACTGGCATCGTGTGGGAGAAACGGGAGAAAAATGGGTGAGAACGGCCCATCCAGTGCGCTGCCGCCTATCAATAAAGAGAGCAGCACATATTCGGATGCCTTGCCCGAAAACACTTCGGAACCGGAAGATACTGAAGCTCCGTGGACGAATACCTGCTGGCAGGCTGTACGGTACATAATGGCAAAGGAAGGCCAGACGATGGAAGGGACTTTGCCGGAGGATGATTGGGTTATAGAACTGTACCTGTTGGAGGGCGGCGGTGCCCGGTATCGGGAATGGAAGCCCCGGAGCTTTGACTATATCGGTGTGTACCACCTTCTGCTCGGAATCGGCCCGGACTGCTTCTGGTATTCGGATGGCAGCGGTGGCTTTTTTCTGAGTACGGAAGCTGACGGGACAAACGAAGACACGGTTTTTGCCCAAGGCCATATGGCGGATGGCCAGTTGATGCTGGATTTCTTGGGCGACCAGTTCTGGATGGAGCGGCAGCCCATGCCGGCCAAGGGCGGGGAATACTGCATGGCGGACCTGTTCGGCCAATGGCGCATGGTTTCCGGCGAGACTGTCACAGAAGGGGATCCGGAGGTCTGGAATTTCACGGCCAGCGAAATGGAGATTGACCGCAGATTGACTTTTCACAGTTCTTGGGACGAGACTGAGCCGGACGGTGTGGACTATTATGACGAGTGGCATCCCGGTTATCTCAGGGAGGCACAGGCCATGGCGGTGGAATACCAGGAGACCCCAATTTATGAGGGATGCGAGAACGAGGCATGGCGTCTCCAGCTGTTCAGCGTTGAGACGATATACCAGAATTACGCAGAAGAAGAATTTTACGTCACAGTATTGGATGCGGATACCCTGCTGCTTCAAGTGCGTCTCAAAGATACAGACGGAGTCCACACCACCAGTACGCAGATTTTTAGCCGTTTTTGAAAGAAAGGAGACAGAAAAATGCCAGTCACATTAAACATGATCCCCGCTACTTTGCAGGAATTCCAAACGTGTCCGCAGATGGATCTTTCCAAGCCGGAAAACACCTGCGCCATGTTCCTGTGTGCATTACAGCTATACATAAAGGACAGGGATGCCGGGGTGGAGGCAATGAATATGCTGCGGGGTCCCAGACCCATGACTCCCTACGACAGCCAGTTTCTCCGGGACCGCCTGCGGGATAAGCCTTATCTGCCCCTGGCCTACTTTGAGGGAGCGGCACCTAAAAACAACTATACCCCGGCACAGCCCTATGTACTGAATGTGCTTCCGGATCTACGTCCCCAGGACATAGAAGCCGGGTATATCCGGGTATTCCTGAAAACAGCGGGGGCGGATTCTCCCAGGCCGGTCAAGCTCCGGCAAAAGGGCAGCCTGTGGTATCTCTGGGAGTATTCCAGCATCCTCAGCGGGATACGGTCCCTCGCGGAATGCGATCCTTGGGGGTGAGAATATGAAACAATGCTGGATAGGCATCCTGCTGGCGCTTCTCCTGATTTTTAGCCTGACTGCCTGCAAAGATGCAAATAATGCCGCACAGCCGCTTCCAACAGCCGGAAGCGGCGGGAAGCTGCCGGAAATATCCAAGACGGAGACGGGTGATATGAACCGAGACAGTTCCGAAAGCAGTGCGGTTCCGGATGGTAAGCCAGATATGATTCCTCCATCTGACAAGGAAGCTGCCGCAGTTTCCGTTAGTGGTTCGGGCGCGGAGTATCCGGCCTCCGAGCAGGCATTTGAGCGTCTGCGGGAAACCGAGATTGTCCGGTATTACCTCGAACTTGGCATGGTTATGCTGGACACAGGGCTTCAGGAGACTGTCAACGGGCAGAACTGCCGGATCATCTCCCTGGGTACTGACCATGAAACTCATTTTGTGCAGGAAATTTACTACGCTGTCAGCTGCGACACAATCTATACCTATGACCAGATCAACGATGAATGGCTGGAGTTGGGTAGTGAGCCTTCCATTCCGGGCGCGGAATTTGCCATGTCCGATCTGGAGGGCAGCTGGCAGATGGTCGAGGGAGAAGTCGAGGGGTGGCGGTACAGTGCGGCGGATGAGGGCATTGTCTCGACGCTGTGCTTTACCCGCATCTACGACAGCAATATTCCAACCACGGATCTCACTGCGGATTTTGACAGAATGGATGAAAATGGAAACGAGGCGCATGAGCGGAATATGGAGGTCAAATTCTTGGATGAACTGTTGTACTACGGCTGTCCCAACGAGGCCTGGTCTGTTCAGCTACTATGTGAGGAGGAAGGGGTCTCGTATTTCGTTGCCATTACCGATCCTGATACGCTGGAATTATACTTCTCTTTTGAAAAGAACGGCAATTCAGGGGCTTCTCTTGCTTACTACAGGCGGATATGAGACCGCCCTGATGTCTAAAAAATTGGGATAGCAGCAAAAAAACATATCGAAAGCATTCCTATGAATAGGCGGTGTTGTCCATGAAAGAGCAGGAACAACAAAGCTCCCATTGGGTGCATTGTCCAATCTGCGGGGCTAAAACAAAAACCAAGGTAAATGAGGATACGATCCTTATCAGATTTCCTCTTTATGAGGGTGACAAGAGCAGCGGCCACCGCCAGCAGAAAATTGACATCTACTATACCTTTATCGGGGAAGTTGGTGCAACACAGCTTGTGGCGCAACTCGAACTGAAAGGAAAAGCAGCGTAACATACCCTCGTACATTACGCTGCTTATCACAAAACTAAAAAAGTTTCCTTAACCGGCTCCCGCTTTTTCGACGCCGGGCTTTTTGTTTATCTATCAATCAGATATTCCCCTCATTGAATCATCTGTTTGCATTGCATGGTTTTCGCTGTATATTAAGACAGCTGCTCCAGAACCCACTGGACATCATCTGTGGTTTTTAAGGTTTCCAGTCTGTCCGGATCCTCCAGAAGAGTGCAGAGTCTGCTGAGAAGCTCCAGATGTTCATCTCCGATTCCTGCGATTCCGAATACCAGCTGAGCTTTTTCTATTCCGAAGTCAACTCCCTCAGGGTATTGAAGGAATACAATTCCGGTTTTTTTCACGGTTCCTTTTGCCTGTGTGGTTCCGTGAGGAATGGCAACACCCATGCCAATGTAGGTGGAAACCAGTTTTTCCCGTTCCTGCATGGCTGTTACATAGGTTCCGTCTACATAACCCAGTTCTTCCAGAAGATTTCCTGCGGCCTCAATTGCTTCTTCTTTTGTAACAGGAGTCAGTCCCAGATGAATTCCTTCCGCACAAATAACCTGGTTTTTTGATGAAAGCTCCGGGGAAGCTGAAGCGGCTTTTTCATCCGGAAGAGATGACGGGGCATTTCCGGCGGTAAGCTGCGTATAAAGTGTATCAAGAGCCGGATCTGCCAGGAAATTACCGATGGTAATCAGCCGGGCCTGGGGAGCAGATTTTTTTGCACGCTCTGCCAGGACAGCCTGTACAACTGCAATGTCACAGTCGGCAGGAATGTTATCTACAGAGGTATTGGTTACGGTGATATCCGGCCGGCTTGCTTTGATCCGGTTGCGGAATTTGGTGGCTCCCATAGCGGAGGAACCCATTCCGGCATCACAGGCAAAAATGATTTTTTTGATGTTATCTGCATTCTCAATGGTTTCGGAAGCTGCAGTCTGGCCTTTTGCCTCAGCCTTCATAGAGGCTACTTCGTTTTGCGCATCCTCAAGGCTTTTTCCGGAAGACATTTTTACAATCGGAGAAGCGATGATGAAGGAGATTCCTGCAGAAAGGAGGACTCCAATAAAAATTTTCAGCATATCTGTCTCCGGAGACATCATCATATAGGCAATAAGAGAGCCGGGAGAAGCGGGTCCTACCAGTCCGCAGCCGGTTACGCTGTACCAGAAAATGGCAGCCATATTTCCTGCAATTGGTGCAAGAATTACCAGAGGATTCATGAGAATATACGGAAAATAGATTTCATGAATGCCGCCCAGCAGATGAATGATTACAGCGCCTGCGGTAGAATCTCTGGTTGCTTTGTCTTTGCAGAAAAACATATAGGCAAGAAGAATTCCAAGACCGGGACCGGGATTTGGCTCCAGCAGATACATGATGGATTTTCCTGCTTCAGCAGCCTGTGCAGTAGCTAAAGGAGTAAAAATACCATGATTGATTGCATTATTCAGGAATAAAACCTTTGCCGGTTCAATAAATACGGAAACCAGAGGAAGTAAACTGTTTTGAATCAGGATATTTACTCCGGAAGAAAGCAGGGTCAGAATAGCGGACATCACCGGACCGATGATAAAATAGCCCAGAATGGCAAGAAGCATTCCGATCAGACCTGCGGAAAAGTTATTTATCAGCATTTCAAAGCCTGCAGGAATATGCCCCTCTGCCGCTTTGTCAAATTTTTTGATGCAGAAGCCGGCCAGTGGTCCCATGATCATGGCAGCCATGAGCATGGTAATGCTGGTATTGCTTAAAATTGCACCTACCATGGCAATAGCGCCCACAACACGTCCCCGGTCACCGCCGATCATGCGTCCTCCGGTGGAAGCAATCAGGAGCGGAATCAGATAAGTCAGCATAGGGCCTACTAGGGCGCTTAAGCCTTTGTGGGGAAACCAGCCGGAGTCAATAAACAGCGCTGCAAAAAAACCAAAAGCAATCAGTGCACCGATATTCGGCATGACCATGGCAGACAAAAATTTACCCATACGTTGTATAGTGTTTTTCACGATAGTCCCTCCTCAGTGTTGGTTCAGCAATGGGGAATGGATGATCGATGATTGAGCACAGGAATACTAAATAACGCGTACCCCAAAACGTCTGCATTCCGCGAGAAATTCTTCGGGAAGTTCTCCGTCAGAAACCACAATGTCAATCTCAGAAAGAGTACAGATATTGAAGCTGCATTTCACTCCGACTTTGGAAGAATCCATCAGTGCAATTACCTGTTCTGACTGACGGATTGCAGTCTGCTTTAAAATGGCTTCATCACTGATTCCGCAGCTGAAGCCGGCAGAAGGATGAAAGCCGGTAATTCCCAGAAAAGCCTGATCGAAATTCACCCGTTCCAGTTCCTTGATGGCAGAAAAACCAAAAACACTTTGGCTGTAGCGGTTAAGCTTTCCGCCGGGAAGCATAACGGTGGGATTGGAAAGGCTGGAAAGTTCTGTTGCGCAGGTAAGTCCGGTTGTGTAAATCAGATTGGACTGATCCGGAAAACGGCTGGCAAACATGGTTGTTGTACTTCCGGAGTCCAGGAAAACGGTAGTGTCCCGGCGCAGAAGAGAGAGTGCCTTTTCAGCAATTTCCTGTTTCTGGGGAATGTTGCGGACAGATTTCCGGTTAAGAAAATCATCTGTGCCAATAAGAATCTGTACAGATTTGGCTCCGCCGTGAACGCGGACAATTCTGTTGGCTTCATCCAAAAGCTTTAAATCTGTGCGGAGTGTCATTTCTGAAACATGTGGGAATGATTTTTTCAGCTGTGAAAAGCTGACAGTGCCTTTTTCATTAATCAGTTCTACAATCGCATTTCTGCGAGTTTCCATTGCGTCCATATGTACCTCCTGTCTGCGGTGAGAATCCCGCAGACAGGATATCTCATCACAAATTAATTTTCAATAAAGTGAGCCAGCAAGTACTCCTCTGCCTCCGGACACCACAGTCCGTTGTGGGCATCTACGATATCGGCAAGAGCAGTCAAGCGGGAATCATGTTCAGCTTCTCCTCTGGCGCGAAGATCTGTAAGAGCAGTTAAAGGCATAGTTAAATGGGTATAGATTAGTTTTTTTCCTCCGGGGATCTTGGGCAGATTTAAGGTCGTGTCAGCCACAGAATCCAGACCTCCGATATGGGTGACCATAACAGCCGGGTCGATTCTTCCGGCAGCAGTCAGCACCAGAGATTCGATCATGTCGTCTGTGTTTCCGCCGGTAGTTCCCATAACATGGGTGGAGTTATAGTGTACATCATAGAAGTTCATGGTTGCGCTGAATTTGTTGTCGGTAGGTCCTGCAAAGAAATTCAGGCAGCCGTCACGTCCGAGAATGTCGCTGGATTGAGTGACAACAGAAGCAACCGGAGCATAGCAGAGAACATCATCATAACCGGTTCCGCCGGAAATCCGCATCAGTTCAGCGACGGGATCTTCAAAATTTCCGGTGTTGACAAAGTGCAGCTCGATACCATCTTTTGCAGCCTCAGCAGGCGGGAAAAGAGAAGCGGCCCGATCAAGTCTTTCCTGATTTAAATCAGTGACAACAATCATAGAGGGGCGGATATCCCGATGGAGGGCATAGGTCAGTGCGCCCAGACCCATGGGGCCGGCTCCTGCCATAATAGCCAGCTTACCGTCTTTCTTAATACCCATCTGGTGAGTGTAAACACCCATCTGAGTGTGATAAGCTGCATTAAAAGCGCCGATACTGCAGGACATGGGTTCTGCAAGTGAGGCTTCATAGTAGGCACGTCCCTTGTATTCCAGAAGGCAGCCCAGTTCCATTACTTCTGCCGGAATGATGCAGTAGGTTGCATCCCCGCCGAAAAATTCATAAGAATAACCAGGACTCCACATGGTACCCTTGTAATTCAGAGCAGGCTGCAGTGTGAATTTCATTCCAGGCTGAAAAGTATCCTGGTGATTTTTTCCTACTTTTACGATGTCACCGGCAAATTCGTGTCCCATAACAGCCGGATGCTCAGCAACATCATCATGGACACGTTTATGTTTTTCACCCAGAATCGCACACTTATAAGTGGACATGCAGATACTGTCAGAGACTACCTTGACAAGAATTTCATCATCGGTAATTTCCGGAAGTTCAAACTCCTCCAGTCTTAAATCATTTGCTCCGTGAAGTCTTACGCCTTTTGCTTTCATAGTAAAGCTCCTTTCCTAATCATAATTGAAAATATATAAATTTGCAATAATATAAACACTTTTGAAATAACAGATAACAGGTCAGATTGTTAAAACTACAGTTTGTGGAAAATAACCTGAGGAATCAGGGACTGAATCAAAGAATATTCAGCAGCCTGAGTACCGCTGCTCATGACATTGGCAGCTCCTGTAGCGGTAGAAAGCCGGACGGTTTCTTCCAGGCTCAGCCCTCTTTCTTCTGCAAAGGCAAGAGCAGCGACCACACTGTCGCCTGCGCCAACTGTGCTTCCAACAGGAACCTTCAGACCTTCCGCATAGAGTGTCTGGTCTTTTGTCACATAGAGAGCGCCTGCGCTTCCCATGGAAACGACAGTTTTTTCGATGGAATACTGTTTCATCAGAGTTTGTGCTGCATCACACAGTTCCTGAGGGCTGTCGAGGGTTTTTCCGAAAAGTCTGGAAATTTCATGATTGTTAGGCTTAATCATATATGGAGAAGCCTCCAGACCTGATGCAAGAAGATCGCCGTCTGCATCAAGTATGACTTTGGCCCCTGCTTTCCGGCAGGCATTTCCCCAGACTTTGTAGGTATCTTTGGGAGCACCTTTGGGGAGGCTTCCGGAAAGAATTACGATATCCTCTGCAGTAAGCTTTTTGCAGAGCTTCTGGAGCAGTTCTTCAAGAAGCTCTTCGGATACAGTCAGCCCCGGTTCGTTGACATCCGTGTTAGTATGGAGCACCGGATCAACAATTTTTAAATTGGTTCTTGTTTCCCCATCTGAAAAAAGAAAATCAGATTTAATGTCCATGGCATGGAGTGCAGTCTGGATTTTTTCTCCTGTGCTTCCTCCAAGAATTCCTGTGGCAATGCTGTTTCCTCCCAGCTTTTGAATGACCTTGGAAACATTGATTCCTTTTCCACCGGGATCGGTTCGCATGGAAGAAATACGGTTCACGCGGTCAATGGTCATTTCAGAAATCTGGACTGTTTTATCCAGAGCCGGGTTTAATGTTACAGTGTAAATCATGGCTGATGTCCTCCTGAAAATAATTAAAACTTTTGAAATAACAAATATATACTTTCGAAACAACAACTATAACTATAAGATACCATAAAAAACAAAAATGTCAACTATTATTTTGAAAAATATTTGGGTAAATTCACGATAAAATTTTTTGAAACAAAAGGAAAGCGTCTGCAGGTGAGTTTCCTCTGATTTCTATTGACAGTAAAAACAGGGCTGTTATACTATATCTGGTAGGAGGCCTCACTAGAAATAGTGTTTGCCTTCCGAAACTAAGATTTTTTATGATTTTTAATGGATGAAATTCAGAGGAATGAGTATGGATAGAGAAAAAAGTACAGCCAGGAAAATTTCTGCGGAAAGAAGCTGGCCGACATTGTCTTCGACAGAACAGCCGTCCCGGACGTCCGGGGATAAGGCAGGGCAGAAAAAAGCTCAGTCTTCCGGCAGAAGCAGTTCCCGGAAGACAGCAGAAGAAGGAAGCGGAACCGGCCAGAGAAAAACAGCGGTCGGGAAAACGGGAACGAGTCAGAGAAAGCCAGAAGGCGGGAAAACGGGAACCGGCCAGAAAAGGGCTGCAGGAGAAAAAAGCGGGAACAGACAGGTAAAAAAGGCGCAGAGCCAGCCGGAGGTTATGACCATTCGCTCAGGAATGAGAAGAACTGCATATACAAATTCGGGACAGGAAAGCCGGAATCAGGGAAATGGCAGCGTATCAGGAGGTCAGCACCGCGTCCAGAGTCCCGGTGCTGCCGCAGGAGGCCAGCGCCGCACACAGACACGCAGCGCCGCTGCAGGAAGCCGGAGCTATACTTCGGGCCGCCGTCCGGGAGAGGATGAACTGCGCCGGATGCAGAGCCGTCAGACGCAGAACAGGAAAAACAGTCAGGCAAGACGCCGCCGCAGTGCCCGCAGAAGCCGCCATCTGCTTTATGCAGGAATGGCAGCTGTCTTTGCGCTGGTTCTGTTTCTGGCTGCAGGCCGGATAGGAAAAGGAAATCCGGCTGAGGCATCAGATCAGTCCGGTATGATTTTGGCAGAAAATAAAAAAGCAGACGCCGGGGCAGCTGTGGAGGCAGCAAATATACCGGAGGGTGAAACATCAGGCGGAGGAGCAGAGACATCAGGCGTTTCTGCAAAGAGCTGGGCGAATCATCTTCCGGATATTGGAGCGATATACGGAATTTATGTGAATCAGGTAGGATGGAGTCATTTTTTTGCAGATAATTCCTACTGCATGCCTCCGGTCAATCAGTTTATTACAGCCTTTCGGGCCACGGTGCATAACCAGCCGGAGGATATGACAGGTACCATTGCCTATCGTGTCAATTTAAGCGGAAGCGGCTGGCTGGACTGGACAGAGGATGCCGGGGAAGGCGGTTCTTCTGAAGGAGAGATGCCCCTGGAGGCGGTCAGCATGAAGCTGACAGGAGAGCTGGGGGAAAATTATGATATCCTTTACAGCGTTCTTCAGAATCAGCAGTGGACAGACTGGATGAAGAATGGAGAGGAGGCCGGAGTCAGCGGCGCAGGACTGCGGCTTGACGGAATCCGGGTTTCTATTGTAAAGAAAAACGAGGGTGGAAATACTTATGCAGGAAATATCGATCCCACAAAGCCGATGCTTGCCCTGACCTATGATGACGGACCATCCGCGCACGCAACCCCGAGAATTCTGGAAACTCTGGAGAAGTACAACAGCAGTGCCACTTTCTTTATGGTTGGAAAACAGGCGGAAAAACGGATGGACGTAGTGAAACGGATGGAGGAGATTGGCTGTGAGGTTGCAAACCATACCTATGATCATACACTTATGACGAAGGTTCCTCCGGAGGAGCTGGCCAGCCAGCTGGCGCGGACCAATCAGGTGGTATCAGATGCCTGCGGAATTTCCCCGGTGCTGATGCGGCCCTGCGGAGGCGCAAGGAGCGAGGCGGGAATGAATATCGTAGGAGCGATCTCCATGCCTGCAGTGCTCTGGTCCATTGATACCCTGGACTGGAAAACAAGAGATGCGCAGACAACCATTCAGACCGTGCTGGAACAGGCGAAGGACGGAGACATTATTCTGATGCATGATCTTTATGATGCCACAGCCGATGCCAGCGAGGTTCTGATTCCGGAACTGGTCAACAGGGGCTTCCAGCTGGTAACAGTCAGTGAGCTGGCCTCTTACCGGGGCGGTATGGTTCCCGGCCACACCTACAGCCGGTTCCGTCCCCAGTGAAAACAGGGAACTTTAGCTTGCATACAATGACAAGATATGATATAATTTCGTTGAATTCTAAGCATAGCATAGGAGGCGAAACGTATGAAGCACGTAAAGACTTTAAATAACAAGACTCTGAAAGAGTCCATGAAGAAGGGCGGCTGCGGTGAGTGCCAGACTTCCTGTCAGTCTGCATGCAAGACTTCCTGCACCGTTGGCAACCAGAGCTGCGAGAATCCGAACAGATAATAAGCTCGGACAGCGCTTCAAGCTAAGATAAGGAAGCCAAGAGATCCCCTATGGTCCCGGATCGTAGGGGATCTTTTTCGTCATTCTGTAAGAGAACAGCTGAAAGAAAGATAAGGAGAAATATAGTGATTCATCAGTACAAAAATAACGGATACAACATTGTTATGGATATTTCCAGCGGCTCTGTCCATGTAGTGGACGATGTAGTTTATGATGCAGTGGAGCTGTTAGAGCCGGTGATGGGCGAGCTGCGCAAGCCCATGGCTATTCCGGCTGATGCCAGAGCGCGGGCTTTAGCGCTTCTGTCCCAGTCCTACAACCGCTCTGATGCAGAGGAGGCTCTGGATGAGGTTCAGGATCTGATTGATGCAGAGGAACTGTATACCGCAGACGTTTACCAGGAGTATGTAACAGACTTTAAGCAGCGCAAAACTGTTGTAAAGGCACTGTGCCTGCATATTGCCCATGACTGTAACCTGGGCTGCAAATACTGCTTTGCAGAAGAGGGAGAGTATCATGGCAGACGGGCTCTTATGAGCTTTGAGGTAGGAAAAAAGGCTCTGGATTTCCTGATTGCCAATTCCGGCAGCAGAAGAAATCTGGAAGTAGACTTTTTCGGCGGCGAGCCGCTGATGAACTGGGAAGTGGTAAAGCAGCTGGTTGAGTACGGCCGGTCCCAGGAAGAAGCTCATGGAAAGCACTTCCGTTTTACCATTACCACCAACGGAGTCCTGCTGAATGATGAAATTATGGATTTCTGCAATAAGGAAATGAGCAATGTAGTTATGAGTCTGGACGGCCGCAAGGAAGTCAACGACTTGATGCGTCCTACCAGAAACGGTCATGGCAGCAGCTATGATATCATTGTTCCCAAGTTCCAGAAGTTTGCAGAAAGCCGTGCCGGAAAGGATTATTATGTTCGGGGAACCTTTACCCGCAACAATCTGGACTTTTCCGAGGATGTAAAGCATTTTGCGGATCTGGGCTTTGAGCAGATGTCCATTGAACCGGTTGTGGCTTCTCCGGAGGAACCCTATGCAATCCGCGAAGAGGATCTGCCGAAGATTCTGGAAGAGTACGACAAGCTGGCTGTAGAATATATCAAGCGCAAAAAAGAGGGAAGAGGCTTTAATTTCTTCCACTTTATGATTGATCTGAATCAGGGTCCCTGTGTAGCCAAGCGTCTGTCCGGCTGCGGTTCAGGAACAGAGTACCTGGCAGTTACGCCCTGGGGTGATCTCTATCCCTGCCATCAGTTTGTAGGACAGGAAGAGTTCCTGATGGGAAATGTTGATACGGGAGTTACCCGGACCGATATCCGGGATGAATTTAAACTCTGCAATGTGTACGCAAAGGAAAAATGCCGGAAGTGCTTCGCCAGATTTTACTGCAGCGGCGGATGCGCGGCCAATTCCTACAATTTCCACGGATGCATTACCGATGCCTATGATATCGGCTGTGAAATGCAGAAAAAGAGAATTGAGTGTGCCATTATGATTAAGGCTGCTCTGGCTGAAGAGGAATAACTGCCGGGAGCCCCGGACAGCGGGAGCGCTTTGGCGTCTGCTGCTTTTGGATTTGAGAAGGTGTTTGGGGGCAAGGACAGTAAAGTACAGCCGTACAGCTTGTATGAGAGGAGAAATGTGATGAAAAGCAGTAAAGGAAAGGGGCTTATCGGTCTGCTGATTCTGCTGATCGCAGTGGGGCTTTTTGGTTTTCTGGGTTATGACACCATGGATGACATTAAGCTGGGACTGGATCTGGCAGGCGGTGTCAGCATTACTTACCAGGCGGTAAAGGAAGATCCCAGCCAGGAAGAGATGGCAGATACGATTTACAAGCTCCAGCAGAGAGTACAGAATTACAGTACTGAGGCGGAGGTTTACCAGGAGGGAAGCAACCGGATTAATATTGATATTCCGGGCGTATCTGATGCCAATGCCATTCTGGAGGAGCTGGGCAAGCCCGGATCTCTGATTTTTGCCGACGAAAACGGCCAGGTGCTTCTGACCGGTGATCAGGTGGCTTCTGCCAAGGCGGGAGTGATCGATCAGGGCGGCGGCGCCAAGGGCTACATTGTCAGCCTGACCTTCACCGAGGAAGGAAGCCAGGCCTTTGCAGATGCAACGGCAGCCAATGTAGGAAAACGGATTGCCATTATTTATGATGGACAGATTTACTCCAATCCGGTTGTTCGGGAAGCAATTTCCGGAGGTCAGTGTCAGATCGACGGTATGGCGGACTATGAGGAAGCCAATGATCTGGCTGCAACCATCCGCATTGGTTCCCTGTCTCTGGAGCTGGAAGAGCTGCGTTCCAATGTAGTAGGCGCAAAGCTGGGACAGGAGGCGATTTCCACCAGCTTAAAGGCAGGTGCTGTAGGCTTTGCCATTGTAGTTGTATTTTTGATGGCAGCATATCTGATTCCCGGTGTGGCAGCTTCCATTGCTCTGGCTCTGTATGTGGGCCTGATTGTGATTCTGCTGTCTGCCTTTGAGGTAACTCTGACCCTTCCGGGTATTGCGGGAATTATCCTTTCCGTAGGTATGGCAGTGGATGCGAACGTTATTATCTTTACCCGTATCAAGGAAGAGCTGGGTGTGGGAAAAACCGTTCATTCTGCGATTAAGACAGGATTTAACAAGGCTCTTTCTGCAATCGTAGACGGAAACATTACGACTCTGATTGCAGCAGCTGTTCTGTATTTCCGCGGTTCCGGTACGGTTAAGGGATTTGCTACAACTCTTGCAATCGGTATTGTGCTGTCCATGTTTACCGCTCTGTTTGTAACAAGAGGAGCGCTGATGGCCCTTTATCATCTGGGATTTGATCAGGCTAAATTCTACGGAATCAAGAAGGAAGGACGTATTCTGAATTTCCTTGGAAAGAAGAAGCTCTGCTTCCTGATTTCTATTGTTATGGTAGTGGCCGGATGGGCTGCTATGGGAATGAACAATGCCCAGACCGGAAAGGCACTGAATTACGGAATGGACTTTACCGGCGGAACCTCCACCAATGTTACCTTTAATGAGGATTTAAGCCTGGAGGATATTTCTTCCAAGGTAGTTCCGGTTGTTTCTCAGATTACCGGAGATGCAGATGTGCAGACCCAGAAGGTGGCAGGCACGAATGAGGTAATTATCAAGACCAAGACACTGAATGTGGATCAGAGACAGGCTCTGGAAGACGCTATGGTAGAAAACTTTGGCGTTGAAGCAGAAAAAATTACGGCAGAGAGCATTTCCGGCGCGGTCAGCGCAGAGATGAAGCAGGATGCCCTGTGGGCTGTAGTTGTGGCTACGATCCTGATGCTTCTTTACATCTGGTTCCGGTTTAAGAATATCAAGTTTGCAGCCAGCGCAATTCTGGCCCTGGTACATGACGTACTGGTTGTACTGACCTTCTACGCAGTGGCCAAGTGGTCCGTGGGCTCTACCTTTATCGCCTGCATGCTGACGATTGTGGGATATTCCATTAATGCGACCATTGTTATCTTTGACCGTATTCGTGAGAATCTGGCAGCAGGAAGAAATAAGGAAACTCTGGAAGATCTGGTAAATAAGAGTATTACCCAGACGGTTACCAGAAGTATCAATACCTCACTGACAACCTTCATTATGGTATTTGTTCTCTACCTGATGGGCGTGTCCGCTATCCGGGAATTTGCGCTTCCTCTGATGGTCGGCATTGTATGCGGAACCTACTCTTCTGTATGCGTAACCGGAGCTCTGTGGTATGTGATGACAACCTGGAAGAAAAAGGCGGCAAAAGCAGGCAAGTAACTCTGATGTTTAAAACAGAAATGGGAATCGTATGAAATATCAACTGATTACAACAGATGGCCGGGCAAAAAGAGCTCAGGTCGAGACGGTTCACGGAACCATTCAGACACCGGTATTTATGAACGTGGGAACAGTAGGCGTAATCAAAGGCGCAGTTTCTACGGATGATCTTCGCCAGATCGGCACGCAGGTGGAGCTGTCTAACACCTACCACCTGCATGTGAGAACCGGTGACAAGCTGATTAAGGAGTTTGGCGGACTTCACAAATTTATGAACTGGGACAGACCCATTCTTACGGATTCCGGCGGATTCCAGGTATTTTCCCTGGCAGGTCTGCGCAAAATCAAAGAAGAGGGTGTTTATTTCCAGTCTCACATTGACGGCCACAAGATTTTTATGGGGCCGGAGGAAAGCATGCAGATTCAGTCCAATCTGGGCTCTACCATCGCCATGGCCTTTGATGAGTGCCCGCCCAGCCGCGCGGATCTATCTTATATCCAGAATTCCGTGGATCGTACAACGAGATGGCTGGAACGGTGCAAAAAGGAGATGGCACGGCTGAACAGTCTGCCGGATACCATTAACAAAGAGCAGCTTTTGTTTGGTATTAACCAGGGCGGCGTGGTGGATGAGATTCGCATTAATCATGCGAAAACCATAGCAGCCATGGATTTGGACGGCTATGCCGTAGGCGGTCTGGCAGTGGGAGAAACGCATGAAGAGATGTATCACATTCTTGATGTGACCGTTCCCCACCTTCCCCAGAATAAGCCCACCTATCTGATGGGCGTGGGAACACCGGCCAACATTCTGGAGGCGGTAGACCGGGGCGTAGATTTCTTTGACTGTGTGTATCCGTCACGAAACGGACGTCACAGCCATGTGTATACGAATTATGGAAAATTAAATCTTCTGAATCAGAAATATGAGCTGGACCACAGACCGATTGAAGAGGGCTGCCAGTGTCCGGCCTGCCGCTCTTATTCCAGAGCTTATATCCGGCACCTGTTTAAGGCAAAAGAAATGCTGGGAATGAGATTATGTGTCTTGCATAATTTGTATTTTTATAATACAATGATGAAAGAGATTCGCGACGCAATCGAGGAGCACCGGTATGCTGATTATAAAGCAGAAAAACTGGAGCGTATGGCCCGTGGAGAGCAGGACTGACGTATCCGGTACCGGATTCCGATGAATCAAAAAAGAATATGAGGCTGCCTGAAGCGAGGCGGCAGCAGCCCTGAGGAGGAAGCACTTATGTTAACAGCAACTGGAGGAATGTCACCTATGTTTTTAATCGGCTACATTATCTTTTTCTGCGCACTGATGTATTTTATGGCAATTCGCCCGCAGCAGAAAGAAAAGAAAAAACAGCAGGCACTGCTGGCCAGCGTAGCAATCGGCGACAGTGTACTGACAACAGCAGGATTTTACGGTGTAATTATCGACATGACTGATGATACTGTGATTGTAGAGTTCGGAAGCAACAAGAACTGCCGGATTCCCATGCAGAAAACTTCAATCGTTCAGGTAGAGAAACCGGAAGTGTAAGAGAAAATAGTGAAAGAAAAAAGAAGCTCGATTGTGAGCTTCTTTTTTTGTATGAAATTACAAGGATAAGACATATGGATATCATTTTTGATTACACGTTTCGTGTAGAACGGAAATAAGAAGCCAGTTTTTCAAGAAGCAGTATTTCTGAATCATTTAATTCCGATACATCCAGTGTTGCTGTATCCTGAAGTCCCAGAAGAAAATCTGTGGACACATGAAATAGTTGTGCAATTTCTATTAGAATTGCAGTGGAGGGAACAGCAATACCCATTTCCCATGCATTGACGGAACTGCGGGTTACATTTAATTTTCTGGCAAGAGCGGCTTGAGTCATGCCATTTTGTTCCCGTAAAGATTTTATTCGCTCAGCTACCATAAAAGCTCCCTTCTCCCCTCATAATTATAATCGAATCAAAATGATATTACATTATCAAAATGACAAAAAAAGTTTTACGATTGGTGATAGAAAGAATGATAAAAAATTGAATTTTATTAAAAATGTATAAAATTCAAGGGTAAAACGCCACTTAAATAATCATTATGATAATTAAAATTGACATCATTTGCGCAGTTGTTTATAATGAGTGAAAGTGAGTGAAGGGGAGTTGGAGTATGACAGCATTTTCTGATGCAATAAAACAGGAAATAAAAAAATCAAAAAAAACATTGTTATATTTGGCAGATTCAAGCGGGCTTTCGTTGGATCATATCTCAAAAATGCGTTTGGGAAAACGTCTGCCTCAGGATGAAACCAAAATAAAAAGTCTGATTGACGCTCTGGAATGCAGTGAGCAGGTACAGGAACATTTGTATTCCTTGTATAAAATTGAAAAAATGGGAAAACCAGAGTGGGACTGTATGCAGGAGATGAAGAGACTTCTGGAATTTCAGGGTGAGTTTGGTCAGCAGAATAAGGAATGGCAGGCTGTGCCGGAAGGGCACCTGAGGGAAACGGCTGTTTTAAACAACAGGGGAGAAATTTATGATTTCCTTTTATGTGTGATGAACAGCAAGTGGCAGGTGAAAGATGGTAAGCCGGGAAAATTGTATATGATGACAGGAATCGTGCCGGAGGACATGGTCAATCTCCTTGTAGCCTGTTTTTCCCGGTATTCTTTTTCATGTGAGCATTGCTTTTCTCTCTGCCGGAACACCAGTACCGAAGGGACGCTTTACAATCTCCGTTTTCTGAATCAGATTCTTCCGATGATTCAGGCAAATGAAAGATATGTTCCTGTTTATGAATATACAGAACTGGGGGCAGGAACGGTCAGAAGCTGCTTTGTAGGAGAAAACTGGGCTCTTGAGCTGAATCGTGATATGACAGGCGGTATTGTTATCTGGAATCCGGAACAGATTGCATTTATTAAATCGTATGTTCGTGATATCTGCCGGAATGGAAGAAAGCTGGTTTTCTGGTATCAGAGCCCGGAGGAATGGGTGGGAGATCTGTGCCAATACCGAGAATATATGAAGGATGAACGCAGGCAGATTCTTTCGAAGGATCCGGGAAAAACTTATTACCTGGAGCCGGCACCCTGTCTTTTGTTTCTCATACCGGAAGACATGCTGAAGAAGCACATTTTAGGGGATGAGTGGAAGAAGGAACATCTGATGGCCCTGCTGGAAAAAAGGCGGGAACAGATTCTGGAAGAAGATATGGTGAATTTTTTCACTTTGGAAGGCGTGGAACGGTTTGCAGAGGAAGGGCGTTTATCGGGAGTTCCAGACTGGATATATGAGCCTTTTTCACCGGAGGAACGCAAAGAAATACTGGAACGATATGTAGAATGGATGGAGAAGCATGAACGGGAATATTATGTGATTGACAGCAGGGAATTAAAACTGGCTTCGCATATATCTTTGTATTCCACCAGTTCTATGGTAAATAATACGGTCAGTATGTGTATGAGTCTTGGAAATCAGGAATACTGCATGATTCAGGAACCGGGAATTTCCCAGAAGATAAATCAGTTTATGCGGCTGATGGAGGCAGGAGAATTTATCTGTGAAAAAGAGAAGGGAATTCAGGAAGTAAAGCGTATTCTGAGACAGATGTAACAGGGGAGCCCCTGAAAAGGGAAAAACGGGAGAGAGCGTATGAATATGGTAAGAGAAAGCAGGGAAGAAAACCCCTGTTATGAAGTGGGAGCAAGCAGCATTCTG
>UQFC01000045.1 GCA_900540335.1 uncultured Clostridium sp. | reverse complement strand
AGGAGGCGGTGACAGCTGTCTCCCGCGCAATCCGCAGAGGCCGGGTAGGCTTAAAGGATCCGAAGCGTCCCATTGGTTCCTTCTTATTCCTTGGACCAACCGGAGTTGGAAAGACAGAGCTTTGCAAGGCTTTGGCAGAGGCCATGTTTGGAACAGAGAATGCTCTGATTCGGGTAGATATGTCCGAATATATGGAGAAGCACAGCGTCTCCAAGATGATTGGTTCTCCCCCAGGATATGTGGGCTATGAGGAGGGCGGACAGCTCAGCGAAAAGGTTCGCCGCAATCCTTATTCTGTTATCCTGTTTGATGAGGTGGAGAAGGCGCATCCTGATGTATTTAACATTCTTCTTCAGGTTCTGGATGATGGACACATTACGGATGCCCAGGGCAGAAAGATTGATTTTAAAAATACTGTAATTATTATGACATCCAATGCAGGGGCAGAAAATATTGTGTCTCCGAAACGGCTGGGCTTTGCGTCCAGCGATGATGCGGGAGAACGGTATAAATTCATGAAGGATCGGGTTATGGAGGAAGTAAAACGGATGTTCAAGCCGGAATTCCTCAACCGGATAGATGAGATTATTGTATTCCATCAGCTGAATCAGGATCACATGAAGGAGATTGTGAATATCATGCTGGCCGGAATCGGAAAGAGAACAGAGCGTCAGATGAACCTGAGTCTTTCTGTCAGCGAGGAGGCGAAGACCTTCCTTGTGGAAAAAGGATACGATGAGAAGTATGGTGCAAGACCTTTGCGCCGGGCAATTCAGAATTATCTGGAGGATAAGCTGGCAGAAGCAGTCCTCGACGGAACCGTTGCGGCCGGGGATCAGGTTCGTGTGGAACGGGGAGAGGATGGACTGAAGTTTTTCACTGCAGAAGCAGTAAAATGACTGGTCTTTTCCCGCGGAGTGAGTTATACTAAACAGGTAATCACACGCAGTACAATGCAATAAAAAATGCAGCTGTTCAGGACGGGGCATCTTTTTGTCCGGAAAAGCCGGTACTCCCGCCGTTCTGAACAGTTAGTAAGAAATTAAAATACAGGAGGGCAAACTTATGCCGGTAATTGATTCTTTAATCCGCTCTGAGGCGGACGGAACCATCAGCTTTGGAAACTACAAACTGGAGACAAAATCCAAACTGCAGGATTTTGAGCATGCAGGAGATTTATATAAGATTAAAACCTTTCACGAAATTACCAAGCTGGAAAGGAATGGGCTGTTTGTCTATGAGTCCGTTCCCGGAACGGTAGCTGACCATTTTTCTGCAAACCCGGACGGAGTAGAGTTTACTGTAGAGGGTGACAGAGATGCTCAGATCACCATCCAGCTGGAGGACGACACAGAATACGAGGTTTATGTGGATGACGCGGCAGTAGGCGGTATGAAGACTAACATGAGCGGTAAGCTGGTTGTAAGCGTTGAGTTAAATGAAGGCGCTGCCTGCCGGGTAAAGGTTGTAAAGCGATAGAGGAATACATATGGCAAAGGCAAAAACAACTGCATTTTTCTGTAAGGAATGCGGTTATGAATCCAGCAAATGGATGGGGCAGTGTCCGGCCTGCAAAGAGTGGAATACTATGGTAGAGGAGCCGACGGCGAAACGGGAGAGTGTGCCGGGGCGCGCTTTCGGAAGCGCTCCGGCAGGCCGCCGGGGCATGGGAGAGAAACCGTCTCCTGTGCGTCTTGACCAGGTTTCCTTAGATGAGCAGGACCGGATTCCGACCGGATACCAGGAGCTGGATCGTGTACTGGGGAGCGGCATTGTGTCCGGCTCCCTGGTTTTAGTTGGAGGCGATCCCGGTATCGGAAAATCCACCCTGCTTTTGCAGGTATGCCGGAATCTGGCGGCCGCAGGCCGCCGCGTTTTGTATATATCCGGGGAGGAATCCCTAAAGCAGATTAAGCTGAGGGCAAGCCGAATCGGAACCATTACGGGAGATCTTCTGTTTCTCTGTGAAACCAATCTGGATACCATTGAGGAGGCGATCCGCAATACCTCCCCCGAGGTTGTCATCATTGATTCCATCCAGACTATGTTTCGGGAGGATGTGTCCTCTGCGCCGGGCAGTGTCAGCCAGGTGCGGGAATCCACCAGTATTCTCATGCAGATTGCCAAAGGAATGGGCATAACGGTATTTATCGTAGGTCATGTGACCAAGGAAGGCGTTGTAGCCGGTCCCAGAGTTTTAGAGCACATGGTAGATACAGTGCTTTACTTTGAAGGGGAGCGCAATGCCTCCTACCGGATTCTCCGCGGAGTGAAAAACAGGTTCGGTTCCACCAATGAAATCGGAGTTTTTGAAATGCAGGAGAAGGGACTGGAGGAGGTAAAGAATCCTTCTGAATATCTTCTCAGCGGCCGTCCGGAGGATGCCTCCGGAGCGGTGGTGGCATGTTCCATTGAGGGAACCCGCCCGGTTCTTTTAGAGGTTCAGGCGCTGGTAACACAGACTAATTTCGGTATGCCAAGGCGGACTGCCGCCGGAACAGATTATAACCGGGTCAATCTTCTCATGGCAGTTCTGGAGAAACGGTGCCGCTATGAAATGTCGCGTTACGATGCATATGTGAATATTGCAGGCGGATTGAAGATGAATGAACCGGCTTTGGATCTGGCCATTATTATGGCTCTGGTGTCCAGCTTAAAGGACAGGCCTGTAAACCCCAAAACCATGATTTTTGGCGAGGTGGGCTTATCCGGTGAGGTGCGGGCTGTATCTATGGCAGAACAGCGGATCCATGAGGCGGTGAAGCTGGGATTTGAGGCCTGCATCCTTCCGAAGGTCTGTCTGGATAAAATGAAACCGGACCATCGAATTAAGCTGTACGGAGTCAGCAGTGTCCGGGAAGCAATTGCGCTGCTGTAACACAGAAGAAAAGTAAGGATTCAGGACGGGGAAAAGCCGGATAAGAGGGCAGCTCCGTCCTGAACCGTTATGAATTGAATATATTTTTGCAAAATTTAAAAAAATATTGAAATAGCTGTTGACAGATTCTTATAGATATGATATTATAACTATCGTTGTGAGTGACACATCAGAAACGCTTCACAATCCAGGGGAATAGTTCAATGGTAGAGCAGCGGTCTCCAAAACCGTAGATGGGGGTTCGAGCCCCTCTTCCCCTGCTCTTGATAGAAACGTCGAAGTTCTTATTTTATAAGAGTTTCGGCGTTTTTTGTTCCATACAGTCCGGCAAACTCATCATACGAAACAGTATCCAGGATGACAAGCTTAATCTGGAAAATAACAAAAAATATGTGTTATAATCATAGCATAATAAGATTTTGAGGGATGAGTATTTCGTGAAAATACCATGAGGGAGGCCGGTTTATGGAAATTGTTGTCAGAGAAGCAACGGCGAAAGATGCCAAAGAATTAATCCGTCATTTAAAAGCGATTGGCGGCGAATCGGACAATCTAAGCTTCGGACAAGACGAGTTTTCAGCTACACCTGAACAGGAAGAAATGTTTCTTGAAAATATTCACAATGATAAAACATCCGTATTTTTTGTCGCCTGTAAAGACGGCGAGATCGTTGGAAACGGAAGCTTAAGCGGAATGCCGCGAAGAATGAGCCACCGGGCGGAATTGAGTATTGCTGTGAGAAAACGTTACTGGGGACAGGGAATTGGAAGCATGCTTATGAAGGCGCTGATTCAGTATGCGAAGGATAACGGGATCGAAATCATCAATCTGGATGTAAGAAAGGATAATGAGCAGGCAATCCGGTTGTATGAGAAATTTGGATTCAGGCATATCGGAACATCACCGGCGTATTTCAAAATAGAGGAAGAGTACATAGACTTTGCTGTTATGTATCTTGATTTAAGATAGCGCATCAAATATCTCATACGGGACTGAAAAAGAGGGGGAGAAAAAACAGGTTTTTCTTACCCCTCATCTTTGAATTTCTCTTCACATATCAAATAGTAAATCAGGCAAATGATCAGTGTAAAAAGTGCTGCAAATACGGTAGAAAGCCCAATCTGGAACAACCGGGGAATGGCCTGTCTGCTTGCAAACCAGGCATAAGGGATTTTGACAAGGAAGATAGCAAACAGCCCCTGTATCATCACAAATGTTGTTTTGCCAAGTCCATTAAAATACCCGGTTAGGCAGCAGGCGGCAGAAAGAATCAGGCACTCGACGGAGGTCGCCTTCAGAAACTCGGAAGATGCGGCAACAACGGCCCCTGCGTCTGCCACAGAAGCATCCTTTACAAAAATGAGAGACAGGACATCTCCATGAAAGAAGGAAACATAGGACATGACTCCTCCTAAAACGGCAGCAGTTCCCATTCCGATCCACATGGCTTTTTTTGCTCGTTCGTATTGCCCAGCGCCTGTATTCTGTGCCACAAAGGCAGATATGGACTGCATATAGGACATGGGAATAATCAAAATAAAAATCACCAGTTTTTCTGCGATCCCAACTCCGGCGGACGCGGTTACACCAAGGATATTGACAAAACCGATAAGAATCAGATAAGAAATTTCATTGCACATATCCTGCAGGGCAATGGGTAATCCGAGTTTTATCACACTGGAAGCTGTATTTCGCCGAAAAGTTAAATGTGATTTTGTAAAAGGAAAGGGTAATCCTTTGTTTCGGATCAGCACAAGAGAGAGAATCACGCTGATTGCCTGTGCTGCGACGGTCGCAATTGCTGCCCCGGAAGCCCCCATGTGAAAGCCATGAATGAGAATGATATCGCCGATGATATTTACCGCAGAAGCAATGGAGACGAAAAGAAGGGGTGATTTGGAATCTCCCATTCCCCGGAAAATCGCACTCAGCAGATTGTAGGCAGCTATGCACAGACTTCCGCCGCCGCAGATCTGAATATAATGAACCGTCTGAAGAAACGCTTCCTCTGGTGTATTCATGATCCTTGCAACAGGGCGGGCTGAAACCACTACAAGGATGCTTAGCAGGATGCCGAGGGCGGTAAAGATTATGATGCTGGTGCCAATGGTCTGTGCGGCGCCTTCTTGATCCTGGCAGCCGATTTTCTGTCCCAGCAATACGGTGGTTCCCATAGAGAGTCCGGTAATGATTCCGATGATAATCTGCATGGTCTGACTTCCTGTTGCAACGGCAGAAATATCGGCGGTTTCTGCAAATTTTCCGACTGCCCACAAATCAACGGCCCCGTAAAGAGCCTGGAGCATCAGCGCAAATAAAACAGGCAAGGAGAACCGCAGCAGGGAGGGAAGGATAGGTCCCTCAAGAAAAGAATTTTTTATTTTCATAGCTTACTTATGAAACTCCTTTGATTTCTTCAAAATTGATGGAAGAAATAATATCCAGCATTTCGCAAAACTTTTTAATGTCTTCTTCCGTATATTTTTCTGTAATTCTCTTTATTGCGGCAGCATCCTGTCTCCGGTAAACCTTGTATTTGGGAATGGCCTCCTCATTGACGGATAAATAATTTTTACGGCGATCGTTCGGGTCTGCTGATTTTGTCACAAGCCCCTGCCGGATAAGCTCATTGATTTTTAATGTGACGGCAGGCCTTGAAACATGAAGAAGGTCTGCGATCTGTGATGCGGTACATGTTCCGTTCATGGAAAAAATCAGTTCCAGGTAAAGCAGGCTGTTGTAGGTGATCGTTTCATCAACAAACTGTCTGTTCATTAAACGAAGATCACACAAGGCAGTGCTGTAATAAAAGGTATCCAAAGCTTTTCTCAGTTTCATACGGCCCTCCATTTAGTTAAGTAATAATAATTATTATAGCTTAATTAAACAGGAGCGTCAAGGATGGCTGCAAAATCGAAGAATTTGTTATATAAATATAAGAAAAAGGTGAGAAAAGGTTAAGAGCGATATGATAAAATAAAAAAAGAAAATACGTTGAGTAGCGGGGAGGAGGAATTAAGATGAAGATGCGAAGATTTCAGGCTGTTTTTCTTCTTATTTTGTGTGCTGCCATAATAACAGTGGGTTTTCCTTCAGCAGCCAGGGCGGATATGGGGCCTAAGCCGTCTGTCCGGATTCATTTCGAGAATATGGGAGACGAGCTTTGCTATGGGACTCTGCTTTCAAAAACGAAGTCAACAGGCCCTGCCTCAGCATGGGACGGGATAGAGTACCATGCAAAGCATAATGAGAACAAAAGTTATTCCTATGCAGCCTTTGATTATGAGACATGGAAGGTGTTTGCAGAATACCAGGATGAGGACGGATATTATTTTCTGCAGGAAGGCTGGAAGGTCAGTGAAACAAAGAAAATAGAATGGACTTATTATCCTCCGCAAAGCTTCAAGATCCTTCTTTATTATCCGGAAACGCAGACCTTTGCCGTAAGCGGTATTTATGAACGATATGCGTTTGATACTTATTATACGGTGGATATGGACGGGGTTCACATCAACGAGGTCCGGTGTGAGGAGGCAAACGGTACTCCTGAGGGGTTAGAAGCCTCCCGCTCCTACGACTATTCTCAGGAGTTGATTTCACTGGCGGTGCGTATTGTTTTAACCATTCTGATTGAGATGATTATTGCACTGCTGTTTGGCTACAGGCACAAAAAGCAGCTGCTCTTTCTGGCAGGAGTCAATGGAGGCACCCAGATTGTTTTAAATGTACTGCTGAATATAATAAATTACAAAGGGGGACAGTTGGCTTTTGTTCTGTTTTATGTGCTTTTGGAGATTGCTGTGTTTGCAATAGAAGCAGGGATCTTTTACGGCCGTCTTGGCAGAATGGGAAATACCAGTCAGCCGAAATGGCTGGCTGTTTTATACGCGTTTATCGCAAACGCAGCATCCTTTGGCGTGGGAATTATGGCGGCACAATGGCTGCCGGGTATTTTTTAAGATGGAATGAGGAGGTCAGAAGCTGCCGGAGTCCATCTTTTTGTCCCAATGAGAAATACAGGAAAGAATCAGGAGTATGATGCCGGAAAGGATCATACTCCACTGGAGCGGGATGTTATCAGCCAATGCGCCAAACAGCATCATGCCTGCCGGGTAACAGACGGAATAGAGAGAGTTCATAAGGCCGAAGACGCGGCCTGTCATGGATGTCTCTGCATTTTTCTGTATCAGGGTAGTCAGGGCAGTCTGCACGATGGTTAAGGCGACTCCGTAAAAAACCATAAAGCTAAGATATAAGGGAAAATGGCGGACAAGACCCATGGCTGCCGCCATCGCTCCAAATAAAGCCAGTCCGAATGTCAGGACTTTTTTCTGACAGATACTGTGTTTTCGGAAGCTGAGGAGAAGACCGCCTGCCATCATGCCGCCGAAGCCGGCAAGCTCCACAGCAGTCAGGTACCAGTAGGTATTTCCGTAGAACCGGCTTACATGAAGACCGGACAGATACCCGGCTGGTACGGTGAAAAAAAGAAAGAGACTGTAAATCAGCAGTGCTTTGCTGATTTTTCCGGAGGAGCAGGCATAGCGGATACCGCTGCTGATTTCGGACAGGGGAGAGGAGGGAGTCCGGTGCTTGTTCTTTCTGGGAATGGAGAGAGAACACAAGATCCCCATCCCAAGGATGGCCGTAAATACATCAGCCATGAGCGTTGTCTGAAGAGAATGCGCGGTTAAAATCAAAGCCGCCGCTGCCGGTGCCGTAAACTGGACGAATGACTGCATGGCAGAAAAAATGCCATTGTACTGCATTCGGTGTTCCTCCGGGACAAGCTGCGCTGCCGCAGCCTGGACAGCCGGAGTCTGAATACCGGCGCCTGCAGCCCGGAGAAAAGACATCAGAAGCAGAGCGGCAGGAAAAAAAGGCTCTGACGAGAGGCGGGGCATGAGGAGTACCATAACAAGGGTAACTGCGGCAATCAGTCCGTCAGAGAGAAGAATCAGGTGTTTTTTGCTTTTCCGATCTGCCAGAGCTCCTCCGATAAAGGAAATGAAAAACTGCGGGAGATAGGAAAAAACGGAGAAAGCAGCAATCCACCCTCCGCAGTCAGTCTGAAGAGTGATATACCAGAGAACAGCCATTTGTACCAGCTGAGAACCAAAGAGGGTAATGGACTGACTGATAAAAAATAACAGAATCCGTTTTTTCCAGTTATTCTGAGATTCTTTTCTTGTCATGGGAGTCCTCCTTCTGCGGTTCCGGTGAGTATACAAAACGCTGTGTGGGATAACCGAATTCGATCAGCAGCTCTCTTTCCGCAAAGCCCAGCTGCTTCAGCAGACTGCGATATCCCGTATCAGCTTTATCTCCTTCCCGGTAGGTGGTCATGGCAACTTCCTGTCCCGGAAGAAGTTCGTTTAAAAGCATATCTAAAAACAGTTTTTGCAGTCCCCGGTTTCGATATTGAGGATGAATTCCCAAAAAGTCAATGGAGCAGGGGGAGGTGGAGTATGCCATGGCTCCAATCAGTATCTGGTTCTGCTTTAAAACGAGTCCTCGTTTTTCCCGGATGCATTTTGTTATTTCTTTTTGATAGTCATCTTCATTCATAACAGGATATCCGTCGATGACAAGGCGCATCAGCTCCATCCAGGCAGGAATATCACCTTGTTCAGCAAGGCAGATATCGTCCCGGGTAAATTCTTTTGATTTTGTGTCACGGCACAGAGTAAACCGCAGCTGCAGGGGATAAAATTCCTGATGATTCCGGTATTCCGCAGGTGTGATTTTGTACATGGACTTAAAAGCCGAAGAAAAGGACTGCTGGCTTTCATATCCGCATATAAGCGCGACTTCCAGAATGGATTTCCGGGAAAAGACTAAAAGCTTTGCGGCTTCGGTCAGCTGACGGCGCTGCACATAATCGTGAATCGTCATTCCTGTTGTGGATGTAAACATGCGGTGAAGGTGATATTTAGAATAATGGGAATCCAGAGCAATGGTTTCCAGATCCAGTTTGCCGTCCAGATGATGTTCAATGTATTCAATTACCATTTCTATATTTATGACAGTTTTGTTTTCCATTGATTTCCTCCTGTATCAAATATAATACCAGAAAATATCATATCAGAAGACATTCTTTTTGTTTTCATTATTCTTGCGAAGAAAAGTCTTTGATTGACTATTAAATAAGTTTATATTATGATAATAGAAAATACTATCGGGAAAAAATCAAAAAAATAAAATATACATAAAAAATAGTTAGAAAATAACAGAAGGAGGAAAGAGATACATGGATAAGAATCAGATGCTGAGACAGAGAATCCAGGCTGCATCCGGAACAAAAAAGGCGGAGCTGGTGCTGAAGAATGCTTCTATTGTAAATGTATTTACCTGTGAACTGGAAACGGCAGATATTGCCATAGAGGGGGGATATATTGCAGGTATTGGGCAGTACGAAGGGGAACGGGAGGTAGATCTGAGGGGTAAAACGGTCTGCCCCGGTTTTATTGACGGGCATATCCATTTAGAAAGTTCGATGGTTTCTCCCGCAGATTTTCAGCAGGCGGTTATGCCTCATGGTACAACGGCTGTTGTTACGGATCCCCATGAAATTGCCAACGTGGCAGGTACAGCAGGAATTGAATATATGATGAAATATGCAGAACTGCTGGATCTGGATGTTTATTTTATGCTTCCGTCCTGCGTTCCGGCAACAGGGCTGGATGAATCCGGGGCAGTGCTGGGGGCCCGGGAACTTCGGCCTTTTTATGAGAGAAAAGAAGTTCTTGGTCTGGCAGAGCTGATGAATGCTTTTGGAACCATACAGGCTGATGCGTCCATTTTAGACAAGCTGGCTGATGCGCAGGAGAACGGGCGTCTGGCAGACGGACATGCGCCGTTTCTTTCCGGAAAGGAGCTGAATGCCTATGTGACAGCTGGAGTGGTTTCCGACCACGAGTGTTCTCAGTGGGAGGAGGCCAGGGAGAAGCTTAGCCGCGGCCAGTGGATTATGGTCCGGGAAGGTACGGCAGCCCGGAATCTCAATGCTCTGATGCCGATGTTTCAGTATCCTTACTGCGAGAGGGGACTTCTGGTGACGGATGATAAGCATCCGGGGGACTTGATTCGTCTGGGACATATTGATTACATTATCAAAAAGGCGGTGGAACAGGGGGCAGATCCCATTCTTGCCATTCGCATGGGAAGCTACAATGCGGCACGGTATTTTGGATTAAAAGACAGAGGAGCGATTGCTCCCGGATACCGGGCGGATCTGGCGGTTCTTTCGGATCTGAAGACCTTCCAGGTTGAACAGGTATATAAGGATGGACGTCTGACGGCAAAAGACGGAAGATTTCTTGGAGAAAAGCCGGAACGGCCCCGGCTTCTTCCGGAAACAGAAAAGCGGGTATACGATTCCTTCCACATGCCTGAAATCCGGATTTCCGATCTGGAATTGAAGGAAACGGGAGAACAGCAGAGGGTGATTTGTCTGCAGGACAATGAACTTCTGACAGAAGAAAAGATCGTCCCCTGGAAGGAACAGGAAGGATATGCGCCCGGAGTGGATTTGGAACGGGATATTGTAAAAATGGCTGTATTTGAGCGCCATCATGAAACCGGACATGTGGGACTTGGATTTTTACACGGGTATGGACTGAAAAAGGGAGCTGTGGCCTCCAGCATTGCCCATGATTCCCATAATCTGATTGTGGTTGGAACAAATGATGCAGATATGATTCTTGCAGGAAACTGCGTGAGAGAAAACAGAGGCGGACTGGCAATCGCAGTGGACGGAAAGGTGCAGAAGGCGCTTCCCCTTCCCATAGGAGGCCTGATGACAGATGCGCCGGCAGAGACAGTAGAGCAGGAACTGCAGGAGATGAAGGAGCAGCTGAAGGCGATGGGAATACCGGATACGATTGATGCCTTTATGACTCTGGCCTTTGTCAGTCTTCCTGTAATTCCGAAATTGAGACTGAATACCTTCGGGGTCATCGATGCCGATGCCCAGGCCGTGGTAAAGGCTGTTTTCTGATAGTGGTTCCTTTTTTCATATTCTGGAAAAGAAAAAAAGCCTGCAGCAGGAATTTATTTTCATTCCTGCTGCAGGTATGATTTCTGAACATCGATCAATTCTTTTATTCTGAAGCTTTCTGACAAGAAAAAATCTTACAGAGCAAAGACCGCAGACACTCAGTCAAGTCCGGGGCCTCTTGAAACGCCGCCGGTAGGTGAGGATGCGGTGCTTCCTCCATTGACATATCCGGGACCGACAGGTCCCAGACTGCCGCCTGGTCCCTGGAACTCGGAGCCTGAGCCGTCGGGAGACAGGGGAAGGGGAATGGAGATGTGGCCCGGACACTGCTCTGTTGGCAGGGCATAGGGCGAATCGTCAGTTGTTCCGTTTGCATCTGCCGGAAGCGCAATCCGGATGAGTGAGGTACGCGGGCAGCTGTCTCCCGGCAGCAGGCCGGTTTCCGCGCAGACCGTAGCGCGTACATGAGTATTGCACATTTCAGAAGGAACCGTGCCTTTTGCAAAATACTCGGTATAAACGGCATTGCCGCGGGGATCCTCTGAGCAGACACCCGGAATAGCCAGTTTACCGGATTTGCGGCAGATCTGGGCAGTTTCTATACTGTCAGGCACAGGAAATCCTGTATCGGTTAAATTCTCATGAACTCTTGTCATAATATTCCGCCAGATATTTTTGTGGAAGGATGTTCCGCCGTTTTGGGCTGTCAGCTTCTGGTTGTTGTCACAGCCTGCCCAGATTCCTGCTGTATAGTAGGGGGTATAGCCCACAAACCAGATATCGTTATTCTTTGAAGTGGTTCCGCTTTTTCCTGCATTGGACATACCGGGAATATTGGCTCTGGCGCTGGTGGAATTGATGGAACTGCCGAATTTGCGGTTGGTTTCCATGGATCCGGCCATAGCATCCGTCAGAAGGAAGGCAGTGGAATCCTTCAGTACCCGGTGGGTTTCCGGCTCATTGTTAATCAGGATTTTACCGTCATGATCCAGAATCTTGGTGAAAAATACAGGCCTGGTATAAATTCCCTCGTTGGCAATGGCTGCATAGGCAGAAGTCAGCTCCAGATTGGTGGTGCCGTGGGTCAGGCCGCCAAGAGCCTGGGAGGCGCCCAGATCCTGGGAGGTCAGTGTCGTAATACCGAAGTTTTCCGCGTACTCCAGGCCCAGCTGCGGGCTGACTGTCTCCATCAGACAGCGTACAGCGACAATATTCATGGAATAAATAATTCCGTCCCGGATACTGGAATATCCGGTATATTTCTGTCCGTACCAGTTGTTGAAGGTTTTATTTCCCACACTGTAAATGGAATCGTAATATACGGTTCCCAGAGTTGCGCCGCAGGTGTCCAGAGCAGGCGCAAAGGCACTGATCACCTTAAAGGTGGAGCCGGGCTGTCTGGGGGTATTGGTGGCGCGGTTCAGCGTCAGGTTTGCTGTTTTTGCACCACGGCCGCCGCTGATTGCTTTTACATACCCGGTTTTCTGATCCATGAGGACAAAGGAAACCTGGGGCTGAAGAATTTTCGTCAAAGATTCTCCGATGATGGTATCGTTTTCCTTGAGAAGCCATGCCTTGTAGCTGTCTACGTCAGCCTGTACCTCTTCCTCGCTGTCATAAAGCCCGTCATGAGAATCGCCCAGAACATTTTTATGCCAGCTCTGTATATCCTTTTCCGAGTAATGCTCTGTGGTACCGTCTCCATGGGTGACAGAGAGCCGGTATTCTGCGGAATACCGTTTGGCAGTGTAGTTGTCCGGATTGTTGACCTCTTCGTCCACAATTTTCTGAATCTCCGGATCCTGGGTGGTATAAATCTGCAGACCGCCGCTGTAAAGAAGATTATGGGCCTGGGTTTCGGTGTAGCCCAGCTTTTCCATCAGAGTCTCCTTTACCTGCTGGGTCAGCTCATCTGTAAAGTAGCTGTAAGGAGTGGAGGAGGCCTTGTAGGTGGTATCAACCGTCTGGATTCTGGAATAAACGTCGTCAGCCAGAGCCTCTTCCTGTTCTTCCTTGGTAATCATTCCCTGATCAAACATGTACTCGAGAATGGTTTTGCGTTTTTCCGCATTGGCTTCCTGACCGCTTATGGGGTTGTACTTGGAAGGGTTCTGAGTAATACCGGCGATAACAGCACACTCAGACAGTGTCAGATCAGATACTTCTTTATTAAAATACCGCCGGGCGGCAACCTTTACGCCCAGAGCATTTTTTCCAAGGTTAATGGTATTTAAATAGTTGGTAATAATCAGGGTCCGATCCATGGACTTGGTCAGCTGGACGGCCAGATACTGCTCCTGAATCTTTCGCTCCAGCTTGGCACCAAAGCTGGTTTCCATACCGCCGTTAAAGACGTTGTTTTTAATCAGCTGCTGGGTAATGGTACTTCCGCCGCCTCTGTTTTCACCTGTCAGCACCCCGACTGCCGCACGGGAAATAGAGCGGAGATCAATGCCGTTGTGAGTCCAGAAACGGGAATCCTCAATGGCAACAAAGGCATCAATCAGATCCTGGGGAAGTTCGTCATAGGTAGCTTCCTCACGGTTGGAACCGGCCATGACAAGGGTATCTGTCAGGTTTCCGGCGCTGTCGTAAACCGTCGTGGCATAACCGGTTGGAACAATGCTGTCCACATTCAGCTCCGGTGCGCTGTCAATAATTCCCATGAACATGCCTGCCCCCATACTGACAGCTACAATCAGGCAGAAGGTACACAAAACAAGACAGGTTTTAAAAAAGGTAAGAAAAACCCGGGTTGTGTATTTTCTGCTGCGGGAACCGGCAGCTTTTATTTTTTTTTCAGTTGCTTTTTTTCCGTAATTCATTTAGGATGTCCTCCTTTGGAGATTATCGCCAAAAAATCCAGTTATTATTATACCAAAAATGGGAATGCCTTGCAAGAATCACTGATTCCTGTTATGATGGAACCGGCAGGAATCAGAAGAACCGGGCGGAGGAGAACAGAAAAGAACCTCTGAAAAAGGAGATTCTGCCGCAGAAGAGGGAAAGGAAGGATTGTCATGAGGGAGAGCTGCAGGATTCTGTATCGGGGCGGTCAGGGAGAACTGACAGAGAAAAAATCACGGTTTATTGCCAACACCAGACCGGTGGAAAGTGAAGAGGAAGCCATTGCATTTATAGAAGAAATGAGAAAAAAGTACTGGGATGCCAGACATAACTGCTCTGCCTATGTGATTGGTGATAAGGGCCAGCTGCAGCGCTGCAGCGATGACGGAGAACCGGCTCAGACAGCCGGACGTCCCATGCTGGATGTCCTTCTGGGAGAAAAGGTCTGCAATATCTGTGTTGTGGTGACCCGGTATTTCGGCGGTACCCTTTTGGGAACAGGCGGTCTTGTCCGGGCTTATTCCGGAGCTGCCCAGGAAGGTCTGAAAAACAGCGTTATTGTGGAGAAAATGCCGGGAGCGCGTATCCGGGTGGAAACGGATTATAACGGAATCGGGAAAATCCAGTATATAGCCGGACAGATGGGACTTCACACCATGGATACGGAATATACAGACAAGGTTGTAATGACGCTTCTGGTTCCGGACGAAGAGATTGGAAGCTTTACGGCAGCTGTGACAGAGAGAACAGGAGGCCGGGCAGGTATCGAAACAGAGCAGGAACTGTATTATGGAATGGCAGACGGGGAACTGGTTATTTTTGGAAGAATAGGAATTTAAAACAGAAAAAACAGGAAAACCGCAAATTTTGCCGGATTTTAGAGAAAACCGCTTGCAATCTGGGAAGCATAATGTTATATTAGTAAACTGTGAATGAGACCATGAGCTAAGGATAATCAAAGGATCCTTAGCTTTTTTGAAGAAAAAGAAAGAAGAGATTTGTATTATGAAGATGAAGAGAGAAGACGTGAGAAATATCGCAATCATCGCCCATGTAGATCATGGTAAAACAACTATGGTAGATGAGCTGTTGAAGCAGAGCGGTGTGTTTCGTGCCAACCAGGAGGTTGCAGATCGGGTGATGGACTCCAACGATATCGAGCGTGAGCGCGGCATCACCATTTTGTCAAAGAATACAGCTGTTTTTTATAAGGATAAGAAAATTAATATTATTGATACACCAGGACATGCAGACTTCGGCGGCGAGGTTGAGCGTGTACTGAAGATGGTAAACGGAGTAATCCTGGTGGTAGATGCCTACGAAGGTCCCATGCCCCAGACAAAATTTGTTCTGCAGAGAGCGCTGGACATGGATCTTTCCGTTATTGTCTGCATCAATAAAATTGACCGCCCGGAAGCAAGACCGAATGAGGTGATTGACGAGGTTCTGGAGCTGTTTATGGATCTGGATGCATCTGATGAGCAGCTGGACTGCCCGTTTATTTTCGCATCTGCAAGATCCGGCTTTGCCAAAAAAGAGCTGGAGGATCCGGAAATAGATATGAGTCCTCTGTTTGAGACAATTGTGGACTATATTCCTGCACCGGAGGGAGATCCGGATGCAGATACCCAGATGCTGATCAGCACCATTGACTACAACGAGTATGTAGGACGTATCGGTGTCGGAAAAATTGATAACGGTTCTCTGAAGGTCAATCAGGAATGCGTGATTGTAAACCATCACGATCCGGATAAGATGCGCAAGGTTAAAATCGGAAAGCTGTATCAGTTTGACGGTTTAAACCGTGTAGAGGTAGCAGAGGCAACCGTAGGTGATATTGTTGCAGTATCCGGTATTACGGATCTTCATATCGGAGATACCATCTGTTCCGTGGAAAATCCCGAATCCATTCCGTTCCAGAAGATTTCCGAGCCGACCATTGCCATGAACTTTATGGTAAATGACAGCCCTCTTGCAGGACAGGAAGGAAAATTCGTTACTTCCAGACACATTCGCGAGCGTCTGTTCAGGGAGCTGAATACAGACGTCAGCCTGCGTGTGGAGGAGACAGAATCTCCGGACTGCTTTAAGGTATCCGGAAGAGGAGAGCCGCATCTGTCTGTTCTGATTGAAAATATGCGCCGCGAGGGCTTTGAATTTGCTGTCAGCAAGGCAGAGGTGCTTTATAAGACCAATGAGAGAAATCAGAAACTGGAGCCCATGGAGATTGCCTATATTGACGTTCCGGAAGAGTTTACCGGCGCGATTATTCAGAAGCTGACCTCCCGTAAGGGAGAACTGCAGGGAATGAGCCCGGCAAACGGCGGCTATACCCGTCTGGAGTTTTCCATTCCGTCCAGAGGCCTGATTGGCTATCGCGGAGAGTTTATGACCGATACCAAGGGAAATGGTATTATGAATACTATTTTTGACGGCTATGGTCCTTATAAGGGCGATTTAAACTACAGAAAGACAGGTTCTCTGATTGCTTATGAGAGCGGTGAAACCATTACCTACGGCCTGTTTAACGCACAGGAGCGCGGTATTCTGTTTGTAGGACCGGGCGAAAAGGTATACGGCGGCATGGTAATCGGACAGAACCCCAAGGCAGAGGATATTGAGGTAAATGTCTGCAAGACCAAGAAGCTGACCAACACCCGTTCCTCCAGCGCCGATGAGGCTCTGAAGCTGGTTCCCAAGAAGATTATGAGTCTGGAGCAGTGTCTGGAATTTATCGACACGGATGAGCTTCTGGAGGTAACACCTTCCAACCTGCGTATCCGTAAGAAGATTCTGGATCCGACCATGCGTAAGAGAGCTGCAATGAAAAAAGCATAATAAAAGGGCGGTTTTTCTGCAGACAGACGTCTGTCGGGACAGCCTGAACAAGGTGCCATATAGAAAAGAACAAGGGCTGCAGATGGATCCGGCTGGATGCATCTGCAGTATTTTTCTTTTTACAGGAATGATGTCAGATAGCCTCTTTTTCTGGGAAATTATGGGGAACAGGAAAAGAAAACCAAGAGAAGTGTCAAAATAAGACGATCAGATTCTAACATAAGAGTACGGACCTTTTCATAAATATATTATTGGCAGAAAGCCAAAATGTAAAAAATGAGGAGAGAGAAGTACTATGTCAGAAAAAGTAATTGAAAACAACAAGGTAAGTGTGATTGGAGAAATTATTTCCGGATTCACCTTCAGCCATGAGGTCTTTGGAGAGGGATTCTATATGGTGGACGTAGCGGTGAACCGGCTCAGTGAAAATGCAGATATTATTCCGCTGATGATATCAGAACGCCTGCTGAATGTGCGGGAGGATTACCGGGGCTGTACCGTGGAGGCAATCGGGCAGTTTCGATCCTACAATCGCCATGAGGGCGTAAGAAACCGTCTGGTTCTTTCTGTATTTGTCCGTGAAATTCATTTTATGGAGGAGTTTACAGATTATACAAAAACAAACCAGATTTTTCTGGACGGCTACATATGCAAAACACCGATTTACAGGAAAACGCCTCTGGGAAGAGAGATTGCAGATCTTCTGCTGGCGGTAAACCGCCCCTACGGAAAATCGGATTACATACCCTGTATTGCCTGGGGAAGAAATGCCAGATTTGCCTCCGGCTTTGAGGTGGGGACACGGGTTCGCATCTGGGGCCGGGTTCAGAGCCGGGAATACACGAAAAAGCTCAGTGAAACCCAGTGTGAAAAGCGAGTGGCTTACGAAGTGTCTATTAGTAAGCTGGAATGCACAGATGTGGAAGATTCCGTGCAATAGACTTGCAAAAAAGAGGGGAATGTGGTAATATAACCACGCTATACACAGACAGACCAGTTCAGATAAATATGAATGAGGTGCAGAAAGATGAATACAGGAAGAATCGAGGTAATCTGCGGAAGTGATGGTTCAGGGAAGACGGCCATGGCTTTTGGAAAGGCGCTCTATGCTCTGAGTCAGCAGAAGCAGGTGATAGTGATTCAGTTTTTGAAAGGCTGCGGCAAACGGCAGGACAGCCCGGATATTTTTAAGCGTCTGGAACCGGAACTGAAGGTGTTCCGTTTTGAAAAGTCTGATCATTATTATGAGAGTCTGACTCCGGATGAGAAGAAAGAGGAGTGCTATAATATCAAAAACGGACTGAATTATGCCAGAAAGGTTCTGACAACCGGCGAGTGCGATTTGCTGATTCTGGATGAGGCCCTCGGGCTGGTGGATCAGGGAATTGTCACTGCAAATGAGCTTCTGTCCCTGACAGACTGCCGGGATGAGGCAGATGTAATTCTGACAGGAAAGGTGCTTCCTCAGGAGCTCCAGGAGGCGGCAGATAAGATTGAGCAGGCTGTTGTTCTGTAAATTCCGGAAAGGTTTTCTGCAGCGCTGCGGAAGCTTCAGGTCTGAAACGAAGAAGAGGAATCCCCGGGGAATGAAAAGTATTGAAAAAAGTACTTGCTTTCCTTGCTGGATTCTATTATGATTAAAAGTAGTGACGTGCGACTGGCGGATAAGTGGGGAACCACAGGGGAGCACGTATCATTTTGTCAGAGGAATGCGCAGAGGCGCATTTCCGGAATCGACATGCCGACCGCCTGGGCACCATATTTTTTGTGGTACCCAGGCGTTTTTTTATTTAATAAGAAAGTTCTTTCTATTGAATAAAAAAACACGATTATGCGCACTTGCGTGAAAGGCAGATATTGCCTGACGGCAAATGCGCTCGGCGCGGGTGTACGCCAGGGCGCACACTTTTTCATTTCACAGGGAATTGCTTCTTATGAAAAACACGCTCCGCTTTGTTATACGGGAAAGAACCACAAAATGACATGGAATAGAAATGGAAGAAAAGGGAAAGCCCTTTGCAGAAAGGAGAAAAGAGATGAACAAATTATCTCTGGAACAGGAACTGAAAAACAATGCTTATCCGGGCAGAGGAATCGTTATCGGAAAAACTCCGGATGGAAAAAAGGCAGTTACGGCTTATTTTATTATGGGCAGAAGTGAAAACAGCCGCAACCGGGTATTTGTGGAGGAAGGAGAAGGAATCCGCACAGAGGCCTTTGATCCGGCCAAGTTAGAGGATCCCAGCCTGATCATCTATGCTCCGGTTCGTGTACTGGGCAATAAAACCATTGTAACCAACGGCGACCAGACAGATACGATTTATGAGGGAATGGATCGGCAGATGACCTTTGAGCAGTCTCTGCGGAGCCGCGAGTTTGAGCCGGATGCTCCAAACTACACTCCCCGGATTTCCGGTATCCTGCATATTGAAAACGGAACTTACAATTATGCCATGTCTATTTTAAAGAGCAATCACGGAGATCCCTCCTCCTGCAGACGGTATACCTTTGCTTACGAAAATCCGGCAGCAGGAGAAGGACATTTTATCCATACCTATATGCATGACGGCAATCCGCTGCCCAGCTTTGAGGGAGAACCCAAGCTGGTAGAGATGATGGACGATATGGATGCATTTACAGAAATGCTGTGGGACAGCCTGAATCCGGACAATAAGGTTTCCCTGTTTGTACGTTATCTGAACATTGAAGACGGCACTTACGAAACAAGAATTGTCAATAAAAACAAATAAAAGGCCTTCATACCTGGTATCCTGAAAGGAAAGAGCTGAAGCGAAGCCAGGGAAAGAAATACAGGAAGAAAACACTGGAACATGAAGTGAAGCCAGAAAAGGAGAAGAACGATGAATGAAATGGAATTAAAATACGGCTGTAACCCCAATCAGAAACCGGCCCGGGTTTTCATGAAGGATGAAGGAGAGCTTCCTTTCCGGGTATTGAGCGGCCGCCCCGGCTACATTAATCTTCTGGACGCATTTAATGGCTGGCAGCTGGTCCGTGATCTGAAAAAGGCAACCGGACTTCCGGCAGCTACTTCTTTCAAGCACGTTTCACCGGCAGGTGCTTCCATCGGAC
>UQFC01000044.1 GCA_900540335.1 uncultured Clostridium sp. | reverse complement strand
GGGAACTGTGTGCGGGGCTGGCAGCCCCCATACAATCCCCGCCTACTTATGATATAGCTTTTTTGACTGGTAGCGCGGCTCGCAAGTAAGGTTGATCCCCAGCTTGCGGAACACGCCCACGTCCACCGAAGAAAGGATGACGCTGGAATGGGCTTCGGAGCCCCGGAGCTTGTCCAGCTGCTGCATGGCCAATTCCGCGGTAGGGTTGGTGGCGGCGGAAATGGACAGGGCGATAAGGACCTCGTCCATATGGAGCCGGGGATTATGATTGCCCAGGTGTTCCACCTTCAGGTGTTGGATGGGCTCGATGACGATGGGGGAGATCAGATGCACCCCATCCTGGATATTGCCCAGGGTTTTGAGCACGTTGAGGAGCAAGGCGCTGGAAGCGCCCAATAGCTTGCTGGTTTTTCCGGTAATGATCCGGCCGTCAGGCAACTGGAGGGCGGCGGCGGGGCCATTGGTGGCTTCCGCCCGGTCCAGGGCGGCGGCGATCACCGGCCGGTCCGCCTCGGTGACGTTAGCCTGGTTCATCAGCAAACGGATCTTGTCCGCCGGTTCGGGGCCGCTGAGGCCCTGGCGGGCGGAGCACATGGCCGCATAGTACCGCCGGATGATCTCCTGCCGGGAGGCCTGGCGGCATACTTCGTCATCCACGATACAGTTGCCCACCATATTGACCCCCATGTCGGTGGGGGATTTGTACGGACAGTAGCCGTAAATTCCTTCAAACATGGCAGACAGTACGGGGTAGATCTCCACATCGCGGTTGTAGTTGACAGTGGTTACGCCGTAGGCTTCCAGATGGAAGGGATCGATCATGTTAACATCGTTTAAGTCTGCGGTAGCTGCCTCATAGGCAAGGTTTACCGGATGCTTTAAGGGAATATTCCAGATCGGGAAGGTCTCGAATTTGGCATATCCGGCCTTGATGCCCCTCTTGTTTTCGTGGTAAAGCTGGGAAAGGCAGGTAGCCATTTTTCCGCTTCCCGGGCCGGGAGCAGTGATGATGACCAATGGCTTTGTAGTTTCGATATACTCATTTTTTCCGTAGCCTTCATCGCTGACAATGTGAGCGATATCGTTGGGATAGCCTTCGATGGGATAGTGGCGGTAAACCTGGATGCCCAGCTTCTGAAGCTTGGTGCGGAACAGATCCGCAGAAGGCTGACCGGTGTAGCGGGTGATTACAACACTTCCCACATAAAGCCCTTTATCACGGAATTCCTGAATCAGACGAAGAACGTCTACATCATAGGTGATTCCCAGATCGTGGCGGATTTTATTTTTTTCAATGTCAGCGGCATTGATGGCAATGACGATCTCTGCCTGGTCGGCAAGCTGAAGCAGCATCTGCAGCTTGCTGTCCGGAGCAAAGCCCGGAAGGACTCTGGAAGCGTGATAGTCGTCAAACAGCTTTCCGCCGAATTCCAGATATAATTTATCTCCGAACTGGTTGATTCGTTCCCGAATGTGTTCGGACTGCATTTTCAGATATTTTTGGTTGTCAAATCCTATTTTCATATATTTTCTAGCCCCTTTCACTGCCCCTCATTGTATCACAGAAGGCTTTAAAATGCACCCGGAATTTTGATTATTTTAGGATTTTGTGATATACTAAGCAGAAAGGAACTTGTCAACCCGATAACACAAAGGACAAAAGGACTGGAGTATGATGAAAAGCAGATATGCAGGGCTTTTTTTGCTTCTGGCTCTTCTGGTTGGGCTGATATCCGGCTGCGGAAAGCTGGAGGCAGTAAAGGAGCTGGCCACTGTTCCGGAGCCGGTAGTGGTAGAGCACGGAACAACGAAGGCAGAGGAAGAAGGCGAAAAGAAAGCAGACGAGGCGGAGACGGAACCGGAACTGCAGACACAGGAAATTGTATTGGAAAAGGAGCAGCAGAGAGAACCGGTTCAGGTGAAGGGAATTTATATTTCTGCCTATGTGGCAGGAACCCCATCGATGGTGGACAATCTGATTGCAGAGCTGGATCGAACAGAGGCCAATACGCTTGTGATTGATTTAAAGGATGATTTTGGCCGTGTAGCCTGCGCGATGGAATCTCCCCTGGTACAGGAGCTGGGTTCGTCCAAAACCTATATTTCAGATATTCAGGGGCTGATGGAGAAGCTGGAGGAGCATGATATTTATGCGATTGCCCGTATTCCGGCTTTTCGTGATGCATGGCTGGGAGATGTGAGGCCGGACTGGTGCATCAAAAAGGCAGACGGAACGGTATTCCGGGACAGAGACGGCAATGCCTGGGTCAATCCCTATAAGAAAGAGGCCTGGGATTATCTGGTGGAAATTGCCGTAGAGGCGGGAAGACTGGGCTTTGAGGAGGTACAGTTTGACTATGTGCGTTTCTGTACGGAGAAGGGCATGAAGGAGGCTGTTTTTGACGAGGCTGACGTGCAGGGCCGTTCCCGGACCGGAATTATTCTGGAGTTTATGGAATATGCCTATGACAGGCTGAAGGCAGAGGGGCTGTTTGTGTCAGCAGATGTGTTTGGCGCTATTATTAACAGTGATGTCAATGCGGATTCTGTAGGTCAGATTTACGGGGAAATGGCAAAGCATCTGGATTATATCAGTCCTATGATTTATCCTTCTCATTATGCTGATGGAAATTATGGAATTGCCCATCCGGATATGCAGCCCTATGAGACAATCTGTGCAGCGCTGATGGATTCCAGGAAGGAGCTTTATTTTGCAGGAAAGGACGGAGATCACATTGCTGTGGTGCGTCCCTGGCTTCAGGATTTTACAGCCAGCTGGCTGACCAATCATATTCCTTACGGCGGGCCGGAGGTCCGCAGCCAGATTCAGGCGGTTTATGACTGCGGATATGATGAATGGCTTTTGTGGGATGCTGCCTGTACCTATGACTGGGACGGTCTTCTGACACCGGAGGAGGCAGAGGCAGAGCGGGAGCAGATTGCCCAGTCCCGGGCGGCTTTGCCGGAAACAACCTTTGCAGAGGAAACAACAGCGGCAGAGACGGAAACCGTGGGAGAAACACAGGAATCGTCCTCAGGGGGACAGGAAACAGAAGCTGCAGAATAGGATGGATTCGGGGAAAGCCGGTTTTACGTTCAGGAGGGTATCAGTGCGGTTCACTGATACCCTTTTTTCTTTATTTGTGCTATAATTTTGTAGTAACAGATCAGAAGAAGCAGAGAGTGAGGAATTCAGATGGAAAGACAGGTACATCCTGGGGAATTTTATCGACATTTTAAAAATAAATTATATCAGATTCTGGCAGTGGCAACCCATTCGGAAACGGGGGAGAAGATGGTGGTTTATCAGGCGCTTTATGGAGATTTTGGTGTGTATGTAAGGCCTTATGAGATGTTTATAAGCCCTGTAGACCGGGAAAAATATCCGGAAGTGACCCAGCAGTACCGGTTTGAACGGGTGGATATGGCGGCCGGAGCCGGAGAAAACGCTGACAGGATCAGAACGCAGGAATCAGAACAGAACCTGTATGAGCCAAGTCCGGCTTTTCTTAAATTTCTGGATACAGACACGTATGAGGAGAGGATGGAGTGTCTTTCTGCCATGGCGCGGACGGCAAAACAAAGAGATCTGGACAGTCTTTACCTGGTGCTTGATATGAAGCCGGAAACAGGTACGATTCCGGAACAGATTCAGGCGATTGGAAGATTTCTGACGCTCCAGAACCGGTTTGACGGAAAGCGGCTCAGATAGGAGGAAGGGACGGGAAGATGTTTAATATCGAGGATGAACTGAAGAAGCTGCCGTCTCAGCCGGGGGTTTATCTGATGCACGATGCCAAAGATGAAATTATTTATGTGGGAAAGGCGATCAGCCTGAAAAACCGGGTGCGGCAGTATTTTCAGAGCAGCCGCAATAAGAGCGCAAAGATCGAGCAGATGGTTTCCAGGATTGCCCGGTTTGAGTATATTGTGACAGATTCGGAAATGGAAGCCCTGGTTCTGGAATGCAATCTGATCAAGGAGCATCAGCCCCGTTACAATACCATGCTGAAGGATGACAAGGCATATCCTTATATTAAGGTGACGGTCGGGGAGGATTTTCCCAGGGTGATGCTTGCCAGAACCATGAAAAAGGATAAAAACAGGTATTTTGGCCCCTATACCAGCGCCGGAGCAGTGAAGGATACCATTGATTTGATACACAAGCTGTATAAGATCAGAACCTGCAGCAGGAATCTGCCCAGGGATACGGGGAAAGAACGTCCCTGTCTCAATTACCATATCAAACAGTGTGATGCCCCCTGCCAGGGATATATTTCCAAAGAAGAGTACGGAGAAAATATCAGGCAGGTTCTGGAGTTTTTAAATGGCCGCTATGACGGTGTTTTAAAAAATCTGGAAGAGAAGATGCAGGCGGCTTCCGATGCCATGGATTTTGAAAAAGCGATTGAATACCGGGATCTGCTGAGCAGTGTAAAGCAGGTGGCACAGAAGCAGAAGATCACCAGCAGCAATATGGAGGATCGTGATATTATTGCCATGGCCCGGGATGATATGGATGCTGTTGTTCAGGTGTTTTTTGTCAGAGAAGGCAAGCTGATCGGACGGGATCATTTCCGCATGTCTGTGGCAGCTGCGGAGACAAAGGGCCAGATTCTTTCCAGCTTTGTAAAGCAGTTTTATGCGGGAACGCCTTTTTTGCCAAAGGAGCTGTGGGTGCAGTATGAGCTGGAGGATACGGAATTGATCAGCCAGTGGCTCAGCGCCAGAAAGGGGCAGAAGGTTCGCATTACGGTTCCAAAGAAAGGCGATAAGGAGAGGCTGGTGGAGCTTGCGGAGAAGAATGCGGCTCTTGTGCTGATTCAGGACAATGAAAGAAATAAACGGGAAGAAATGCGGACTATTGGCGCCATGAATCAGGTGGCGCAGTGGCTGGGGCTGGAGAATGTCCGGAGAATGGAAGCCTTTGATATTTCCAATATTTCCGGATACGAATCCGTAGGCTCCATGGTGGTGTTTGAAAACGGAAGACCCAGGCGCAGTGATTACCGGAAATTCCGCATTAAAACCGTGACAGGACCCAATGATTACGCTTCCATGAAAGAGGTGCTGACCAGACGGTTTACTCACGGTATGGAGGAAGAAAAAAAGCTGAAAAATCAGGGAGTGGAAAAGGAATTTGGAAGCTTTACCAGATTTCCGGATCTTCTGATGATGGACGGCGGAAAGGGGCAGGTAAATATTGCCCTGGAGGTGCTGGAACAGCTGGGACTTTCCATTCCGGTCTGCGGCATGGTAAAGGATGACAGTCACAGAACAAGAGGACTTTACTACCAGAATGTGGAAATTCCCGTTGACCGCCATTCAGAGGGATTTCGTCTGATTACCAGAATTCAGGATGAGGCTCACAGGTTTGCTATTGAGTATCACCGCAGCCTGAGAAGCAAAAGCCAGGTGCGTTCGATTCTGGATGAGATTCCGGGAATCGGAGAAACCAGGAGAAAGGCGCTGATGCGGAGTTTTCAGTCTCTGGATGATGTGCGGGAGGCTTCGGTTGAGGAGCTTTGTCAGGTGCCTGGTATGAACCGGGCGGCGGCAGAAAGTGTATACCGGTTTTTCCGAAGGAAAGAAAAAGAGGATACCGTGATTGTGGATGACATTTCCCCGCGGATATGATAGTATGAAAGAATGTTAGGACATAGAGGAAAAGGAGTGGAAGCTATGTACGGAGTTACGATTACAGAATTGATTAATAAGATGAATCTGAAAAATATTCTTCCGGAAATCGACACAGACAAGGTTGTTCTGTCTCATCCGGATGTGAATCGGCCGGCCCTGCAGCTGGCAGGCTTTTTTGATCATTTTGATCGGGAAAGAGTACAGATTATTGGATTTGTGGAGCAGGAATATATTAAGACACTGCCCAGGGAAAGAAAGGTTGCCATGTACGAAAGACTGCTTTCCAGCGAAATTCCCTGTGTTCTTTACAGCCGCTCCCAGATGCCGGATGAGGACATGAAGGATCTCTGTCTCCATTATCAGGTGCCCTGTCTTGTTTCCGATAAAAGCACTTCCGATTTGATGGCGGAGGTAATTCGCTGGCTGAAGGTGAAAATGGCGCCCTGCATCAGCATTCACGGCGTGCTGGTGGATGTATTCGGTGAAGGCGTTTTGATTATGGGAGAGAGCGGCATCGGAAAAAGTGAGGCGGCTCTGGAGCTGATTAAACGGGGACACCGTCTTGTTACAGATGATGTGGTAGAGATTCGAAAAGTCAGTGATGTGACACTGGTGGGAAGCGCGCCGGATATTACCAAGCACTTTATTGAGCTGAGAGGTATTGGCATTATTGACGTAAAAGCGCTGTTCGGTGTAGAAAGCGTAAAGGATACTCAGAATATTGATATGGTAATCAAGCTGGAGGACTGGGATAAAGATAAAGAATACGATCGTCTGGGACTGGAGGATCAGTATACGGAATTTCTGGGCAATAAGGTTGTCTGCCACAATATCCCCATCCGTCCGGGCCGGAATCTGGCGATTATCGTAGAGTCTGCGGCTGTCAACTATCGTCAGAAGAAGATGGGCTATAATGCAGCCAAGGAACTGTACAACCGTGTACAGGCAAATCTGGGAAGACCTCAGATTTAAAAGTCAATTTCCGGTTCTGCCGGGAAAATCAGGAAGTAAATGAGGAGTCAGATGAAGAATTTTACAGAAAAACTTTGCCGGATTCTGCCGGAAGACCAGGTGCACGAGAATGAGCCTATGAGCCGCCGCACTACTTTTCGTACAGGAGGAGCGGCTGACTGGCTGGTGGAGCCGGATACGGAGGAACGGCTGGCGGAGGTAATCCGCCTTTGCAGAGATCACCAGGTTCCGTGGTATATTCTGGGAAATGGAAGCAATCTGCTGGTAGGGGATAAGGGATTTCACGGTGTGATGATTGTCCTGGGCAAAAACTGGAATCAGGTTCAGGTTACAGGGCAGACCATCCGGGCAGGTGCAGGCGCTCTGCTTTATACAGCGGCGAAGCAGGCTCTTGAGGCATCCCTGACAGGATTGGAGTTTGCATCAGGAATTCCCGGCACGGTAGGGGGCGCTGTGGTGATGAATGCAGGCGCTTACGGCGGAGAAATATGTCAGGTTCTGAAGAAGGTTCGGGTACTGACAAAAGACGGTCTGGTGGAAACTCTGGATGCATCAGAGCTGGAACTGGGATACCGGACCAGCTGTATCCTTTCCCGGGGGTATGTGATTCTGGAAGCGGAGCTTTTTCTGGAACCCGGAAGTCAGGAGGAAATACGCAGCCGGATGCAGGACTATGCCGGACGGCGCCGGGAAAAGCAGCCGTTGGAGTATCCCAGCGCAGGCAGCACTTTTAAACGGCCTGAGGGATATTTTGCAGGAAAGCTGATTGAAGAGGCCGGCCTGAGAGGATATGGAGTAGGAGGCGCTCAGGTATCGGAAAAGCATTGTGGATTTGTGATTAACCGGGGCGGCGCTACAGCAGCGGACATTGTGGAGCTGTGCCGCCAGGTAAAGGAGCGTGTTTTCCGGAATTCCGGCGTGGAGCTGGAGCTGGAGGTAAAGCTTCTGGGAGAATTCTAAAACGAAGGAGGAAGCCATGAAGCTGGTTATTGTAACGGGCATGTCTGGTGCGGGAAAAACCATTGCCCTGAAAATACTGGAGGATCTGGGATTCTATTGTGTAGACAATCTGCCGATTCCTTTGATGGAGCCGTTTGCCGATCTGGCTATGCGGCAGTCATCCTCCCATGAGAAGGTGGCTCTGGGGATCGATATCCGCAGCGGAGAGGATCTTCCCCGGTTCCGGCAGATTCTGGAGCAGTGGAAGTCCGGTTCTCTTCCCTGCGAGGTGCTGTTTCTGGACTGCAGCGATGAGACTCTGATTAAACGTTATAAGGAAACACGCCGTTCTCATCCTCTTGCAGGAAAGGGACGTGTGGATTCCGGAATTCAGACAGAGCGCAGCAGGCTGGAGTTTTTAAAGAAAGAAGCAGATATTATTATTGATACCAGCCAGCTTCTTACGAGGGAATTGAGGCAGGAGCTGGAGAAAATATTTGTTGATAATCAGAACTATCAGAACCTGTTTGTGACAGTGCTGTCCTTTGGATTTAAGTACGGGATCCCTGTGGATGCGGATTTGGTATTTGATGTGAGATTTCTGCCCAACCCCTATTATGAGGAAGGTCTGAGAAGCCACACAGGGCAGGAAGCAGAGGTGCAGGCCTATGTCCATCAGGGCGGAACGGCAGAGCTGTTTCTGGGAAAGCTGTATGATATGCTGGAATTTCTGATTCCCAATTATGTCCAGGAGGGAAAGAACCAGCTGGTTATTGCCATTGGATGTACCGGCGGCAAACACCGTTCTGTAACGATTGCAGAGGCGGTTTACCAGTATTTAAGCAGCCACAGGGAGCTGGGGCTGAAACTGGAGCACCGGGACATTGAGAAGGACAGAATACGAAAAAAATAAGCATCTGAGGTGGGAAATGTCATTTTCTTCAAGAGTTAAGGAGGAATTATCCCGGCAGCTGAGTCCGGCAAGACACTGCCAGATTGCAGAAATTGCGGCGATTATCAGTCTGTGCGGCAGGATCCAGATATCGGAAAATGATCGGTACCGGATTAAAATCAGCACGGAAAATGCGGCAGTTGCAAGAAAGTACTTTACATTATTGAAAAAAACATTTAATATAAGTACTGATGTTTCTATTCGCCAGGGGGCAGAAGGCCATCGGCTTCGTACCTACACGGTAGGAGTCAGCCGGCATGAAGACGCAATGCGGGTTCTTCAGGCTACCAAGCTGATTGACAGGTACGGTGAGATTGAAGAAAATCTGTCTCTGGCTCAGAATGTGGTTATTATGCAGAGCTGCTGCAAGCGGGCTTTTATCCGCGGAGCATTTCTGGCCTCCGGTTCCATCAGCGATCCGGAGAAGTTCTATCATTTTGAGATTGTCTGTGCTGCTGAGGCCAAAGCAGTTCAGCTTCAGGGATTAATTCTTGCATTTGGTCTGGACGCCAAGATTGTACAGAGAAAAAAGTACTATGTGGTTTACATTAAAGAGGGCAGCCAGATTGTGGACATCCTGAACGTAATGGAAGCGCCTGTGGCCTTGATGGAACTGGAGAATATCCGGATTCTCAAGGAAATGCGCGGAAGCGTAAACAGACAGGTTAATTGTGAAACAGCCAATATCAACAAGACAGTATCGGCTGCAGTGAAACAGATGAAGGACATTACTTTCATCCGGGACAAAATCGGCTTTGACAAGCTGCCGGAAAATCTCAGTGAGATTGCCCAGCTGCGTCTTTTAAAGCCGGAAGCAACACTAAAAGAGCTTGGAGAGGCTCTGGATCCGCCGGTGGGCAAATCCGGCGTGAATCACAGGCTCAGGAAGCTGGGAGAGCTTGCCCAAAAGCTGAGAGAGCAGGCTCCAGGCAATGAAGCATAATACATGCTTTCAAAAATGAGGAGGATAATTATGGTAAAGAAAGCAATTACGATTGGACTCGCATCCGGACTTGAGGCAAGACCGGTGGCCATGCTGGTGCAGATTGCAAGCCAGTATGACAGCCTGATTTATGTAGAGAGCGAGAATGCGCGCGTGAATGCCAAGAGTATTATGGGTATGATGACACTGGGTCTTGATGTAGGTGAGACAGTGGTTGTCAGCGCAGACGGAAGTGATGAGGAAAAGGCGATTGCAGAGATTGAACAGTATTTAAGCAATCGGTAATCCCCACTCGAAATTGTTTATAAAGTGATAGATGGGAGAACAGGGCAGGATTTCTGGAAAGCAGAGATACCTGCCCTTTGTCTGTTCTGGAAACAGTGGAAAAATAATTTATTTCCAGATATAATAAAAGGAACAGCGCGGTGACGAAGAAAACGAGAAAAGGTCCTGCAGAACGCGCAGGGCAGCTGAATGGAAAGCGGCGCTGAAAAACAGGAAAGGAAGAAAAGCTGTGGCATTTACACATTTGCATGTCCATACCGAGTACAGCCTGCTGGACGGCTCCTGTAAAATCAAGGAACTGGCAGCCAGGGCAAAGGAACTGGGGATGGACAGTATAGCAATTACCGATCATGGCGCCATGTACGGAGTAATTGATTTTTACAGGGCAGCCAGAGAGGTGGGGATCAAGCCCATTATCGGGTGTGAGGTCTATGTATCTCCCGGTTCCCGTTTTGATCGGGAGACAGCAAGCGGAGAGGATCGGTATTACCATCTTGTTTTGCTGGCTGAGAATGATCAGGGATATCACAATCTGATGAAGATTGTGTCAAAAGGCTATGTGGATGGATTTTATTATAAGCCCAGAGTGGATTATGAGGTTCTGGAAACCTTTCACGAAGGTGTGATTGCCCTGTCAGCCTGTCTGGCCGGCGAGGTGCAGAGGTATCTGGGACGGGGAATGTATGAGGAAGCATGCCGTTCGGCTCTTCATTATCAGGAAATATTTGGAAAAGGGAATTTCTTCCTGGAACTTCAGGATCACGGGATTCCCATGCAGAAAACCGTAAATCAGGGTCTGATGCGTATGAGCAGGGAACTGGGAATTGACCTGGTGGCAACCAATGATATTCATTATATTCTGGCAGAGGATGCAGTTCCCCATGATATTCTGCTTTGTATTCAGACCGGAAAAAGGGTGACAGATGAAAACAGAATGCGTTACGAAGGAGGACAGTATTACTGCAAGTCCGAGGAAGAAATGCGTGCGCTGTTTCCCTATGCCCAGGAAGCCATTGACAACACGCATAAGATTGCCCAGAGGTGCAATGTGGAGATTGAATTTGGCGTAACAAAGCTGCCGAAATATGAAGTTCCGGAGGGCTATGACTCCTGGGGATATTTAAACAAGCTGTGTCTGGACGGTATGACAAGGAGGTATCCAAAGGATGACGGAACTCTGAAAAAACGTCTGGATTATGAACTTGATGTTATCCACAATATGGGATATGTGGATTATTTTCTGATTGTGTGGGATTTCATTCATTTTGCCAGATCCCACAATATTATGGTAGGACCGGGGCGAGGCTCGGCAGCAGGAAGTATTGTAGCCTACTGCCTGGAAATTACAAACATCGATCCCATCCGCTATGATCTGCTTTTTGAACGGTTTTTAAACCCGGAGCGTGTATCCATGCCGGATATTGATATTGACTTCTGCTTCGAACGAAGGCAGGAGGTTATTGATTATGTGGTGGAAAAATACGGCAAGGATCAGGTGGTTCAGATTGTTACCTTTGGTACCATGGCAGCCAAGGGAGTGGTCCGTGATGTAGGACGCGTTCTGGATATGCCTTACGCCCGTTGTGATGCCATTGCAAAGATGATTCCAACAGACCTGGGGATGACGCTGGAAAAGGCTCTGAAGCAGAATCCGGAGCTTCGTGAAGCCTATCAGCAGGACGATGAGGTAAAGTATCTGATTGATATGGCAATGCGCCTGGAGGGACTTCCCAGACACACCTCCATGCATGCGGCAGGCGTGGTTATCGGTCAGAGGGCTATGGACGAGTTCGTTCCCTTATCCAGAGCGGCAGACGGAACCATTACCACCCAGTTTACCATGACGACCCTGGAGGAGCTGGGGCTTTTGAAAATGGATTTTCTCGGCCTTCGGACTCTGACTGTGATTCAGAATGCGGCAGAGCAGGTGGAGCGGGGATACGGCATTCACCTGGATATGGAAAAAATAGATTATAATGATAAGAATGTTCTGGCATCCATTGGCACGGGAAAATGCGATGGAATCTTTCAGCTGGAAAGTTCTGGAATGAAGAGCTTTATGAAAGAGCTGAAGCCGGAAAATCTGGAGGATGTTATTGCAGGAATTTCCCTGTATCGTCCGGGACCGATGGATTTCATCCCCCGGTATCTGAAAGGAAAAAATGACCGCTCTTCAATTACCTATGACTGCCCGCAGCTGGAATCCATTTTGGGGCCTACCTACGGGTGTATTGTGTATCAGGGTGCGACTCGTTCCTAGTTTAAATAAATAAAGGCTAGGCACGTTGTTCAAATTAAGTGCGAAAGCACTGAAATGAATTGCGGAGAACTGCAATTTCGAAGTAAGGAATGATAAGGTAACGCTTTGAAACTTACTCTTTAATACTCCGACTAGCATCATAAATGGAAACATTAGGTGTTAGAAGCTCGGTGAAGTCGGCAGAAGCAGACCTAAGTCTAAGAAATAATCAAGTAAGGTTGGTACAAAAGTGGCTAGAGCCCACCTGCCATGAAAGATTAAAGTATGAGATATGGTTTGTGATATGTCGGAAGTCTATAAAGTTTCTATGGTGAGTATGTCATAACGACTGACGAACTCGAGAATTTAAAGGACCTAGATACGACCTTATGGAAACATAAGGGACCGTTCCAACGGCGTTAGTGTGGTAAAGTAAGAATCTTGGTTATGAAATACCATAATATGCGAAATCTTCGGATGGCGGGCATATTCAAGCTAACAGGTCTATATTGAGCACCTAATGAAACTATGTACAGATAGAAATTGTGGAACGAGGAAAGGTTTAAGGTATCTAGTAAATAGGAAGCTATCTGCTAGATATAAACTGTCGAAGAATAATAAGCAGTTGAACTTAAGCTGAAAAGTAGTGTTCGAACCAATGAAGTGCTTGTAATGAGTATGGAGGAATGGGCACAAGTCGTTGTAACTTTTATTAACAAACCACGACAGTGTTATTTATTCGTTCATTTAGATATAATAGGGATTCTGTGTATGACTAAAAAGGCTCACTTTCAATCCTAAGTGAAAGGAAGTGAGAACCCTATGCCTAAAGACAAGAGAACGGTACCGTAGATAGAAGTCATGGCTATAGAGCAATGCGTGAATCTACAAAACTCAAAGAAATGTGGATTGTGAGATATGCTGACGATTTTAGAATTTTCTGCAAAACCAAAAGGGATGCAGAGAAGACCAAAATAGCCATAGAAAAATGGCTGAAGGACAGACTAAGATTGGATATATCTCAAGAGAAAACACGCATAGTCAATACAAGGGTAAAATCAATGGAATTTTTAGGGTTCAGTATAAAAGTTCATAAGAAGAAAAAGAACTCAAAGTATGTTGTAGATTCACATATAAGTCCAAAAGCTCTCAAGGACAAAAGTGATAAATTAGCAAATCAAGTAAAAGTATTTTGCAAATACAAAGATTCAGACCAAGGTGCGAAAGAAGTAGTAATCTATAATTCGATGGTATTGGGAATTCAGAATTATTATCGAATAGCAACTAATGTAGCCAGTGACTAGAATAAAATTCAACAACGAACCTACAGAATTATGTATAATAGACTAAATACGCAAAGTGGCAATGCCTTACGAAAGGAAGGCAGAACACTTACGCTGTTAGAGCGACAACGATTTGGGAAATCGAAGTCGCTTAGATATATAGCAGGAACAAGAGAACCTATATATCCTATCTATTACATACAGTTTAAAAATCCAATGGCATTTAATCGCAGAATATGTCCATACACTGTGGAGGGCAGAGCGATTATACATGATAAATTGGCTATCAACTGTAATCTTATGTACCAACTTATGAATCAAAAATTAGCTAGTGGCAGTATAGAATACTATGACAACCGAATATCTCTGTATAGTGCTCAATGGGGTAAATGTTATATTACAGGCAAAGAATTTCAATGCCTGGAAGATATACATTGCCACCATAAAGTAGCCAAGAACAAAGGCGGTACTGATGAATATTCAAATCTTGTCCTTGTGGATAAGGATGTTCATATACTTATACATGCTACGAACCTAGAAATTGTAAAACGATGGGACATTACTTTAAACCTTTTACTTCCTATTCACTCATTGTGGCAATATCGGTTGTTGTACTTATCGTGCATACGATTATTGTGCTGATTTACAGAGTGAAGAAAAGGGCAAATAGCAAGTAAGCTAATTAACTATGGTATTCGTAACAGCTGAGTAAATTCCAGTTTGACGAACCAAATATAAAATAGTTATTAATAAATTTTAGGTTATCCAAATAGAACGAATAAAAGTTACAACGATGGAACGCCGTGTGCTGGGAAACTAGCATGCACGGTGTGGAGTGGGGGAAAACCTGGCGATTACTTCAAAGGGTTACCTATCACTATAGCAGGTAATGCAGATTGTGCGGGATCTGGCAGGCTATACTATGGGGCGGAGCGATCTGGTGCGCCGCGCCATGTCGAAGAAAAAAGCTGCCGTTATGGAAAAGGAACGCAGGAATTTTGTCTATGGAAATGAGGAAGAAGGGGTAAAAGGCTGTATTAATAATGGAATCAGTGAGAAAACAGCCAACCATATTTATGATGAAATGATTGATTTTGCAAAATATGCGTTTAACAAGTCCCACGCAGCCTGTTATGCAGTGGTGGCATATCAGACGGCATATTTGAAATATTATTATCCCAGGGAGTTTATGGCAGCATTGATGACATCGGTGATGGACAACATTACCAAGGTATCGGAATATATTTTAAGCTGCCGCCAGATGGGAATTGCCATTCTTCCTCCGGATATTAATGAGGGGCAGAGCGGATTTTCCGTGTCCGGAGGCGCCATCCGTTATGGTCTGTCTGCAATTAAAAGCATAGGACGCAATGTGGTGGATGCGATTATCCGGGAGAGAGAGGCAAATGGCCTTTTCGTATCAATGGATGATTTCATCGAGAGAATGACGAATAAGGAGATCAACAAGCGGACGCTGGAAAGCTTTATCAAATCAGGCGCACTGGATTCCATGCCGGGGAACAGAAGACAGAAAACCATGATTGCGCCGGAACTTCTGGATCAGAAAAACAAGGAGCGGAAAAATACCATGGAAGGCCAGATGAGTCTTTTTGATTTTGCTTCCGAGGAAGAAAAACAGCAGTTCCAGATTACCATGCCCAATGTGCCGGAGTTTCCAAGAGAGGAGCTGCTGGCTTTTGAAAAGGAAATGCTGGGGATCTATGTCAGCGGACATCCTCTGGATTCCTGTCTGGAAACCTGGAAAAACAGCATAACAGCAAAGACTACAGATTTTATAGTAGATGAGGAAACAGGACGGGCTGCAGCCGCTGATGGAGAGAGGGTCATTATCGGAGGTATGATTGCCGGAAAGGTAGTAAAGACTACAAAAACAGGAAAAATGATGGCCTTTGTCACAGTGGAGGATATGGTAGGTTCTGTGGAGGTTCTGGTATTTCCCAAGGATTATGAAAATAACAGGAATCTTCTTAATGAAGAGGCTCGGGTGTTTATCCGGGGACGGGTTTCTATAGGCGATGAGCCGGTGGGAAAGGTGATCTGCGAGCAGGTGATTCCGTTTGATGCGGTTCCCAGGGAATTGTGGATAAAGTTTGCCGATAAGACGGAATACGATCAAAAAGGACCGGAAATTCTGGAAGTGTTGAAACTGTCAGAGGGGAATGACACGGTTGTTATTTATCTGGAGAAGGAACGTGCAAAAAAAATCCTGCCTCCCGCCTGGAAAATCTGTGCAAATGAGACAATGATGGAGCGATTGAAAAACATGGTTGGTGAAAATAATATCAAACTTGTAGAAAAGGGATTGAAAAGATAGGAAAAATGATATAGAATACATCTGAATTGTATTTTCAGGAAAACAATTCCAATCCGGGAGATCGTACCGGTCTGAGACATAACAGAAAGTGACAATCAGGAAAAAACAAAATGCAGGCGGCAGCAGGCGACATGCAGAAACAGGCGGCAGGAAGCAGAATGCGGCATGCAAAAATAAACAGCAGGCAGCGGCAGGCAGAAATAAACAGCAGGCGCTGACAGCGCGACAGGAGGAAATAACCATGGCAAAACAGGTGAAAACAATAGGTGTTCTGACAAGCGGCGGTGATGCTCCGGGTATGAATGCAGCTATTCGTGCGGTAGTTCGCACGGCTATTAATAAAGGCATGAAGGTAAAGGGAATTATGCGCGGCTATGCGGGACTTCTTCAGGAAGAGATCGTAGATATGGAGAGCACCAGTGTTTCCAATATCATCTACCGCGGAGGAACAATTTTATATACTGCAAGATGTATGGAATTCACTACACCGGAGGGACAGCAGGCAGGTGCAGAGATCTGCCGCAAGCATGGAATTGACGGTATTGTGGTAATCGGCGGCGATGGTTCTTTCCGGGGAGCAGGAAAGCTGGCAGCACTGGGAATCAATACCATTGGTGTACCGGGAACCATTGACCTGGATGTAGGATGTTCTGAGTATACGATTGGTTTTGATACAGCAGTGAATACGGCAATGGAGGCCATTGACCGGGTTCGTGATACCTCTACCTCTCATGAGCGCTGCAGTATTATTGAGGTTATGGGACGTAATGCAGGATATATTGCCCTGTGGTGCGGTATTGCCAACGGCGCTGAGGATATTCTTCTTCCGGAGCGGTATGACGGCGACGAGCAGACCCTGATCAATAAGATTATTGCAAACCGCAAGAGCGGAAAGAAGCATAATATTATTATCAATGCAGAGGGTATCGGACACTCTACCTCCATGGCAAGACGAATTGAGGCAGCTACGGGAATTGAGACCAGAGCAACGATTCTGGGACACATGCAGCGAGGCGGTACACCGACCTGTAAGGACCGTGTATTTGCTTCTATTATGGGCGCTAAGGCGGCTGAGCTTCTCTGTGAGGGCAAGAGCAACCGCGTTGTGGCTTACCGGAGCGGTCAGTATGTAGACCTGGATATCCAGGAAGCTCTTCAGATGAAGAAGGATATTCCGGAGGATCAGTACGAGATTGCCAAGATGCTGGTAAAATAACAGCAGGAAAAGGGCTGGCGCACACAGAAAAAAGCTTGAAACAGAAAAATAAAGGCCCGGTGGAATCAGCCACCGGGCATTCTTCGGCTTTGCGGACGGAACAGAATTTTGATGGTTCGGCAGGGAAGAGGGAAGGATGAGAAGGGAAAGCCGGAAAAGGAGGATTAGAATGCCGGAGAATGGAGAAACAACGGTACTTTGTGGTTCTAACAGCTACGAAAGAAAGTATTATTTTAATGAAGACTTTGAAAATCTGCCGGATGCGGTAAAACGACAGCTTCAGGTTATGTGCGTCTGGTTTACAGAGGAGTGCGGAGGAATCCTGACGCTGGAATTTACAGAAGACGGAACTCTGGAATTTAAACATACCACCTCAGAATATGACGGATATTATGATGAAATCGGGGCAGATTTAAAGATTAAACAGATGAGAAGAGAGGGGCAGGAATTTCTGCAGGCCCTGGAAACCTATTACCGGGTATTTTTCCTGGGAGAAAGCCCGGAGGGACAGGAGGAATGATGGCAGAGGACAGAATCCCCGGGAAGGAGCTTTGCGGCAGTGAGAAAGCCGGAGGGACAGGAAAACGCAGGCTTCGAATCGGAAATGTAGAGCTGGATAATAATCTGATTCTGGCGCCGATGGCCGGAGTGACGGATCTTCCGTTTCGGATTCTCTGCAAGGAGCAGGGCTGCGGACTGCTCTGCACAGAGATGGTAAGCGCCAAGGCGATTCTCTATAAAAACCGCAATACGCGGGAACTTTTAGAGGTGACACCGGGAGAACGTCCTGTTTCCGTACAGCTTTTCGGCTCTGATCCGGAGATTGTCAGCGATATGGCGCACCTGATTGAAGACGGCCCCTTTGATATTATTGATTTCAATATGGGCTGCCCTGTGCCGAAGGTAGTGAATAACGGAGAGGGTTCTGCCCTGATGAAAAACCCTAAACTGGCGGAGGAGATTTTCACAGCTCTTGTAAAAAAGGTACACAAGCCTGTGACAGTCAAATTCCGGAAAGGGTTTGATGATTCCTCGGTGAACGCAGTGGAAATTGCGAAAATTGCAGAAGCCTGCGGTATGGCTGCCGTGGCAGTTCACGGAAGAACCAGGGAGCAGTTTTATGCAGGTAAGGCAGACTGGGAGATTATCCGTCAGGTGAAAGAGGCTGTGAAGATTCCGGTGATTGGAAATGGTGACATTTTCACGCCTGAGGACGGAAAACGGATGCTTCAGGAGACCGGCTGTGACGGCCTGATGATAGCACGGGGCGCCAGAGGAAATCCCTGGCTGTTTCACAGACTGAATCATTACCTGGATACAGGGGAGCTTCTTCCGGAGCCGGACAGCAGAGAAATTGGCGGAATGATTTACCGCCATGCACAGATGCAGACGGAAAGAAAGGGAGAAAACCTTGGAATGAAGGAAATGCGCAAGCATATTGCCTGGTATACGGCAGGCCTTCGCCACTCAGCAGGAATACGTCTCCAGTGTAATACGCTGGAGACGTTAGAGGAACTTCACAGTATGCTGAAGGAGCACAAAATGCTGCCGGAAGGGATCTGAAACAGTACAGAACAGAATCCGGAAACAGCCGGATAAGGTCTGGCGGCAGACGAGGCGGAAAAATGCGTTCCGCCCTTGAAAACAGGGGCTTTCCGGTTCTTGACAACTGATTGCCTTTGGGATATAATGTTTGGAATGCAGCGTTGCGGAACTGAGGGGTTAGATATGTTTATCAGAAAGAACACAGAGTTCTACAGCTCCGCAGCAGGTTAGTAAAAAGGAAGGAAATAAGCATCATGGCAGAGAAGAAACACATTTTAACATATGCAGGACTGAAACAGTATGAGGATGAACTGCAGGAACTGAAGGTGAACCGTCGTCGTGAGGTAGCACAGAAAATCAAAGAAGCTCGTGAGCAGGGCGATTTATCTGAGAACGCCGAGTATGATGCTGCAAAGGATGAGCAGCGTGACATTGAGCTGCGTATTGAGGAGCTGGAGAAGCTTCTGAAGAATGCAGAGGTTGTAGATGAGGACGAGATTGATCTGGACAAGATCAGCATTGGCTGTAAGGTACGCGTATATGATGTGGACTTTGATGAGGAAATGGAGTTCCGCATTGTAGGTTCCACTGAGGCAAACAGCCTTCAGAATAAGATTTCTAACGAGTCTCCTGTAGGTCAGGCTCTTATGGGCAAAAAGGCAGGAGATGTGGTTGACGTGGAGACACAGGCCGGAGTGATCCAGTACAAGGTCCTGGAAATTCAGAGAGTATCATAATCCAATTAGAACGAAGGAGTAAAGAAAAACATGGCAGAGCAGAATCAGCAGAAGAAGCAGCAGGAGCCGGATCTGAATCAGCTGTTAAAGGTTCGCCGGGAGAAGCTGGCAGAGCTTCAGGCAGCCGGAAAGGATCCGTTCCAGATTACCAAATATGATGTAACCGTACACAGCACTGATGTAAAAGATGATTACAGCCAGTGGGAAGGAAAAGAGGTTTCCATTGCCGGACGTATGATGTCCAAGCGCGTGATGGGAAAGGCCTCTTTCTGCAACGTTCAGGATCTGAAGGGCGATATTCAGTGCTACGTGGCCAGAGATGATCTGGGTGAAGAAGCCTACAAGGAATTCAAACGTATGGATATCGGTGATATCGTCGGCGTGAAGGGTATTGTTTTCACGACAAAGATGGGAGAGATTTCCATTCATGCTCACAGCGTAACCCTGCTTTCCAAGAGTCTGCAGGTTCTGCCGGAGAAGTATCATGGACTGACCAACACAGATATGCGGTATCGCCAGAGATATACGGATCTGATTATGAATGAGGATGTGCGCAAAACCTTTGTAATGCGTTCTAAAATCATCAGCTGTATCCGCCGTTATCTGGATGGACAGGGCTTCCTGGAGGTTGAGACTCCTATGCTGGTGGCAAATGCCGGAGGAGCTGCTGCAAGAGGCAGAGTGACCTCGTAGAAAAAGAGCAGGCCATCTCGTAAGAGACGGCCTGCGGGAGACTATGCCACATTCCAGCGGGCGGTATCCTCGGTGTCGATGCCGGTGTCGGTCAGTGTTTCGATAAGGTCGGAGACGAGCGTCTCCTTATCCTCGATGGTGTCGGCGTCACCGGTGGGAGAGAGCAGGGAGGGGTCCAGCGTCACGCCGACGCGCTGGA